>CAYULN010000093.1:0-25569 GCA_964445605.1 uncultured Caulobacteraceae bacterium | reverse complement strand
TGGCCAGCCAGATCGGCATCATCCTCCTCAACGAGATCTACCTGCTGTTCTCGGTGATCGCCAGCCGCAAGTACCTGTTCGGCATCGGCACGCCGGTCAATCTGGCGCTGATCCTGATGAACGCGGGTTTCATCTGTCTGTTGATCTACGCGCCGATGACGGCGTTCAAGATGTTCGCGGCGCTCAGCCATATCGACATCGCCGGCCATTCGCCGCTGTACGACCAGATCAACGGCATTTCCAACACCATCGTCAGGCTGGCGGCGGGGTGGACGCATGTCGATCTGGCGCAGCTGCAATCGCTGTATGGCAAGCCGGTCGGCAAGGGGCTGAGCATCCTCAGCGGCCTGATCGCCCTGTGGTATGTGCGGTCGTTCTTCAAGGGCAAGAAAGCGGCGTAAGCCAATTCAAGCCGACAGGGCCGCCACGCCTTCGACCTCGATGAGGAATTTCGGGTTGGCCAGGCCCGCGACCATCAGCACCGTCACGGTGGTGGGATGCGGACCCCACACCTTCTGGGCCGCCGCGAAGGCTTCCCCGACCGGCTGACCCTGCACGATGTAAATCGCCAATTTCACGACGTTGGCTTGCGACCCGCCGGCGCGCTGGACGACCTGGAGCAGGTTGGCCAGCGCCTGTTCCGCCTGGGCGCCCAGGCCGTCGAGGATTTCACCGGCGGCATTGACGCCGTTCTGCCCGCCGATGAACAATGTCTGCGACGGGCCCGATACGGTAATGCCGTGGGAAAACGCGGGATTGGAATGCATGGCTTCGGGATTGACATGCTCTATCTGCATCGCGGCCTCTCGGGTGAACGGGCGTCTTGCGTAACAAAGTTTTTCGCGCCTGTCCCCCGGTCATTTGGCCCATTTCCAAGGGGAAAATGGGTCGGACGAGGCAAATTGCGCAGCTTGCGACAAATCAGGCGCGGTATTGCGTGTAATGGAATAACAAAAGCAGGAGGCAGTGCATGAAGACCGGTTGGATGATGGTGGGAACCTTGTTGGCGGGCGCTTTGCTGGCCGGGCAAGCCCTGGCGCAGGCGCCGACCGACCGGACCTATCTGTTCGGGCATTTCCCCAGCCCGAAGTTGCCGCTGGACGGCCACTACATCGTCAGCGAGGACAGCCAGTACACAGCCCAGACGCAATATGGCATCAACGGCGATGCGCCCGCCGCCGAAAAATACAGCCTGGGCGGCAAGCCGTTCTTCTTCAGCGTCGACGCGCCGGAAGGCAATTACAAGATCACGGTGACGTTCGGCGGCGACGAGGCGTCCGACACCACGGTCCGGGCGGAGCTGCGCCGGCTGATGGTCGAGCCGGTTACTGTCCCGGCCGGCAAGAGCGTCACCAAGACCTTCATCGTCAATGTACGCACGCCCAACTTGCCGGACGGGACGCAGGTGCAGCTCAAGGGGCCGCGCGAAAGCGTCCAGGAAGGCCGCGCCTGGGACGAACGCATCACGCTGGAATTCGATGGCAAGAACCCGCAGGTCCGAACCGTCGTCGTCGATCCGATCGACGTGCCGACAATCTACATCCTCGGCGACTCGACGTCGTGCGACCAGATGGGCGAGCCCTATACCAGCTGGGGGCAGATGCTGACCGCCTTCTTCAAGCCGACCGTGGCCATCGCCAATCACGGCGAATCCGGCGAGTCGGTATCGGCGTCGATCGCCCGCAAACGCTTCGACAAGATACTGTCCTTGATCAAGCCGGGGGACTATTTCATCGTCCAGTTCGGCCACAACGACATGAAGGAAAAGGCCAAGGATCCGGACGCACCGGCCAAGTACAAGGCCGGGCTGATCGACTGGGCGACCAAGATCAAGGCCAAGGGGGCGACGCCGATCATCGTCACCTCGATGAACCGGCGCACCTTCGTCGACGGCAAGATCGTCAACAGCCTGGAGGAATATCCGCAGCTGGCGCGCGAGGCGGCCAAGGAGACGGGGTCGGTGCTGATCGACCTGAACGCCAGTTCGGCGCCTTTGTACGAAAGCTTCGGCGAGGACGGCTCGAAGGTGCTGTTCGAGCATAACGAGGATTTCTCCAAGGTCGACGGCACGCACCATAGCGCTTTCGGGGCCTATGAGCTGGCCAAGCTGATCGTGCAGGGCTTGAAGGACAACCACGTGCCGGTGGCGGACCAGGTGGTCGACGGCTGGAAGCGCTTCGATCCGGCGCATCCGGACAAGCTGGAGGACTTCAAGGTGCCGCCGTCGTCCAGCTTCGCCACCGACAAGCCATTCGGGAGCTAAAGACCGTCCCCTTCATCGCGGATATCGTGTTCCCCCTCAAAGAGGGGGCCAGGCCGTCGATGAAGCGTTCCGGGACGCCGCAGGCGATCAGGCTCGGCTCAAAAAACCAACTTAGGCGGCGTGGCCTTCGGCGCGCCCGGTTCTTTGCATCAGGCGGCGTGGCCTTCGGCCCGCCGCAGGCGCCAGAAGCGGATGGTGCGGAGAGCCGTTTCCTCCGGCAGGTCGGTGTACAGCTTGCCGTATTCGGCGGCGCGGCCGATGGCGTTTTCCTGGTCCGACAGCATGATCATGGCGTAGGTCAGGAACAGGGCCTTGTCGAGATGCGCCGCCTTGCAGGCGATGGCGAGCGCGTCGATCTCCTTCTTTTCCACCAGGTGGCGGGCGGTCAGGAAGTCGATGTCGGCCATCTGCGACAGGGCGACCAGGAAGTAGGTCGGGTTCGGGTCGCGCATGTACTTGGCCAGCAGTTGCGGCGTCAGTTTTTCGTTGGCACGCAAAGCGCTGACGTCGCGCGAGATCTGCTCGTAGTCGGACGGGAAGCTGCCGTAGGCGACGGCCACCTTGTCGCGGCCCTTGTGGATGGCGTGTTCGATGACCGCCGGGTCGAGCTTGGCGTTCTCGGCGATGATGCGTTCGCGCAGCTTGGCCTCGACGACGAAATACATGTCGTTCATCAGGTCGGCCGGCAGGTCCTTGCGGCTGACGACGGCTTCGTGCAGAGCCGGATTGGCCTGGGCGCGCTGCACGACCTCCTCGTTGGAGGCGCGCGATAGGCGGGCGCCATCATTGCTCAGCAGGGTGTGCAGGGTGTCGTCGTCGCCGCGCTTGACGATGACGCCAGAGACGCTTTCCGACACTTCCTCGCGCTTGGAAACGGCGCGCAGGTGGTCCTGGCCCTTGGTCTGGACGACGTGCATCAGGTCGCTTTCCGACAGCGCCTTCGACCGGGTCAGGATCGGCTCGGCGACCTCGATGTCGTCGCTGGCCAGGCGGCGCAGCAGGCCGAGCGGCGCGGCCTTGGCGTCGGAAATGGTGTTGGCGATCTCGGCGCGGACCATCATTTCCATGTCGTCCGACAACTGGCTCATCACCTCGTCGTACAGCGCCATCTCGGAGTCGCCGATGTCCTCCGGGTGGGTCATGAAGATGTTGGTCACCTCGCGCAGCAGCAGGCGGCGCTTCTCGCTGGACGGCTCCTTGGCGAGTTCGATCAGGCTTACGAGGGAGGAGTTCGGCGCGGTCATGGTTTCCCCTTGGGCGGCCCTTTACGGTTTTGTCTTGCTGTCACCGGCCTGGTCGGATTGGCCGGTGTCTTTGTCGGTGTCTTTGGCGTCGCCCTTGCCGTCATCCTTGCCCTCATCGGCGTTCAGGTCGGCGGTATCGAGGATGGCGCCGGTGGCGTCGTGGTCCACCGTGATCGGATCGGGCGTCAGGCCGTAGGCGCGGTGCAGGCTGTACAGGCGCGGGCCGTCCTGGGCGTTGGTGTATTGCTCGCCCGGAATGAAGACGTGGTCGGTTTCCTGGGCGGCGAGCGGTTCGGCCGGGGCGGGCGCGGTGGCGGTATGACCGGCGGAGTTGGCTTTCGCGGCGGGTTTGGCCGGAGCGGCGGCCTGTTGCTGCGGCTGGGCCTGGTCGGCCATTTGAGCGTTTCTGGCAGCAGCGATGCGGGCGGCGTACTTGCTGGTGGCCGGGACCTGGTAGCCGCCGTCGTTGGTGGCTTGTTGGGGCGGGGTGGGTTGCGGTTGTGCGGCCGGGGCCGGCTGTGCTTTGGCCTTAGGCACGGCCTTGGTTTTCGGCGCATCCGGAACGGGCCGCATCGCCTGCGGGGCCGGCTTCGGCGCGGCAGGCGCGACGGCCTGGTCGGGGACGCGGACCGGGGCGGGCTTGGCGAGTGGTACGGGTGAGGACAGCGATACCGGTCCGGAGGGCATGTCAGCGGCGGGCGGTGGCGGGACTTCGATATTGGCCAGGGCCTGCGGCTGGGGCGCCGGGCGGGCGGTGACGCCCTTGCCGGGCCAGTTGAGGGGACGGACAAACGGGTCGCCGACCTGGCCGTAGGGCGAAGGCGGCACGGGATAGGTCTCGCCGCTGGAAGTTACTGTCGGCACCGGCGCGGTTTGCTGGGCTTTGTTTTGCCAGGACAGGTAGGCGCCGGGGGTGGCGTTGGCCGGAACTGCGGCCGCAAGCGCCAGCGGCGCGGCAAGCGCGCAGACAGCGGGAGCAAGGCGGCGGGGCGCAGAAGTCATGAACAGCCGGCGGAATCAAGGTTGCAACCCGGAAACCGTACCCGACGCGGTTTAACAAGGGGTTAGTAAACGCGACGGACTTTGGGGCGGGGACGCCTATGCCTTCCCAATGAATGGGGAGGTATGGAAGGTTTACCCCGTAAGGCTTTCCCTCTTTTCTTCCAGTTCCAGCCATTCCATTTCGCCGGTTTCGAGGTCGGCGCGCAAGCTGTCCAGCTTCTTCATCGTGGCGTCAAAGCGTTTCGGGTCGCGGCTGTACAGCGTCGCGTCTTCCAGCACTGTTTCCAGCTGTTTGATCTCGGCCGACCATTTCGGCATCAGCGTGTTCAGGTCGTCCAGGCGCTTCTGGTCTTTGTAGGACAGTTTTTTCGGCGCGGTTTTGGCGGGCGCCAACTTGGCCACGGTCTCGGCGCGGGTGGTCTGGGTGTAGATTTTCTGGGCTTCTTTCCGCGAGATTTCGGCGAAGAAATCCGGGTTCTGGCGGATAAAATCCTGCCAGCCGCCGGGCGTTTCCGCCGCCCTGCCGTTGCCGTTCAGGGCAAGCGTCGAGGTCGCCAGCCGGTCGATGAAATCGCGGTCGTGGCTGACCAGAATGAGCGTGCCGTCATAGTCCGCCAGCAGGTCCTCGAGCAGGTCCAGCGTGTCCATGTCGAGGTCGTTGGTCGGTTCGTCGAGCACCAGCAGATTGGTCGCCTTGGCTAAGGCTCTAGCGAGTTGCAGGCGGTTGCGTTCACCGCCGCTGAGCGACTTGACCGGCTGGCGCAGCTGCTTTTCGCGGAACAGGAAATCCTTGGCGTAGGCGGCGACGTGGCGCGGTTGGCCGCGTACCAGGATCGAGTCCGAACCGGAATTGGCCAGCACGTCCCACAGGGTTTCCTCGCCTTTCAACGCGTCGCGGCCCTGGTCGAGATAGGCGACCTCGAGATTGGTGCCGAGCTTGATTTCACCGGAGTCGGCGCTCGCCTGGCCGATCAGCAGCTTGACCAGGGTGGATTTGCCGGCGCCGTTGGGGCCGACGATGGCCAGCCGGTCGCCGCGCACGATGCGGGTCGAGAAGTTCTTGAGCAGCACCTTGTCGCCGAACGCCTTGTCGACATGGCGCAGGTCAGCGACGATCTTGCCCGAGGTGGCGCCTGAGTCGATGACCATTTCCATCGGCTTGTCCATCGCCTTCATGCGGGCGGCGTGGTCGGCGCGCATGGCGGCCAGGCGGGCGGCGCGGCCTTCGTTGCGGGTGCGCTGGGCGGTGATCGAGCGGTAGAAGGTGTAGGTCTCGCGCTCGATGGCCTTTTCCAGGCGGCGCAAGGATTCGGCGGTTTCGGCCTCCATCTTGGCCTGCCATTCCTCGAAGCCGGCATAGCCTTCGTCGCGGCGCAGGACGCGGCGGTCATACAGCCAATAGCAGCGCTGGGTGACGCGTTCCAGGAAGGTGCGGTCGTGCGACACGATCAGGGCGGCGCCGCGGAAGGCGCGCAGGCGGTCTTCCAGGGTTTCGATGGCGAAGATGTCGAGGTGGTTGGTCGGTTCGTCCAGGAAGATCAGGTCGGGATCTTCGGCGAAGGCTTTTGCGAGGGCGGCACGGCGCTTTTCGCCGCCCGACATCGAGGCGGTCGGGCCGGACGGGTCGATGCCGAAGGCCCAGAGCTCGGATTCTGCGGTATAATGTTCCGCGCCGCCGGAGCAGGCCCAGTCGAGGATGGTGGCGCCGGCGGGCTCCGGTTCCTGAAGGACAAAGGCGAAGCGCAGGCCTTGCTGGACGGTGCGTTCGCCGCTGTCGGGCTCGATCAGGCCGGACAGCATGCGCATCAGGGTCGATTTGCCGGCGCCGTTGCGGCCGACCAGGCAGGCGCGGACATTGCGGTCGATGGCGATGTCGACGCCGTCGAACAGCGGCACGGGACCGTCCATCAGCTTGACGTCTTTGAGGGCGATCAGGGGGGCTTTGCCAGAGGGCTTTAATGTCATGGGCGGGATGTAAGGTGCCGGAGGCCATTTTACAAAGGATTTTTGAGCAAAAAGGACAGAGGCGTGGGATGACCCGATGTGGGTCTCACTGCGGCATCTATGGAAGTATATATGCGTATATTGAGATTTTGATAGATATGTGTATATTTGTGTAGATTTCACTATAAAGGCAAAGTCATGAACCCGGTCAAAAACCCTTTCGTACCAGGCGCCGGATCACAGCCGCCTGAATTGGCCGGCCGAGATATCATTTTGAGCGACGCCACGATCGCCATTCAGCGCGCCTTGGCAGGTAAAAATACCCAATCTCAAATTTTGCTTGGATTGCGTGGCGTAGGTAAGACCGTTCTGTTGAACCAGATTGAAAAGATCGCAGCGCAAAACGGACACTTGACGTCAATCATCGAGGCTCCCGAAGACAAACGTCTGGTGGAGCTACTTTACCCCCGGATAGCACAAACGCTGCGCAAATTGTCCCTGATCGAGCAGTCCAAGACTACAGCCTATTCGGCCATGCGTGCGCTCAGGAGTTTTGCCGCCGTATTCAAAATCGAATTTGGTGACATCTCCATCTCGGTCGATGCAGATCCAGGTGTCGCGGACAGTGGCAACCTGGAATTCGATCTTGCCGAACTGTTTGTGAAAGTCGGGGAGGCTGCCAAGGCAGCCGGCAAAGGATGGACGCTGCTGATTGATGAAATCCAATATATCAAGGTGGCGGACTATGCAGCGCTGATCGTGGCTGTTCATAGGGTGAATCAACTGGGGCTTCCCGTGTTGTTCTTCGGTGCCGGATTACCGCAGGTCGCTGCGTTGTCCGGTGACGCCAAGTCCTATGCCGAACGGCTGTTCGTATATCCCTCCGTCGGCGCGCTCGATAAAAAGTCCGCCGAGCTTGCCATTCGCGCGCCTGTTGAAGAAGAGGGAGAAAGCATAAACGACAACGCTATCGCGGCTATAATATCGAAGACTCACGGATATCCTTATTTTCTTCAAGAATGGGGTTATCAGGTATGGAATATCGCGGAATCGTCCCCGATCAGCCTGGGTAATGTCGATCAATCATCGGAAAAAGCTATCGCCCGCCTGGACGACGGCTTCTTCAAAGTCCGGTTCGACCGTCTGACGCCGGCGGAACGGGAGTATGTCTGTACCATGGCCAAGCTTGGCGACGGTCCATATCGCTCGGGCGACATTGCCGACGCCATGCATCGCCAAGCGCAGAGATTGGGGCCGATGCGGGCAAGCATCATCAAAAAAGGGATGATCTATAGTCCTTCGCACGGTGACATCGACTTTACGGTGCCTCTGTTCGCCGACTACCTACGGCGTCGCTGGCTTGTAACCTAAGGGGCAATGCCGATTTTGCTGTCGTCAACGCCTTTAAAACGCCTGCCTTGACAGTCTGGCGGTTGCAGATGATGCTTTCTGCAGGTTTTGGTGCCGGGGGCGTAGTCTATGGACGCTTTGTCCGTTTTGCGGGTTCTGACCCGCAATCCTTTCCTGTTGTGCATTTTCGCGGTGATCTGCGCCTGGCCGGTGGTGTCGGGCCTGTATCACATGTTCACGCACCATTCGTGGATGCTGATGGATATCGATGCCGTGCTGTGTGGGGCGCGGACGCTCGGCAACGGCCATTCGCCCTATGCCATCCATCCACCGTCCTGCGCCGGCAACCGGCCCGCCGCCTATGTCTACGCGCCGCAGATCGCCCGCCTGCTTATTCCCGCCGTCGACCAGTTCGGCGTCAAGGGGGCGCGCAGCCTGTTCGTCTGGGTGATGCTGGCACCGGCGACGCTGGGGCTGTTGTGGTTCGCCCTGGTGCGCAAGTTCGAGGGCATCGATATCCGCTATCGCCTGCTGGCGTTCGCGTCGCTGACTTCGATGACCTTCGTCTGCGCCAATGTCGCGATCGTCATGCATGCCCTGGTTCTGGTCAGCCTGCTGATCTTCAAGAAGACGCGCTGGCCGTTCACCGTGATGGTGCTGCTGTGCGCCTGCGTCAAGCCGACCTTCCTGACCTATTTCGTGCTGTTCCTGCTTGATGAGGGACCATTGTGGCGGCGGGGTTTCTCGTTTGCCTGGCGGGTGGTGGCCGGCGTCTTCATCTTCTGGCTGATGATCCAGACCGACGGCCATTACGGCCACGCCTGGCAGAAGACGCTGCATTCGGTTACCATGGCGCGGCAGGTCGGCATGGGCTGGTTCGAGCTGACCAATTTCGTCTTCCATGTGCCGGGGCCGTCGCATCTCAATGTCGAGCTGGCGGTCGGCTTCATGGCGGTGATGACCCTGGCCGGCATGGCCATCGCCCATTGGGGGGAATTGCCGGCCGAGGAGCGGCTGGTGCTCGGGATGGGTTTGGCGCCGCTGATGACGCCGCGTTTGCTCGATTACGACATGATCCTGATCGTCCCCTATGCGGCTTTGGTGATGATGTGCGCGCATCGCTTTGACGGCAAGATATTCGGGGTGAAGGTGCTGAGCATTATTTTGTCGTGGGTGTTCGTCGTCTGGCTGGGGACCGGCATCGTGCACACGATCATGGGCACGGCGACCTTCCATCGCACGTCGTTCTCGATGCTGCTGTTCGGGTCGCTGACCGGCGTGGTCGGGTTGATGGCCCTGGCCAAGGGGCTGGGCTGGGGGCGGGAGAGGGCAGAGCCTAGCGCCGCTTCGGCGCCGGCTTAGTCGCCGGCGCGCCCTGGGCGTGGGCGTCCGATATCAGGGCGGCGCAGTTGGCGTCCTTCGCCTGGTCCAGGCCGACGAACGGCAGGATCGATTGCAGCAGCGCCGCCAGGCCGGTCTGCACCAGGGGCGGGCCGGCGTCGATGCCGATCTGTGGCGCGCTCAGGTGGCCGCCGACCACGATCGGCGCATTGACGCGCACCAGGCGGAACGTCTTCGGCTTGCCCTTCAGCACCAGTTTCAGGCTTTCGTCATTGAGGTTGACACGGCCGGCGCCGTCGACGCGGACGACATCGGTGTCGACCACCATCTGGCGGGCCTGCATCTGGCCGTTGGTGATGGCGAAGTCAGCGACCGCGCAGCGCACGCCGGTTTCATGCGGGCTCTTCGACAGCAGCAGGAACAGGCCCTTGGTGGCGTCGATGCCGGCCAGTTCGGCCAGGCTCTGGCGCACCGTACCGGACGGCATGACCATGGTGAAATCGCCGGTGGCCGAGGACGCGGCCTTATGCACCGAATTGCCGGTGCCCGAGGCGCGCAGGCGGGCATTGAGCACGCCTTCGAGCGGCGGCTGGCCTTGCAGTTTCGGCAACCATTGCTGGACGTTCAGGTTGGTGACGCGGAAGTCGACGGCGTTCTTTTGCACGGCTTGGCGGGCGTCGAGGCGGGCCAGGCCCTGCAGGCGGCCCTGCGGAAAGCTCAGGTCGATGGGGTCGAGAACCAGCAGGCCGTGGTCGAGCGAGATGTTCAGGCTGACCTGATTGAGCGGCAGGCTGGGGGCGCGGATCGAGGCGGCGCGATAGCGAACCTTGGCGTCCATGCCGCGGATGCGCTCAATATCCAAGGTGGCGTCGGGCAACAGGCGGCGGGCGGCTTGAGGGGCGGTCGGGGTGGCGGTGACCGTGGCCTTGCCCGGCCGGTTGGCGGCGGTGGCGCCGAACAGCGAGCCGAGGTCCTTGAAATCGAGGATGCGCGAGCTCAGGTCGCCGGTCATGTAGGGGCGGCCGGTACGGGTGTCGACCTTCAGCCTGCCTTCGATGTCGCTGCCGCCGACCTTGCCCACGATCCTGCCGATATCGTTTACGCGGTCGTTGCGGCCGACCTGGGCCGAGAGCGAATAGGGCGGCGTGTTGGGCAGGGTCAGGCCGGTAATATAGTAGAGATCGGCCAGGTTGCCGCCGGTCACCTTGATCGCGCCGTCGATCTGGCCGAGGTTGAAGGGGTGGGTGACCTGGCCGTCCGCGACGATGCGGGTGTCGCCGGCGCGGATGGTCATGGCGAACGGGTAGGGAATGCTGGTCCGGACATTGAGCAGCGGCCCGCCGGTGGCGTTCATCTGGAAGACGTGGCGGTTGAGGCTGCCGTCGCCGAGCAGGGCAAAGGCGGTGCGGCCGCTGTTCGCCTTTTCATTGGCGTTGACCGTGCCGGTGAAGGTCATCTTGCGCGACAGGCTGGTCAGGGTCAGATGGCCGTCGGTGATGATGAAGGTCTTGATCGGCGGCAGTTTGGTCGGCTGGCCTTTATTGGCGCCGTTGCTGAAGTCCCAGTTGGCGCGGCCGGCCTTGTCCTGGAACAGGGTCACCGTCGGGCGGGTGACTTCGAGACGGGGCAGGACGATGTGGCCGTAGAGCAGGGGCATCATCTCGGTCGTGACGGCCAGGCTGTCGATATCGGCCAGGTTCCTGCCTTTGGTCGCCGTGCGGGCCCAGTCGGGTTCGGCGACGCGAACGCCAGTGACGGTGGCGTCGGGCGTCCAGCGGAACAGGTGGACCCTGAGATGGCCGTCGATGCTGACCGGACGGTGCAGGCGGCCGGACGCCATCGAGGCGACGGTCGGCTTGGCCCAGTCCCAGTTCGGATTGGCCAGGAAAACGATGACGGCGACCAGGACGATCAGAACGATCAGCAGGGCGAGGAGTAGCCAGCGCACGAGGGCAGGGATGCTGGTGATAAAGTGCCAGGCGGCGAGGCCGGCGATCAGCAACCAGGCGCGGGCGCCGTCCAGCCAAAGATAGAAAGGCGCGTTGTCGGAGGGTTCGGGCGTCGTGACGGTTTCGTCCGGCGCCTTGGCCGGAGGCGGTTCAGCGGCCTTTTCCGACCGTTTCTGGTGGAGGCGCCGCTTGATGTCGAGATCGTCGCCGCTCATGACGGTCCAAGGCTTCCTTCTGTGCCCCGTCGCGGAACCGTAGGAACTCAGCCGTTAGAAATCGATCAGGATTTGCCGGAGGTTTGTTGGCGGAGGGTGAGGGTTTCAATCGGCGAGGCTTGGGCCTATATGGCTGCGCATGCGTAAACCTTTCTGGCAGACCAAGACCCTTGAACAGATGACCGCGCCCGAGTGGGAGTCCTTATGCGACGGCTGCGGGCTGTGTTGCCTGGTGCGGTTCGAGGACGAGGAGACGCTCGAGGTCATTCCAACGCGCGTCCATTGCAAGCTGTTCGACAGTGACACCTGCCGCTGTACCGACTACGCCAACCGCAAGAAGTTCGTGCCGGACTGTATCAAGTTGACCCCGGGGAACATCGAGGCGCTGCAGTGGATGCCGGCGTCATGCGCTTACCGCCGGCTGCACGAAGGCAAGGATCTGCCGAAATGGCATCCGCTGATCACCGGCGATCCCGAGTCCGTGCATCGCGCCGGCGTGTCGATCCGCGGCCAGACGATTTCCGAGGTCAGCCTCGCCGATCCCGAGGATGCGCTTGACTTCGCCGCCTGGGACCTGGTCGAGGACCGGTCCGACTGGGAGCCGTTCGACGACTGAAAAACTTGGCCGAAGTCTTGCCAGATTCCATGCGACGAAGCCGATCCGATAGGTTATAACACTTGGGGAAATCGGGAAATTTCGGACATTAACCGTTCTTTTTGGAGTGGCAGCGTATTTGCATAGCCATGGACCAGTCGGGCCACACAGCGCGGAAGCGGGGCGCAAAGTATGCGGGAAATCGTCCAGACCATGGGTAGTCTAGCCATGCCGGATAAGGTCGTTGTCATGAGCGACACCTCCTGGCCTTTAGGGGGCGCGGAGGCGATGGCTCTGCTGTCGGCGCGCGTCATGGCCGAGGCCGGCATTCCAGTGGTCTTCATTGCCGGTGATGACGGATCGAAGTGTCCGCTCACGGATAATAAAAACATTGAAATCATAGCCTTGGGCGGCGCGCCGCTGCTCGATCGCGCCTGGGCGGAAGCCGGGGTCGACGGGTTGCACAATGCCGCCGCCAAGAAGCTGATCAGCCGGTTCATCGGCGAGCGCGACACGCCGGGCACCATCTATCACCTGCACAACTGGTCGCAGATCTTCTCGCCGGCCATCTTCCAGGCCCTGCAGCCGGTGACGTCGCGCCTGTTCATTTCGGCACACGATTTCGCCATCGCCTGTCCCAACCTGAGCTATTCCAACTACCAGAAGGATGGGGCGATCTGTACGCTCAAGCCGCTGAGCATGGCGTGCATCGCCACGCACTGCGACCGGCGCGCCTATTCGCACAAGCTGTGGCGGGTGACGCGGTCGCTGGCCTTGCGCTTCAATGCCGATTTCGCCCACACCAAGGCGCTGATCGGCATCATCCACCCGTTCATGAACGAATGGTATGAGCGCGGCGGCATTCCGAAGGACCGCATCCGCGTGGTGCGCAACCCGGTCAATCCGTTCCGCAAGGCGCGCGTCGAGGCGGAAAGCAACAAGGACTTCTTCTTCATCGGCCGCCTGGTGGCGGAAAAGGGCCCGGACCTGGCCGCCGAAGCGGCGCGCATGGCCGGCGTGCCGATCCGCATCATCGGCGACGGCGACCTGCGCGAAAGCATGCAGGCTCAGTACCCGGAAGCGACATTCGAGGGCTGGCGCAACCATGCCCAGATCGGCGAACTGCTGAAGGACGCCCGCGCCGTGATCGTGCCGAGCCGCCTGCCGGAAACCTTTACCCTGGTGGCGCATGAGGCGCTGCGGTCGGGCGTGCCGGTCATCGCGTTCAACGACGTCGACGGCGTCGAGATGGCTGAGCTGGGTGGGGCGATCGTTGTGCCGCCACGCGAAGCGGCGAGCCTGGCCGGCGCCATCCGCCAGCTGGCGGATGACGCGGCGGTCAAAAAGATGAGCGAGATCGCCTTTGCCGAAGGGCATCGCTTCTCGAACACCAGCGAAAGCTGGCGGGATACGCTGCTGGGCTATTACAGCGAACTGCTGGTGCAAAGCGGGGTTGTTCCGGCGGTGGTTTAAGCCGCCTTCTCCCTCTTTTGAGGGATAGACCTTTAACCGCGGAATATCGGCACCTGGGCCTTGGCGGTCGGATCGACCGTCAGGCGGGCGCGCAGGCGTTCGATCCCGGCTTCGCCAATTTGCAGGGCTTCCGGGCTGGTGTGCACCGAGTAGTAGCCGGTCACCAGCGGATGCGGGTGCGGCACGGCCGAGCCGACCACGAAAATGGCCGGTTCGCCAGGACCGGCTTCGAGCGTAATCGCTTCGGAACCCGCGTTGAACACGACCATTTCACCCGCCCTGGCCGCATGATCGCCCGTCAGTTGGCCGTGGCTGAGCGCCAGCCAGGCGACGGTTTGGTCTGCCGGCGGCGTAAAGGTCCAGCGCTCACCGGGTTGCAGGGTCACCAGCAGATAAGTGATCCCGTCAGGGGCGCGGACGAGACTTTTGACCCCGCCGTATTCGCCGAGGATCGGCCGAGCGGGGCCGGCCGACGGCATCTCCGCCGCCTCGATATACTGGCTGTCGACCGGACCGTTTTCCAGTTCCGGCGGCAGGGCGATCCACAGTTGGAAGCCCTTGACGCGCTCGGAATGGCCGGCCGACAGTTCCTTGCCGTGCCAGACGCCGCCGCCGGCACGCATCCATTCGACCCCGCCATAGCCGATATGGCCCTGGCCGGAGGCCGGATCGTCGAAGCGGAAATCGCCCTCGGTGATGACGGTGATGGTGGCGATGCCGGAATGCGGATGCAGCGGCATGGATCCCGCGAAAGCGGCCTCAGCTTCAAAAAGATCCAGGAAGACAAAGGGTTTGACGATCTCGCCGAGGTCGCCGGGGCTCATCAGGCGGGCAATGGGGCCGCGTTTGTTACCGAAGGTCTTATGGACGATTTGGCGCGTTGCGGTGGCTGGGGCATGCACGTTCATGGCGACCTCGGCAAAATGTAATTGCGACTGTGACGGATATGGGACGCGTATGCCGGTTTGTCTAGTCCAGGCGATGCGACTTTCATTTTCCACGCCGTTTTTGAAATAAATGCGTTGTGTTTCAAGCCATTGCTTGTTTCTAGCGGCCTCTAATCCCCGCATGACGGTGCGCCGTTATAGTCAGGGCATGGACGGAAATTCCCCCACACAGACCGACGACGACACCGTCATCACCGGCCGCGAGATCGCCACGCCGGAGCAGCGCCGCCTGATGCGCATCGACCAGAAGCAGCGGCTGCGCGATCAGGTCGAAATCCTGCTGCGCGCCTTCGAGGCCGTCGAGCCGCCGAAGGATTTCATCGGCGTCGAGCGCATGGCCAAGGCGGCCCTGGCCGTCAACAAGGCGCTGGACACGATCTGTCCGGAGGAGTCTCAAGAGGAAGACGAAATGTATGAAGACTTCGGCCCCGATGGAGAACGACGACCTCCTTACGACGCCTTGGACGCCTGGTACGCCATCTTTCAACATAAACTGGATCGCATTGCAGGACGACGCGAAGGTGCAGGCGTGGATGCGGCTGCACAAGGACGGCCGGATCATCCAACAGATGTTGGCCGACTGGATATTCATGCGGCGGAAGGCGCAGGTTCCGCCAGAGACCGAGTGGCATACTGGCCAGGCTGCGCATCGGCGAGATGGCTTGCAGGCGCCGGGCGACGAACGCCTCGGTCTCGGTCGGCGCCAGCACACCGGAGCCCGACGCCGACGAAATGCCGGCCTTCAGTTCCAGGCCGGCCCGGCCGGACCGCATATAGCCGTCCCAGGCCGCCTTGGCCTCATCAACGGGCGCGGCGTTGTCGAGCGCCGGCCGCGCCTTCTGGCTGACCAACCGGTTGAGCCGCTGTTCGGCGGCCTGCAACGACTGCTCGATACGCTCCAGCTTGTCGTCGTGCAGCCCGTCGGCGCGCTTCTGTTCAACGGCGTCAAGCCGGGCGTCGTTGGCGGCCTTGTAGGCCTCGAACACGGCCATGACCTCATGCAGGGCCGCGCGCACCTCAGGCGAGGCCGCGGCCGATTTCACTTCTTTCATTCAGGTTTTCTCCGATTAATAAAACGTGCGGTGCACTCTCCTCCCCACTTGTGGGGAGGTGGCCCGCAGGGCCGGAGGGGTCACTTACGACGGCAAGTGACCCCTCCGTCATCTCGCCGAATGGGCTCGATGCCACCTCCCCATGGGATGGGGAGGAGAGTCATGCCGCCACGGCCTCCGCCGCGAACCGTGTGATCCGTGCCGTCGGCAGCATGGGAAAGGTGACGATCGACACCTCCCATAGCTCGACCTCGGTCAACACGCGCAACCGTCCGTCGCGTCGGCTCTTGCGCGTGCGGAAACCGATGCTCAGGCCATCGACCGCGCCGGATTTCACCAAAGCCGCGACCATCCGCGCTTCCGGCGACGCACCGACAATCCGTCCGCGCACATGGAGCCCTTCGCGGTCCTCGACGATCTCGTCCCAGACGCCGATCACCGACCTGGCCTGGTGCTGATACAGCATCCGCACCGCCCCCGGCCCACGCAGCAGGCTGCCGCGAAACGCGCCCCTGGCGACGACATCGTCGTTAAGATCGGCCTGCGCGAACCGCGAGGCGTAGCCTTCGATCAACAGCATCACAACTCTCTTGGTTCAGTAATTGGCCAGCTTCGTCTCGATCCGGTCGAGCGCCGCGCGCTGCGCCACCGCCTGTTCCTCAAGGGGCCTCAAATTTCATGAGAAATCTCTATGTCTGATCCTGTCTCGCTCACTGAGGCCAAGCTGTTCCTGCGCGTCGGCCACGGCGCCGAGGACGCGCTCATTTCCACGTTTCTGGAAGCCGCAAGAACGCGGCTAGAGGGCGTCATCGGGTCGACGCTCGATGACGCTTCGCCGGCGCCGCTTAGGCTTTGTGTATTGTATCTGGTGGCCCAGGCCTATCAGAACCGTGGCGAGGTGGCGGACGATCTGAGCGGCCTCGATGCCTGGCTGGCGCCGTATCGGCAGGTGCGGTTATGAGACCATTACCCATCCATCAGGTGCAGACGCCGGCGGCGCTTTACGGCGTTCCCCCTCCCACCGCTTCGCGGTCCCCCCTCCCCGTAAATGGGGCGGGAGAGAGTATTTGGCCATCTCTCATGCGTCTGGCCTTGGCAATGGGCATTGCGCCGGAGGGTTTCTGGCGGCTGAGCTGGCGGGAGTGGCAGATGCTGACGGCCATGCCGGCGCAGGCGTCCCTGTCGCGGGCCGATTTCGATGTGCTGATGGCGCGCTTTCCGGATGAACGATCATGACCAATTCCAATATGCCTTTGGGCGGCATCGATGCCCAGGTCGCCGAGACCGGCGCGGCTTTGAAAACGCTTGAAGCGCCCGCGACAGAGGCGGCCAATACGATCGATGCGGCGTTTGCCAAGGCCGGCGACAGCCTGGCGCGGTCACTGGCCAAGGCGGCTTCGGATGGCAAGGTCAGTTTGAAGGAACTGGCGGCGGCGGTGTTGAGCGCGGTCGACCAGGCGGCTGGGGTGTCGCCGGCGTCGGGGACATTGGGCGGGGTTCTGGCGCAGGTGCTTTCGGGCGGTTTTGGCAATAGGTTTTCTGGAGCGCGGGCGGATGGCGGTCCGGTTCTGCCAGGCGGGGCGTATCTTGTGGGGGAGCGCGGGCCGGAAGTGTTCCGGCCGCAAGGCGCCGGTGAGATTGGCAGCACCGGCCAGACGGTCAATATCAGTTTGCAGGTCAGCGGTGGTGCCGATGGCCTGGTGCGTTCCGAGGCGCAATTGGCCAGCGTGCTCAATCGGGCGGCGCGGATGGGGCTGCGGTAATCAGATATGTCCAGTTTCCATGAAGTCTCATTCCCGGCGCGGCTGGCTTTTGGGTCAGGCGCGGGCATCGAACGGCGGACCGAGATCGTTTCCCTGGCCAGCGGCTTTGAGCGGCGGATTTCGCCGTGGGCGCTGGGGCGGCGGCGCTATCTGATCGGGGCCGGGGTCAAGTCCCTGGTCGACGCCACCGAATTGCTCGGCTTTTTCGAGGCGCGGGAGGGGCAGCTGTATGGTTTCCGCTTCAAGGATTTCGCCGACTATAAGAGCTGCGCTTTGAATGCGACGCCGGCGCCGGGGGATCAGGCGCTCGGCCTGGGCGGCGGTGGGCGGACGGCGTTTCAACTGCAGAAGGCATATGGAGCCGTGTTGCGGCCGATCACCAAGCCGGTGGCGGGCACGGTGCGCGTGGCGGTGGCTGGGGTGGAGCGGACATCGGGGTTCACGGTCGAGCCTGGCTGCGTCCGGCGTGATCGCTTCCGATGGGCTGGCGGCAGCCGATATCGTTGCCGGGCTTTATGATGAGGCGGCCATTGTCAGCTATGTGGTCGACTGGACCGATCCGTCGCAATATGTCGAGACCGGCGCCGGCAGCCTGGCGCGGTTGGAGTTGCGCGGCGGGGCGCATGACGGCGAGGGGATCTTTGTCGCTCATGTCGAGGGATTGCTCGGCCGATTGGACCGGGTGATCGGGCGGCGGTTTACGCAGCTTTGTGACGCCGTGCTCGGCGATGCGCGGTGTGGATTCGACCTGAGCACCATGCCGGAGGCGACTTGCGACAAACGGTACCGGACCTGCCTCGGGACATTTCATAATAATGCGAATTTTCGCGGTTTCCCGGACCTGCCGGGCGAGGATTTCCTGACCTTGTATCCGCGTGCCGGTGATGTGCTGGATGGTGGCGCGCGCGGGCAGGGGAGTGGGCGGTGACCGCCGCCGTAGCGGAAGCTTTGACTTGGATTGCTACGCCGTATCGGCATCAGGCCAGTTTGAAGGGCGTCGGCTGCGACTGCATCGGTCTGGTGCGTGGGGTATGGCGGGCGCTGTCCGGTGAGGATGTGGGGTTGCCGGCCTATACGCCGGACTGGGCCGAGGTCGGGGAGCGGGAGGCTTTGCTGGAGGGGCTGGCGGCGCGGTTCGAGTCGGTGGAATTGGCGGCGGCCGAGCCGGGCGATGTTCTGGTTTTCCGGATGCGCCTGCGTTGTCCGGCGAGCATGTGGCGATCTTGAGCGAAGGCTCGGTGGATGATCCGAAGGCGAAGATCGTCCACGCCTATTGGGGACATGCGGTGGTGCAGAGCTGGCTTCAGCCGGTGTGGCGGCGCGTATCAATAAGGACACTTGGCCAGAACTCTCTGACCTAGAATCGTTCATGAAGTCTGTGTTCACCAAAACGTGGGAATCCGACGCCGGCAATAAGTTTCGCTCCGAATTGATGGCGGAACGTTTTGGCAACTATAGCGCGTTACGTTTTGTGCGCGAGGAACATAGCATCGAAATGGGCAAATTCACGGATGGTTCCCAATTCCTTGATGTTTTCGGCCATCTGATGCCGCTGCGTGCGCAGCTTGCCCCGACTTTGACTGCAGAAATTGTCAAGCTCGAGCCTAAAAAACGAAGTGGTGCAATCAAACCGGTGGCTCCAGACGTCGAGTTCCAATCGCAAGCTGCGTAAGTCTGAGCCCCGCCGATGGCGGGGCTTAATTCTGCTCTCTGTCTATAGAACCCGATAAAATTGGGCCCAAGAGCATCCAAGCGGAATTATGGGACGGCGAGGTGCGGCGACGATTGTTTCTTGTACAAGTTGCTTTTAAAAATCTTTCACTGACGCAATAATTCCCGATATCGGGATATTTTAACCCTGTCTCTCCGATTTTCGATGAATTTGTTTGTTTTTTCCGTCGGTTAGGCGTCTTATGACGGATCAGGCAGGATCCCAGCGTACCCAGAATCAATAACGATAATGAAGCTCAGCGTCATCATTCCCAACTACAATTACGAAGCCTTTGTCGGCAAGGCGATCGAAAGCTGTCTGGCCATCGACTGGCCGGATGTCGAGGTCATCGTCGTCGATGACGGCTCGACCGACCATTCGCGCCAGGTCATCGAGTCGTTCGGCGACCGCATCCACGCGATCTTTCAGCCCAATTCGACGCAACGCGTCGCCTGCAACAACGGCTATGCGGCGTCGACCGGCGACATGGTCATCTTTCTCGATTCCGACGACCTGCTGGCGCCCGATATCGCGCGCGAGGCCATCGCCGTCTGGGGACCGTCGGTCAGCAAGGTGCAGTTCCAGATGGAACGCATCGACGGCGAAGGCCAGTCGCGCGGCTCGGTGTTTCCGTTCTTCGATCCGCTGCCGGCGCCGGCCGATATCCGCGACTGGATGGTGACGACCAATGCCTATCCGACGCCGCCGAGCTCGGGCAATGTCTATGCGCGCAGCTATCTCGACAAGATTTTCCCGCTGTCGAAGGAATGGGACGATTTTTCCGACTCGCAGCTGCTGACGGCGGCGCCTTTGCTCGGCGATGTCGTCACCGTGGCCAAGCCGATGGCAATGTACCGCATCCACGGCAAGAACGAGAGCCACCTGATGAACCGGCCGGGCCGCTTCGCCCGCGAGATCCGCCGCGCCATGCGGACCTTCCTGTACGCGCAGGAGGTCGGCCATTCCGTCGGCATCGACATTCCCGACGACGTGCTGCGCAAGAACCTGCACGTGCTTCAGCACCGCATTCCGTCGGTCAAGCTGCAGCCCGAGGCGCATCCGCTGGCCGGCGATACAGTGTTGCGCGTGTTCGGCGACATGGTCCGGGCGTCGTTCGCCTTCAAGGGCATGTCGGTGTGGCACAAGGCGGCGCTTGGGGTGTGGGGGGCGCTGACGCTGATGCTGCCCAAGCCGATGGCGCGCAAGCTGGTGGCGCTCCGGTTCGCCAGATAAAAGGCCGATTTCTTTTGAATTACTCCGAATGCCTTGGCATTCGGCAAGGCCGCCAAATTTACGTTTCATGGCCGTCGCGCACGCCTAGAAGCGTGCTAACGCTTCGCTGCTTGAGCACAATGCGCGTAAAGCCTGCGTGGCGCTTGAACGCCAAACAAAAACATCAAGGTGCAAGCGGACCCCGTCCGCTTGCACCTTGAAATGTTACGCTGTAGGACACAGCTTCTGCGCAGGAGGACTGTGTTTCAGTGGCAACCGACCCGTATTCTGAACTGGGCGTCAAGCGCGACGCCAGCGACGCCGATATCCAGAAGGCGTTCCGAAAGCTGGCCAAGGAACTGCATCCCGACCAGAACAAGGGCAACAAGGCCGCCGAGGAACGTTTCAAGCGCATCACCGCCGCCTACGACTTCCTCAAGGATTCCGACACGCGCAAGCGTTTCGACCGCGGCGAGATCGACGCCGATGGGCGGGAGATCTATCGCGGTTTCGGCGGCGGTGGCGCGGGCAGCGGTGGTTTCGGCGGGGGCGGTTTTGGGCAAGGTGCGGGCGGCCGCTTCGAAGGGGTCGACCTCGAAGATATTTTCGACATGTTCGGCGGCGGCGCCGGACGGCGTACCGGTGGATTTGGGGGCGGCTTCGGCGGCCAGAGCGCGCCGCCGGCCAAGGGCAACGACCTCAAAATCAAGCTCGATATCGACCTGCTCGACACCATTGTCGGCAACACGCGGCGGGTGCTTCTGTCCGACGGCCGCACGGTCGAGGTCGCCATCCCCAAGGGATCGCGCGACAGCCAGACCCTGCGCCTGAAGGGGCAGGGCGCGCCGGCGCCGGGCGGGCGCGGCACGCCGGGCGATGCCTTGGTCGAGCTGCATCTCAAACCGCATCCGGTGTTCCGTGTCGACGGCAACGACCTGCACATGGACCTGTTCGTGTCGCTGCCCGACGCCATTCTGGGCGGCAAGATCCAGGCGCCGACGCCCGACGGGCCGGTCAATGTCACCATCGCGCCCAACAGCAATTCCGGCGGTGTGATGCGCCTGAAAGGGCGGGGCGGCTTCGTCGCCAAGGAAGGCGCCAAGGAAGCGGCGCGTGGCGACCTGTTCGCCCATATCGTCATCGCCCTGCCCGACAAGGCGGCCGACGTGCCGGAAGAGCTTCACGATCTGGTGAGCCGCTGGCGCGATCGCGGCGGCTATACGCCCAGCCATCCGGGGCGTGGGCGCAAATAGCCGCAACGCCTTGACAAGCAGGGCCTAAGACGGGACACTTGCCCTTCATTCGCCGGGGGGCGGTTTTTCGTCTGACGCGCGAATTCGTGATCGCGGCTGGCGACATTTCGCCTATCTGACACGCTCGTTCAGCTAAGGTTCAGGTGTCTTACCGCATCATCGTCGCCATGAAACCGATCTTGCCCCTTTTCTGTCTCGCGCTCGCCGCCTTGCCCGTCGCCGGTCAAGCCGCCGAAATCGGCCTGAATGCCGGTCTGGGCGGCGCATTGACGGTCGCGGTTAACCTGGGCGATCCCGGCGACCGCTACGGCCGCCGTCACGGCGGTGGCGGCGACGACAATGGCGGCGGCGGGGGCGGACGTTATGATCGCGGCGACGAGAACCGCAGCAGCGACAATATCAACGTCGCCAAAAGCCTGGCGTCGCGCTACGGCCGGGTGCTCGACGCGAGCCAGATATCGGACACGGTGTTTTCCGTGCGGGTGATGACGCCCGACGGCCGCCGCCTCGACCTGACCGTCGATGTGCGCACCGGCCGGGTAAGCGGCGGTTGATCCGCCTCGACTTCCGCTGCCGGAGCGCCTAACCTAGCCAAAAGATTCATTTTTGAAAGCGCCAAGCCTTGCGTATTCTGCTCGCCGAAGACGATCCCGACCTGTCCCGCCAACTGAAAGCCTCGCTGACCGATGCCGGTTACGTGGTCGACCATGCCCCCGACGGCGAGGAAGCCCACTTCCTGGGCGACACGGAGCCTTATGACTGCGTCATCCTCGACCTGGGCCTGCCCAAGATCGACGGTGTGTCGGTGCTGGAACGGTGGCGGCGCGAAGGCAAGACCACGCCTGTGCTCATCCTGACGGCGCGCGGCGCCTGGTCGGACAAGGTGTCGGGCTTCGACGCCGGCGCCGACGACTACCTGACCAAGCCGTTCCATACCGAGGAACTTCTGGCCCGCCTGCGCGCCCTGGTGCGGCGGGCAGCCGGGCATGCGCAGCCCTTGCTCGTTTGCGGCGGGGTGCGGCTCGATCCGCGCGCGGCGCGGGCAAGCGTTAATGGCGAGCCGCTGCGGCTGACCTCGCTGGAATACCGGTTGCTGCATTATCTGATGCTGCACCAGAACCGGGTGATTTCGCGCACCGAGCTGGTCGAGCATTTGTACGACCAGGATTTCGACCGGGACTCCAACACCATCGAGGTGTTCATGGGTCGGCTGCGCAAGAAGATCGGCAATGATCGCATCGAGACGGTGCGCGGGCTGGGGTATCGCCTCAAGCCGCTGCATAATGAAGTGAATGAGCTCTGACGGCGGTCACATGGCCGAACCCGCGCCGGACAGTCGTGTTCAGCCGCCGACGCCGGCGCAAAAGATCGCGGCCGGGATCAAGCGGCTGATTTTCGGGCGCAATTCGCTGGTCGGGCGGCTGATCCGGCTGGCGGCGCTGTGGTTCATCCTGGCCCTGCTGGTGACCGGCATCGGCCTGACCCTCTATTTCCAGCACGTGGCGCTGCAACGTTTCCAGCAGCGCATCGGCGAGATCACCGTCGTGCTGGTCACCGACACCAATATCACCGGCGACGGCGAGGTGTTGCAGCCGGCCTATCTCGATCCGACTGCCGACCACTTCAATTCCGGCCTGTACTGGCAGATCACCGAGATCGGGCCGAACGGCCAGACCCGGGATCCGGCCAAGTCGCGGTCGCTGTGGAACGTGCGCATCGCCACACCGCCCGAACTCATCGCCCAGGCGAAGGCCAAGCCCGGCAAGCAGACCTATTTCGACACGGTCGGCCAGCAAGGCGAGCCGGCGCGTGCCGCCGTCATCTATTCGGTGATCGACAATCGCAGTTTCCTGTTCCTGGCCGCCGAGGACCGCCGGCCGATGGACAAGGACGTCGGTGCGTTCGGCCTGTGGACGGGGGCGGCGCTGCTGGCCCTGGCGCTCGGGTCGCTGGCCGCCATTTTCGTGCAGGTGCGTTTTGGCTTGCGGCCGCTGTTCGACCTGACCGACGAAATCCAGCACATCCAGGGCGGCGAGCAACAGCGGCTGCTGAAAACCTACCCGGCCGAGATCAAGCCGGTGGCGCGGCAGATCAACGCCTTTCTCGACGATGCCCAGGAAACCATGGAGCGCCAACGCATGCACGTCGGCAACCTGGCGCATGCGTTGAAAACCCCTCTGTCGGTGCTGCTGTCGGCGGCGGGGGAAACCCCTGGGGGCTTGCCGGAAACCGTGCGTAAGCAAACTGAAGCGATGCGCGGCCATGTCGACCACCACCTGCGCCGGGCGCGTGCCGCCGCCCGCGCCCAGAACCTGGGCGAGCGCACGCCGGTCGAGCCGGTGCTCGATGAACTGGCGGTGATGCTGGAGCAGGTGTTCCAGGACAAGGGCGTGGTCATCGACTGGCGGGCGCCGGAAAGCCTGGCCTTCCGCGGCGAGAAGCAGGACTTCCAGGAAATCGCCGGCAATCTGCTGGAAAACGCCTGCATCTGGAGCAAGCGCCGTGTGCGGGCGGTGGCGAAATTCATCGAGGACGGGCAGGTGCTGAGCCTGGCCATCGAGGACGACGGGCCGGGCCTCGATCCGTCGCGTTACGACGAGGTGCTGAAACGCGGGGCGCGGCTGGATGAAAGCCGGCCGGGGACGGGGTTGGGGCTGTCGATCGTCGACGAACTGGTCCGCGCCTATGGCGGCAAGCTGAGCATGGGCGCTTCGGTGTGGGGCGGTTTAAAGGTCGAGGTGCGCTTGCCGGGCAAGGCGTAGGTGTTCCTAGATCGAGTGGTAGATTCACGACATTCCGAATTTGCGACTCATGGTAGTGGTATATGAATTTTGCCTTTGAATAGGCTTGAATTGTGACCGACACGCAAACTGTACAAAAATCGCAACTATCCCTCGAGACAATAAGTGTGGCCATTGGTATCGGGGCTCCATATGCGCTGGCTGCCACCGCTTCATATGAAATGGGATATTTGGATAGCTTTGGGTTAACATACCAAGACGTATCCCTTAGCTTAGCCGATCTTTCGGTAAACAGCCTTTTGTGGCTTCCGTTTGCAATTTGCGCAGTTCTTATAGTTCTCTGGGCTTCTTCTACGCCTACCTCGACTGCAACGAATTCAAAAAGCGCTTTGAGCCGTATCAGCAGATTTGTTAATTCTACTCCAGGGCTAACCATATGTGCACTGATATTCTACGCAATAAATGGTAGTAGCGCCTTCCCATTTTTGTTGTACGCGGCTATAACCATATTCGGAGATTTTGTAATCATCGCGCTTATGAAAAACCCTACACTCGAAAATGTCCCCTCTCATCTTCGTATGTTGCTATGCTATGCCATATTATTTCTAGCTCTACTTTTTTATGTCGGAAATATGATGGCGAAAAGCGCTATCGGTAAACATCCGAATGCAAATATTTCACTTGTTGGGGAAAGAAAATCTATTCGAGCAAGCATTCTTCAGTCGTTTGAGCGAGGTTATTTGATATCCGACGGAACACCTTTTTATATAAAACGTGACAGTGTTCAGGATATTCATTTTGATCCGAAAACAGAAAAGGTTGGACTTCCCTGCTATTGGTTCAATGTTCTTTGTCCGCCAAAATCAAGTGGCTGATGTTGACTCGAAATCATCATATAACAAAACTCTCGTGGGAAAGTGATACTTATCCTTCTGCGTCGGATGAAGCCGTAGATACGGAACGCCGATCAAGAGGCGATGTTTAGCGTTAGCGAACAATCAAAATCCAATTCCTGACGCTGGGTCTGACTTGATCTGCCAGGCAAGGCGTAGGGCCAAACGGCGGAAGGGACCGGTCATGGGCAAGCTGATTATCGCGATGAACGTGTCGGTCGATGGCTATGTCGACGGCGTCGCCGGCAATCTGGATATGCCCGCGCCCGGCCCGGAGCTGTTCAACCACTGGATCGAGCATGTGCGCGGCCTGTCCGGTTCGATATACGGCCGGCGGATGTACGAGGTCATGCGCTATTGGGACGACGACCAGCCGGACTGGAGCGATGCATTGCGCGATTTCGCCGTGGCCTGGCGCCGACTGCCGAAATGGGTGGTCTCCAGCACGCTGCAAACGGTCGGTCCCAACGCGACGCTGATCAGCGGGGACATCGAAAGCCAGGTTCACGCGCTCAAGGCGCGCACCGAAGGGACGATCAGTGTCGCCGGGCCACAAATCGCCGGGCTGATGACCGAGCTCGGCCTGATCGACGAGTATCATCTCTATATCCGGCCGTTTGT
>CAYULN010000092.1:0-8266 GCA_964445605.1 uncultured Caulobacteraceae bacterium | reverse complement strand
GCCGCAATGCCGGGCGGCTTCAACCGCGTCTTCCAGGCTGACATCGACGCCGACCGTGCCCTTGATGCCGCCCTTACCGTCATTCGACAACTGGCCGGAGATGTACACCTGGTTGCCGGTGCGCGTGAACGGGACGTAATTGGCCACCGGCGCGGTCGGTATCGGCAATACCAGGCCGAGGCTGCGCAGGCGCTCTTCACTTTTTGACATGAGATATCCTTAAGGTCTGGAGGTACCGCGCGGCGGCAGGGGATGATGGCCGCTTATACCCCATCCGGTGGCGGTTTGAAGCCGAAAACCGCGACGGCAAACGACTCGGGGCGCAGCAGCCGCAAAGGGGTAAAAGAAAGGCTAAAAAGCGGCGAAAAGCCTTATTTCCTAACGCTTTGCTAAGGCCGTTTTTACCTCTTGTTACCTTTCCCTTCACCTCACCTTAAGAGAGTCCCTGTAATAAGGATTACGAAATTCGCCAAACGGCCCGCAGAGGCCGATTCGCATAAGACCTGTGTGGGGTCGCGCTAAAGGCTTTAAACGGTATGACGAGCAAGAAGGTCCTCATCGTCGAGGACAACGAACTGAACATGAAGCTGTTTCATGACCTGCTCGATGCGCAGGGCTATGAAACGTTTCAGACCGGCGAAGGGCTTTCGGCCCTGACGTTGGCGCGTCAGAATCGTCCCGACCTGATCCTGATGGATATCCAACTGCCCGAGATTTCCGGCCTTGAAGTCACCAAGTGGCTGAAGGAAGACGATGAGCTGTCGCACATCCCGGTGGTGGCCGTGACCGCGTTCGCCATGAAGGGCGATGAGGAACGCATCCGCGATGGCGGCTGCGAGGCCTATATCTCCAAGCCGATCTCGGTGACGCACTTCCTCGAAACGGTCCGCCGGTATCTCGGGTAGGGCGCCAGAGCATGACCGCGCGTGTCCTGATCGTCGATGATGTTCCGGCCAATGTCCGCCTGCTTCAGGCCAAGCTCGAGGCCGACTACTATGAGGTCCTGAGCGCGCCCGACGGCCAGACGGCCATTCAGTTGGCCATCGATTCGCAGCCCGACATCATCCTGCTCGATGTCATGATGCCGGGCATCGACGGTTACGAAGTCTGCCGTCAGTTGAAGAGCGATCCGGACACCAGCCACATTCCGATCATCCTGATCACCGCGCTCGATGGCCGCGAAGACCGGCTGTCGGGGCTCGAATCGGGCGCCGACGATTTTCTCACCAAGCCGTTCGACGACGTCATCCTGATGGCGCGGCTGCGGGCCCTGGTTCGTTTGAAGCAGATGGTCGACGATATCCGTCAGCGCGAAGCGTCGTCACGGCGCGTCGGCCTGGGCGACGATGAGCTGTATCAGCGTCAGATTTCCGCCACCGGCAACGTGCTGATCATCGACGACAATGTCCGCCAGGCCGAGCGGTTGATGCTGCAACTGGGCCAGGATCATCGCTGCGCGTTCGAAAACGATCCGGCCCGGGCCATCAAGATCGCCACCGGCCGCGTCGACCTGGTCGTGCTCAACCTGTCGGCCACGGCGTTCGATCCACTCCGTTGGGTGGCGCAACTACGCACCCAGGACGCGACACGCCAACGCCCGGTGTTGGCCATCGCCAACGCCGACGATCGCCGCATCCTGTTGAAAGCCCTGGAACTCGGCGTCAATGACGTCATCTTCAAGCCGGTCGACATTCTCGAACTCAAGGCTCGTGCCCGTACCCAGATCCGCCGCAAGCGCTATGCCGACTTCCTGCGCAACTCGCTTGACCGCAGCCTGGAGTTGGCGGTTACCGACGCTTTGACCGGGCTCAATAACCGCCGCTTCTTCGACCATCAGCTTAGCGTCACCTTCGCCCGTCACCTGAAGTCGGACGTGCCGATGTCGTTGCTGGTGCTCGACATCGACCATTTCAAGCGCATCAACGACACCTTCGGCCACGACGCCGGTGACGAGGTGCTCAAGGAATTCGCCCGCCGTCTCAGCCTCAACGTCCGCGCCATCGACATGCCGTGTCGTTTCGGCGGCGAGGAATTCGTCGTCATCATGCCTGAGACCGAGGGCCAGGACGCGCTGCATATCGCCGAGCGGGTCCGCGCCAATGTCGCCGATGCGCCATTTGCCTTGGCTGACGGCCGGCACATCGACGTCACCGTTTCGGTCGGCGTCGCCACCTCGCAGGGCCTGCGTGACACGCCGGAACTGCTGCTCAAGCGCGCCGACGAAGGCGTCTACCAGGCCAAACAGAGCGGCCGCAACCGCGTCGTGGTTCGCGCCGCGGCCTGATTTGGCTCGAATCGGCTTGCCTGATAGGTTGCGTTTCGAGGGGTTTGTCACAGGAGAGCCGGCATGGCCGATGACAATCAAGCCTATAAGGAAGCCTATTACAACGCCCGCCAGAAGGTCTTCGGCGCCGAGGATTACACGGCGCGCCAGGCCTTGGGCGAACGCGAACTGAAAACCATCGGCATGCTGGCCAAGCTGAGCGGCAACCCCGACATTTTCAAGGGCGCCAACGGCCCGGCGGTGGTGCTGGATGCCGGCTGCGGCGACAAATATATCGAACGCGCCGTCCGCGACCGCGGCATGGATTACGTCGGCATCGACATCGAGGACGTCAATTTCGAGCGCGACCCGTTTCCGCTGGCCGACAACAGCGTCGACATCTTCATTTCCCTGGCGGTGCTGGAGCACGTGCAGCCGGGCTTTTTCCTCGGCGAGGCGCTGCGGGTGTTGAAGCCGGGCGGCACCATCTTCCTGTCGACGCCGAATTTCCAGATGGATTTCAAGAACTTCTATAACGACGCCACCCATATCCGCCCTTATACGCCGAAGGGCCTGGAAAACACCCTGAAAGTCATGGGCTTCGACCGGATCAACGTCTATCCGTGCATGCGCTGCAAGCCGGCCTGGTACTATCAGGGCAAGTCGCGTTTCTGGAAGGCCTATTACCTGCTGCCGTTCCGTGGCGACAACAAATGGGCGCCGGAATTCCTCAAGGGCCACGCCCGCGGCCTGTTCGGCATGGCGCGTAAACCGGGCTAGCACATAGTTCTTAGATATGAAAAAGCCGCGCCGAGTTTAGGGGGGACTCAAAGGCGCGGCTTCGCATGATCACGGGCGAGGGGGGGGGGATGCCCGGGATCAATCTTACTGGAAAGCGATCTTACTTGATCTTGCCTTCGCGGAATTCGACGTGCTTGCGCACGACCGGGTCGTACTTCTTCAGGACCATCTTCTCGGTCTTGGTGCGGGCGTTCTTCTTGGTGACGTAGAAGAAGCCGGTGTCAGCCGTCGAATTCAGACGGATCTTGATCGAAGCTGGCTTAGCCATGACGAAAGTCCTTACAAAAACGGGTTCGGGCGCGCGGCGGATAACCGCGCGATCAATTGCGAGGCGCGGAAAATACTCGGGATCGCCGGGAAGTCAAGGCCGGATTAGCCGCCGGTACGTCTTTTTTGCCGGTCCGCCGGTTGACCTTTGTGATCACGGGTGAATACTCGCCGCATCACGTGAGGGAACCATGTCCGAAAAGCCGCCCGTTGCCGTCGTGGCCGCCGAAGTCGCGCCGCGCACCAAGCCGTCCAACTATCCCGAGCCCTTCTTTTCGATGATGAACGGCCGCGAAAAGCGTCAGCTGGGTGACGTTTTCGGCCTGAAGACCTTTGGTGTCAACCTGACGCGCCTCGTGCCCGGCGCCATGTCCGCCCTGCGCCACTATCACAACGTCCAGGACGAATTCGTCTATATCCTGAGCGGCACGCCGACCCTGATCACCGACGAAGGCGAAACGGAACTCCGGCCGGGCATGTGCGCCGGCTTCCGCGCCGGCGAGCCCAACGGTCACCATCTCGTCAATCGCAGCGGCGAGGATGTGGTCTATATCGAGGTCGGCGATCGGTTGCCGGGCGACAGCGGCAGCTACCCCGATGACGATCTCGAGGCCGCCATGGTCGATAGCCGCTGGCAATTCCGACACAAGGACGGCACGCCCTACTGAGGTTTTTTGACGGCCCAGGCCAGCGCCCGTTCCAGTCGGTCATTGCCCCAGAACATCTCACCGTCCGCCGTGATGAAGGTCGGCGCGCCGAAGATGCCGAGGCGCATGGCTTCGTCGGTCTCGGCGCGCAGGCGGTCCTTGATCTCGATCGATTGCGCCCGGCTGATGACTTCATCCGCGTCGCAGCCCAATCCATGCAGAAGGACCTCCATCACGGCGCGCTCCTTGATCGGCTGGCCTTCGGCAAATTCGGCGTGGAAGACCGCGCGGGCGAAATCGGCGCGCCGGCCGTCTTCGACCGCCAGGGCGACTCGTGCCGCCAGGATGCTGTTCTGCGGCATGGGATCGGGCTTGCGGAACGTCAGGCCCAAGTCGTCGCACAGCCGCTCGATGTCGCGCCACATGTAACGGCCTTTGGCCGGGTAGATATTGAACGGCGAATTGTCCCACCCCTGCGCCTTGAAGATCGGACCGAGCAGAAAGGGGCGAAAACGCACTGTCACGCCCGCCTCGTGCGCCAGCGGCCCGATCCGCATGGCAGCGGGATAAGAGTAGGTCGACGCGAAGTCGAACCAGAAATCGAGCCCGGGCTGGGTCACCGTTTCTTCTTTTTCTTCATGTTCTTGACGCCGTGCCTCGGCCCTGACGCATCGCGGAAGCCCGGTTTCTTCGGCCCCCTGGATTTGCCGCCGCCCGGGAACGGGGGGCGAGCCGTCGCCGTTCGGCTGCGCACGCCCAGGCGCGGGCGCGGCGCGTTCGGATCGCCCGCCTCGGGCTCGCTCAGCATCTTGAACACCAGCCCGCCGGTGATCGGCATGGCTTCGGCCAGTTCGACCTCGACGGAGGTCCCCAGCCGCCACCTCGCGCCGCTGCGCTCGCCGATCAGGGCGTGCTGCACGTCGTCATGGATGTAGTAATCGTCACCCAAGGTCGACACCGGCACGATACCGTCGGCGCCGGTGTCGGTCAGCTTCACGAACAAGCCGAACCGCGTCACGCCGACGATGCGGCCAGCAAACGTCGCGCCGACCTTATCGTGCAAATAGGCGGCGATGTAGCGCTCGATGGCCTCGCGCTCGGCCTGCATCGAGCGACGCTCGGTGGCGGTGATGTGCTCGGCGGTGTCGGCCAGCGTCTTGATCTCGTAGTCCGTCAGCCCATCCGAGCCGAGCTTCAATGCCCGGATCAGGCCGCGATGCACCACCAGGTCGGCATAGCGCCGGATCGGCGAAGTGAAGTGGGCATAGTGGTCGAGATTGAGCCCGAAGTGGCCGAAGTTCTCTGGCGAGTAGTGCGCCTGCATCTGGGTGCGCAGCACCACTTCATTGATGATTTCGGCGTTCGGCCCGTCCTTCTGGCCGTCGAGCAGCCGGTTGAAGCGGTCCGTGCGCGGCGGCTCGCCCTTGTTCCACGGCAGGCCCAGGGTGCCGAGGAAATCGGCCAGGTTCTGCACCTTTTCCAGGCTCGGCGCCTCGTGGACGCGATAGATCAGCGGCGTGCGGTGCTTTTCCAGCTCCTCGGCGGCCGAGACATTGGCCTGGATCATCATCTCCTCGATGAGCTGCATGGCCTCGAGCGAGACGCGCGGTTCGATCTTGGTGACATTGCCGTCGGCGTCGAGATAGACGCGGCGTTCGGGCGAGTTGATATGCAGCGGTTGGCGGGCGTCGCGGCCACGTTGCAGGCAGGCATGCGCCGCCCACAGCGGCTTCAGCAGGCTGTCCAGGATAGGGCCGGTCTGGTCGTCCGGAGTGCCATCGATGGCCGCCTGGGCCTGCTCGTAGCTCAGCTTGGCCGCCGAGCGCATCAGGCCGCGCACGAACTTGTGGCTGAGCTTCTTGCCCTGGGCGTCGAACACCATGCGCACCGCCAAAGTGGCACGGTTCTGGCCTTCCTGCAGCGAGCACAGGCCCGACGACAGGACGTGCGGCAGCATCGGCTCGACGCGGTCGGGGAAATAGGTCGAATTGCCCTTGTCGCGGGCATCGCGGTCGAGGCTCGAATTGGGCGTCACGTAATGGGCAACGTCGGCGATGGCCACCCAAACGATCCAGCCGCCCGGATTGGCGGCGTCCTCGTCGGCATGGGCATAGACGGCGTCGTCGTGGTCCTTGGCATCGACCGGATCGATGGTGACGAACGGCAGGTCACGCAGGTCGGTGCGACCGCTCAGGTCCGGCGCGCGGGCGGCCTCGGCTTCCTGCTCGGTCGAAGTCTGGAAGCCGATCGGCAGGCCGTGGCTGTGGATGGCCATGACCGAAGCGATCTTCGGGCTGTCCTCTTTGCCGATCACCTCAATGATCCGGACGGGCTTCGGGCCGTAACGATGCGCGCCGCCGGCCGGCGCGGCCAGCACGACGTCGCCGTCTGCCAGCGTTTCGAGATTGGCGCCGGTCAGGACGAAGCTGTCCTTTTCCTTACGGTTGACGCTTTCCAGCCGCAGCTCGCGCTTACCCTTTCGCACCACGCCGACCAGGCGCGGCGCACCCTGGTCGAGGATCTTGACCAGGTGCGCTACCCAACCATCCGACACCTTCTCGAAACGAACGTAGAGCCGGTCGTAGAGTTTCGGCGGCGTTTGCTGGACGGATTTCTTCAGCGGCGCCAGGCGAGCCAGGGGCGCCTTATCATGATCTGGCTTGCCCCATTTCACCCACAACTCGCCGTCGATATCGCGCTCGACCACTTCGGCGACACCGGTCTCCGGCAGGACGCTCAACGGCGCGAAGCTCTTGCGGCCATGGCGGTCGATCCTGCCGGCTTCGGACAGCGCTTTCAGGCGCTGGCGCAAGGCGCGGCGATCCTCGCCCTTCAGACCGAACTGCCGCGCCAGGTCGCCGACATCCAGCTCGCGGCTGGACGCCAGGGCTTCGAGCAGGGTCTTGTCGTCGGGCAGGCCGTGAGCGGGTCTCGGTTTATCGATGCGGGGAGGCTTCTTCATTTTGGCTTGGTCGTTTCGGTACTACCGCTTCGCTGCTTGAGCACACGAAACGACGTGAAGAACTCCCTTACAGCGATTGTACCGGCAAAGCTAGCCGGGCGGTGCGCGTCCCTATCGCCGTAAAAAACGGCCCTTGTTCACCTTTTCTCTTGGCCTTTGTGCGAAACTCTTATAGCGACCGTGCGTGAAATATCAGTGGGTTCGAAGGCCTTATGTCCAGTCTTGTCATCAAGTTCGGCGGTTCGGTTCTGATCTCGGAAAGCGCCCTGCAGCGCGCCGTTTCCGAAATCTATCGCCATGTGCGCGACGCCCATAAGGTCATCGCCGTGGTGTCGGCGTTCAAGGGCCAGACCGATCAGTTGCTGCGCCTGGCCGGGTCCTATACCCAGGCGTCTTCGTCTTCGGCGACGCCGCACCTGCTGGCGACCGGCGAGATGCGGGCGGCCACGCTTCTGGCCATGGCCTGTGAGCGTTCGGGCATCGTCACCCAGTTCCGTTCCGCCGCCGAGATCGGCCTGGTGGCCGAGGGTGAGCATCTCAACGCCAACCCGGTAGCCCTGAAGCCGGAAGTGCTGAGCCGCGACCTGGAACGCGTCGATCTGGTCGTCGTGCCGGGCTATGTCGCCGAAAACGCCTCGGGCGAGCCGGTCCTGCTTGGGCGCGGCGGCTCCGACCTGACCGCCGTGTTTATCGGCAAGGCCCTGGATCTGCCGGTGCGCCTGATCAAGGACGTCGACGCCATCTACGATGCCGACCCGGCCACGGTCGGCGATGCCGCCAAGCCTTACGAAGCCCTGGCCTGGAAGGAAGCCCAGAAAATCGCCTTCCCGGTAGTCCAGTCCAAGGCGATGAAATACGCCGAGGAACACGGCATGACCGTCGAGATGGCGGCTCTGGCCAGGGGGTATCAGACGGAACTGGGGACAACGACCAGGCTGCGCAGCGCGCCGGTCCTGAAGCGCCGCCTGCGCATTGCCGTCATGGGCGCCGGCGGCGTTGGTTCCAAGTTTTTGGAAAGATGCCTGGAGTGGTCGGACCTGATCGAGGTCGACCGCGTCCTGGTCCGCGACGCCTCCCGCCGCCGCGACCATCCGCTGGCGGCGGCCTTTACCTCCGACGCGCGCAATTTCGTCAGCCCCGATGTTGACGTGTTCGTCGATATCGGCACCGGCGTCTCGCCGTCGGCCGAACTGCTCGAGGGCTTCCTGAAAGCAGGCGTCAGCGTCACCAGCGCCAACAAGCAGGCCGTCGCGGCGGCCGGCGACAAGCTGCGCGCCGCGGCCAAGGCGTCGGGCGCCATGCTGACCTATTCGGCTTCGGTCGGCG
>CAYULN010000091.1:0-4078 GCA_964445605.1 uncultured Caulobacteraceae bacterium | reverse complement strand
TGGCCGGGGCCAAGGAAGCCCTGGCCGCGCATGGCGTAGAGTTTGACGTCGACACCGTGCCGGGAGCGTGCGAAGTGCCCGCCGCCATCGCCTTGGCCGAGGACGCCGCTCACCGCCCGATGGGCCGGAGTTCTGAGGGTTATGTCGCGCTCGGCTGCGTCATTCGCGGCGAGACCACCCACTACGACTATGTCTGTAACGAGTCGGCGCGCGGCCTGATGGAACTGAGTTATACCCAGCGCCTGGCCATCGGCTACGGCATCCTGACCGTCGAGGACGAGGACCAGGCGTGGGCGCGCGCGCGCCGCTCCGAGGGCGATAAGGGCGGCACGGTCGCCAAGGTTTGCCTCAGCATGATCGCGCTGCGCCGCGCCTTGATTGAGGGCACGGTCAATGGCTGACAAGCAAGCACCCAACAGCCTCAAGGCGGTCATGGAACACCTGAATGCGCAAGAGCCGCGCCTGTCGGCCAAGGAGAAACGTGCCCGCACCGTGGCGCGGCTGGTGCTGGTCCAGGCGCTGTATCAGATGGAACTGACCGGCAACGGTGTCGAATCGATCATCCGGGAATTCACCGATCACCGTTTCGACGCCGACCTGGAAGGCGAACCTTTGGCCGAGGCCGACGAGGCCTTCTTTGCCGAAGGGGCGCGGGCGGTCGTTAAGGAACAATCAACCATTGATCACCTGATTTCCGATCGCCTGGCGGCGGGCTGGCGCATCGAAAGGCTCGACACCACGGTGCGCGCCATCCTGCGCGCCGGCACCTGGGAGCTGAAGTACCGGTCCGACATCGGCCTCGAGGTGGTGATCAACGAATATGTCGAGATCGCCCGGGCCTTTTTCGACGAAGCCGAGGCGCGCTTTGTCAACGGTGCGCTCGACGGTATCGCCAAGGATGTGCGCGCTTAACTTCGCATTTTAAGCCTCATGCCAAAAAGTGGACTGCCACTTTTTGGATAAACATGAGGCGTCTCCAAACACGAATCTTCCGCGCCCGGAGTTGCTTTTTCGCCCGTTTGGATAAATAAGGCTGTCCGAACAAGGCCGTAAAGGGTTGCCGATGAGTGAGCACGACGAGTTTTCCATCCTCGATCAGCTGTTCAAACCCTTGGCGGGCCTCAGTCGCGAATCGCGCGGCCTGATCGACGATGTTGCCGTGCTGCCGGGCGACGCCGGCCACGACCTCGTCATTTCCACCGACGCCATGGTGGCGGGCGTCCATTTCTTCGAACACGATCCGCTCGACCTGGTGGCGCGCAAGCTGATGCGCGTCAACCTGTCGGACGTAGTCTGCAAGGGGGCGGTGCCCTATGGCTACCAATTGGTGGCGGCCTGGCCGCGCGGCACGACCTTCATGGAAAAGCAGGACTTTGTTCGCGGCCTGAAGACCGAGCAGGACCGCTTCAATGTCGTGCTGTTCGGCGGCGACACCGTGTCGACCTACGGGCCGCTGCATGTCTCCATGACCATGTTCGGCAAGGCCTTGCCCGGCCGCGCCCTGTCGCGCCTCGGTGCCCGTCCGGGCGACAAGATCCTGATCAGCGGTTATATCGGTCAGGCCTATCTCGGCCTGAAGGCCTTGCAGGGCCAGCTCAACGGCGTGTCGCACGCCGACGTCAACGAACTGATCGAAGCCTATCACCTGCCGGAAATCCGTTGCGACCTGGCGGCCTGCGTGCGTGACCACGCCCGTGCCTCCATGGATGTGTCCGACGGCCTGCTGGCCGACGCCGACCATATGGCGCGCGCCAATCACCTGATGATCCGCATCGATCTCAACCGCGTGCCGACGTCATTGGCGGCCCGCGCCGCCATTGCTGCCGGCATGTCGCCGGTCGACCTGGTCACCGGCGGCGACGACTACCAGATCCTGTGCGCCGCCGATGATGCCGGCGCAAAGGCGCTGACCATGTCGGGCTTTTACGAGATCGGCACCTGTATCGGCGCTTCGGACGACACCCATCCGGGCGCCGAACTGTGGGCCGACGGCCGCCGCATCGAGGTCGATCAAAAGGGTTTCAAGCATCCTTTATAAGCGCCACGAGCGCATTCCAAAAAGTGTGCTTATGCCATCGTGCGCTTTTTGGATAAAATGCGCGCCAAAGTGCTTTAAAGTTTGCATAAAAAATTCGCGTTTTAGGCGCATTTTCGGGCTGAAGCGGCGCGCGTACTCCAGATAATTTCTGGCTTTTCTTATAAATATCAATACCGCACCGCGCCCATAGGGCGAACCTTACCCTTATCGGAAACTTACAATTGCGGCCTTATTTCCGCCGTTCCGGCGCATTGTTGTGCATTCGCACATTCGATAGTCCGAGGAGAAGGCTGGACATGAACCGGCCAAGAGGTATGCAGATGAAAAAGACACTTATAATTGGTCTGGCGCTTGCCGCCGCTGTTCCTAGTCTGGCTCAGGCCCAGCAGCGCGATGTCCGCAACTATGACGGCTACTGCTACATGAAGCAGGCCGATGCCAAGCGCAACGGCGCCATCATCGGCGCGGTCGCCGGTGGCCTGATCGGCAGCCAGGTTTCCAAGCATGAACGCGGCCTCGGCGCGCTGGGCGGCGCCATCATCGGTGGCACTATCGGCGCCAATGTCGGCAAGGACGGCGCCAAGTGCTATGGCGGCGAATACTATTCCTACCAAGGCAAGTACTATGATCCGCCGGCGGCCCCGTCGGGCTACGTGCCGGTCTTTTATGAGCAACGGCCGCCGGAACGCATCTATACCCACGTCTATTACGATCGCGACCACCACGATGGCCCGCCGCCCTATGGCTACGGCAACGCCTGGAAAAATCAGGGCTGGCGCGACTATCGCGGGCACTGGCACGATGGCCCGCCACCGCGCGGCTATCGCCAGGACAATCGCGGTTATTGGCGGCGCTAAAAATGCGCAGCCAGAGCGATTGAACGTTTTGGCCGGGACGCACGTCCAAGAAACCCTATGGCATCGCGAGAGGTTGAGGCTCGCGATGGGTGAGAGAAAAGGCCCCCGGTTCCCATCCCGGGGGCTTTTTCGCGCGTGGGCTAACCGGAAACTTATGGTTTACAGGCCGCTTCCGCTTTGCGCGCAAAGGGGCGGCCTTCTAATATTCAGCACATTAGGCGCGGGGACGCTGTAAAGGTCCCGCCGGGGGGTAACTTGCTGCTTGAGGTTACCCGAGATGACTTATTCCGCCCGTACCATCTGCAAGGCCGGCCTGGTGCTCGCCGCGGGCCTGGCGCTTGCCGTTCCGCTGTCGGCCCATGCCGGTGACGACGGCTATTACCGCGACGGCTACTATCGCAACGGCTCATACAGTTGCCACGAACGTCGCTCGGACAATGCTACCGGGGGCGCGGTCGCCGGCGTTATCATTGGCGGCGCGGCCGGCGGCGTGCCGGGCGCCATTGTCGGCGGCACGGTGATAGGCTCGGCTGCGGCGGCGGGCACGCACTGCTATCAGCGCGGCGGCTATGCCTATGATGATTCCGGTTATGACGGCCGCGATTATGACCGCAACTACAACTACGGCTACGATCGTTATCGCAACTTCCATTATCGCGACAACGGCCAGTACCGTCAGGGCTATCAGGACGGCTACAACGACGCCAACAACCAGGATGGCTATTACGACGACGGCTATTGAGGCCGGTGAGGGTGGGGCGGCCATACGTTTCCAGTTTGCCGGAATCTTATTTTCGCCGCCCCTTTCCCTACGCCCTTGCTAATTGCGCCACGGCGGACGCGGATTTAGCCTTTCTCCGTTAGGCGCGGTTCCTTAGGGGCCGGATGGGGTCATGCTTTTCAGGAGAGGACTCACATGTCAGTTTTTGTTCGCACAACCGCTCTGGTCACCACCGCCGTCATGGCGCTCGGCCTGGCCACCGCCCTGCCGGCGCCGGCGGCGGAACGTTACAACGACTATGCCGCCAATGATCGTGGCAGCGAGTATGATGGCTACTGCTATCAGGCCACCGGTTCGACCGGCAAGGGCCACCCGGTGACTGGCGCGGTCGTCGGCGCCGCTGTCGGTTCGCAGGTCTCCAAGCACGAACGCGGCCTGGGCGCGCTGGGCGGCGCCATCATC
>CAYULN010000090.1:0-13954 GCA_964445605.1 uncultured Caulobacteraceae bacterium | reverse complement strand
GGCCGCCGCCCGGCGCGCCGTACTCACTCACATGACCAATGTCATCGAAGAGCTGCTGACCGCAACCGAAATGGAAGAGGTCGAAAGGACCAAGGCCCGGCACAACGAATTGCGAAGCGAATTGCTGCAACGAGCCGCCCTGAGCACGGACAGAGGCTGACACCGCCGAATCACTTCACCCGTAACGGGCAGGCCCGCACCCTGCGCTTTTTTGTTATAACGTTTTTGTGATCCTCCGGCGCGGCCGCGACGAAGCGGATTAAGGGAAGCCCGCCCCACCGAACGCCTTTCCCGACATTTTTCCAACGTCTTGATCGCTCATTTTAAGCATGGTTCGCCAATCACCCTTGGACGCCACGCAAATCTCATTTTTTAAATATTATTAGCAATATCAATATGTTATACTTCACTTTGCTGCGGACGCGCGGACAACCGGACTAACCACATGGTCATTTCAAAGCGCAGCCATCGTCCGTTACTGCGGGCAGGCCTGGCCTTACATGTCACCAAAATTACCATATGGTAATATCGAAATCGATGCGCGCAATTCGGGGCTCCAGGTGGCTTCACGGATGAACCATTGTGTCAAATATGACACAAAAGCCCTGCCGAAACCATTGAATGGCGTTGTTTTATTTAAATTTATACGATAGCCCTAAGCCGTAAGCCCTGAATGCCGGCCAACAGGACCGGACACCTAAAGGGCAAACCCGTCCCAAAATAGGGACCCGCCTGGCCGAAATCCGAACCGCTCCGTCAGTGCAGATTTTGACCATATGGTAAATAAAATGGTCAAAAACGACCAAATGACAAGGCAAGGGAGGATCATCATGCCAAGAGGTTATTCGACACCGTTTCTACGAGCTCTTCGTGGCGGCATCTCGTTCGCCGCGCTGGGGGCGGCCGTCTGCGCCGCACCCCGCCACCCGCAGAACGCCCCAGACGACACACTCATCCTCGTCACCCGCTACCGGGCGTCGCTGCAGACCGCGCTGTCGGCCAAGAAGAAGTCGGGCGTCATGCTCGACGCCATCAATTCGGACGACATCGCCTCGTTCCCGGAAGCCAACCTGGCGGAATCGCTGCAACGCATTCCCGGTATCTCGATCGACCGCGACAACGGCGAAGGCCGCCAGATCTCGGTGCGCGGCTTAGGGGGAGACTTCACCCGCGTCCGCATCAACGGTCTCGAAGCCCTGTCGACCTCGGGCTCGAACGATTCCGGCACCAGCCCCAACCGGTCGCGCGCCTTCGACTTCAATTCGTTCGCATCCGAACTGTTCAACAGCGCCCAGGTCCGCAAGTCGGCCGACGCCCAGACCGACGAAGGCAGCCTCGGCGCCACGGTCGACCTGCAGACAGCACATCCGTTCGATTACAAGGGCACCAAGTTCGCCCTGTCGCTCGAAGATGCCTATTACGAAAACGGCAAGCATCAGAATCCGCGCATCGCCGGCCTGTATTCGACGCGCTGGGCGGGCGGCAAGCTCGGCTTTTTATTCTCGGGCGCCTATCAGGCGCGGGACACCTCGATCTCCAACTATGCCCGTCAGGCGGGTTCGGCCGACTACGATTATCGCGGGACGTCCTATGCCGGGAACGAATATCCGCAGCGCGCCGGCTTCGCTGCGCCGACGGGCACGACATTCGGCCAGACGATCAACCTGACGACCGGAGCCGTGACCAATGTGCCCGCCATCACCAATCCCGCCGTGATCGCCGCCATGACCGGTTCGGATCCGACGGCCTACGCCGCCCTCTATCCGGCCGGCTTCGCCACCTCGGGCCGTTACGACGACTCGCTGGTTCGCATACCGGCTCTGATCACGCTCAACGACACCGAGCTGCATTCCGACCGGCTGGGCATCACCTCGTCGTTCCAGGTGCAGTGGGACAACGACACGCGCCTGACCGCCGACTACCTGTTCTCGCGCTTCCGCAGCGAGTCGCAGAACTTCCAACTGCAAAGCGTCGGCCTGAACCGCAACAACACCAATGTGACGCTTAACACCCTGACGGCGGGCGCGGCGACCAAGACCAAGCGCAACCTTTATCCGGGCCTGTGCACCGCGCAGACGGAAACGGACGTCCGCGGCGCCCAGGATTGCGGCGAGGAACTTTACGGCAGCACGCCGGTCTTCGCCAACGGTGCGGACGGCAATCCGGCCGTGCTGGGGACGAACATTTTCTCCGTCAATCCATTCAACCTCGATCCGTACGACTATTACAACAACCCGAATTCGGTCGGATACGCGCCGGACGCCTATGGCATAAACGGCCGGCTGGCCCTGATCGGCCGCCCGGCAGTGAAGGTGCTCGACGCCCATGTCACCAACGGCACGGCCGACTACCTGAAGCTCGGCAATGTAGACTGGCGATCCGGCAACGACGCCAGCTTCTACACCACGACCTTCAACCAGTTCTCGCTGAAGCTCGATCACCGCTTCGCCAGCAATTTCAAGATGGAAGCGCTCTTCGGCGTGTCGAGCTCGACCAATGTCAACGAAGGCTTCCTGGTAGAATTCAACGCCATGGATGTGGCCGGGCCGCTGATCTATGACGAACGCGGCCGATCCGACAGCATGCCGATCGTCAATCCGGGCTTCGACGTCGCCGATCCCGACAACTGGGGCATCGCCAAGGGCTTCTCGGCCATGCGCCATTACCTGCGCACCACCAAGAGCGATTATGACCAGCTGGCCGTCAATTTCGACTGGGAGGTCAACGACCATCACGACCTGAAGTTCGGCGCCTCGCGCAAGCATTTCACCTTCTCGACCGACCAGTACGAGCGACTGACCGATACGCTCAACCCGACCGAAAAGGAGGCCGGCGTAACCGTCGCCTCGCTCGGCTCGGTTCGGACATTCGGCACGGGGCTCGACATGTCACCCGGCACGCCGACGCGCTTCTTCGCGCCGAGCCTCGACGCCTTCTCGTCGGTCTTCGGCTACGACTGCGACTGCATCAACAAGTACGGCGACTTCCGCATCACCAACAAGCGGAGCAACGCCGCCAGCTTCGGCGTCGGCGAGGTCGATACCGGTGGCTTCGTTCAGCTCGACTACAATTATGAACTGTTCGGCCGCGACGTGACCGGCAATATCGGCGTCCGCCAGGTCAAGACACAGATCACCGCCGAAGGCCGCACCAATACCGGCCGGCCGATCGAAGAAACGAACGAATACGACGACACCCTGCCGTCGTTCAACGTCAACTTCCACGCCACGGACAGCCTGTACATCCGCCTGGCCGCCGCCAAGACGATGGCCCGGCCGCTGCTCGGCAACCTGTCGCCGGCCATCTCGGCGATCTCGGTGCCGAACAACGGCGCCACCACCGGCGGCTCGCTGACGGTCGGCAACACGCAGCTAAAGCCCTTCCGCTCAAACAACTACGACATCAGCGTCGAATGGTATTTCGCCAAGGATTCGCTGCTGTCCTTCGCCGCCTTCGACAAGGAGGTGTCGAGCTTCCCGCAGACCGTCCTGTTCGACGGCAAACTGTCCGACTTCCTCGATGCCGACTCGATCGCCGCCACCAAGGCGCAGCTGACCGGCACGGACGTGCAGATCGCCAACGCCGCCGCCTATATCGACAGCGGCAATCCGTTCACCGCCCGCCAGGTCCGCGACGCCCCGGGCGGCAGCCTGTGGGGCTGGGAAGCCAGCTACCAGCAGGACCTCGGCTTCCTGCCCGATCGCTTCGCCTTCGTACCGAAGTACGTGGAGAACTTCGGCGTCCAGTTGAACGCGACGCACATCGACTCGAAGCTGGCCTATATCCTCGACCCCGGCGTGCGCTCCAAGGGCGTGCAGACCAAGCCGCAGGTCCTGGCCAACGGGCCGTGGCTGAACGCCTCGCCGGACTCGCTGAACTTCACCTTCTACTACGAAGTGCCGAAGTTCTCGGCGCGCCTGTCGGTCGCCAAGCGGTCGGGCTATTTCAACAAGTTCCCGATCGCCGCCGGATCGTGTAATCCGGGCCTCCAGGACCCGACCGCGGCCGGCCTGGCCAATGGCGCCGCCGGCGCGTCCGCCAGCCAGGTGGCATGCGACGGCCCGCTGCTCAACGACTTCGAAGGGTCGCGAGACACCACCAACGTCGACGGCAAGGTGACCTGGAACGTCACCGAACGCCTGTCGCTCACCCTGGAAGGCCTCAACCTGACCAACCAAACCAGCAACCGCTATGCCTATCCGCTGACGGCGCAACCCGTCGTGACCCTGTACAGCTCGACCGGCCGTCAGATCACGCTGGGCGTGCGCTACAAGTACTGATCCCATTGGCTGTCCGTCGTTGTGGCGGACAGCCTCCCTTGCAAGCGAGAGCGTCGAATCCCCTTCCGTCTCTTGCTCGCCGTCCGCTTCCCCGTGGATGTGAGGCGCTGGCGTGTGACCCGCCGGCGCCTCTCCTGTGATGCGGTGCAGCGGCACCGTCGCAACACTCATGGGCCTTTGACCCGGCCCGGCGGCGAATCCGTCATCGATTTCACAAAAGCTTTGCAAAGCGTCTCTAAGAGGCCCGCCACAAGGGTATCTTTGCGAGTCATAGCAGAACTCCGCATTGCAGAGGTGGTTTGCTCCGCCGACTGAATAATTAGCCATGCGTGGATGCCCCTAAACTTCATCAAAAGGCCATTCGCTTTGCCGGATGGCGTTCGTTCTGGGGATAATTCTGACCATGACCGTGTCATCACGCGCCAAACATCTTTCGGTGGGCCTCGCGCTCCTGCTGTCGAGCACCATGTTGTCCGGTATCGCTCACGCGCAAGACAGCGCCGACGCGACCGAAATCGTCATCGTCGGCAAGGGCCAGACCCGCTCGGTGACCACCCTGCTGCCGTCGAACCTCGACGCGCTGCCGGCAGGCACCAGCATTCAGAAGAACCTGAACTTCCTGCCGGGCGTGATGGCGCAGTCGATCGACGCGCTGGGCGTCAACGAGCAGTCGCTGTCCTTGCAGGTTCGCGGCTTCTCGACCACCCACCTCGGCTACACGCTTGACGGCATGCCGCTCGGTGACGGCGCCTACAACAACTATAACGGCCTGACCATCAGCCGCGCCCTGATCTCCGAGAACCTCGGCCGCGCCGATCTGGCGACCGGCATCGCCGGCCTTAGCATCCCCTCGACCAGCAACCTCGGCGGCGCGCTGATCTATACCTCCAGCGATCCGCGCAAGGCCTTCGGCTTCCGGGCCAGCCAGACCATCGGCAGCGATGACGGCGCCCGCACCTTCCTGCGCGTCGACACCGGCGAGCATAACGGCTTCTCGGGCTATGTGTCGGGCCAGTACAGCCAGCAGAACCTGTTCGTAAACCAGGCCGCCTACAACAAGTCGACCGGCAAGCAGCTCAACGCCAAGGGCCAGTACGTCTTCGAGCGCGGCAAAATCACGGCCTTCGCCGATATTTCGCAGACCAACCAGGCCGACGACCCGTATCTGTCGAAGGACATGCTGTCGCGCCTCGGCTACGACTGGGGCGGCTATGCGCCCGATTGGACGAGCTATCTCGGCGTGGCCTCCTGCGGGGTCACGTCGCTGGCGGCCAAGTGCGTCAATGCGCCGTCGCCGCAAAAGAACGCCGATGTCACCTTCACCAACGGCCAAATCCTGCGCAACGACGACCTGTACTACATCGCCGGCGACTTTGACGTCACCAAGACCCTCAAGTGGCACCTGCAATGGTATCGTCACAGCGACGTCGGCGCCGGCAACAACTTCATCACCGGCCTGTCCAACCAGGGCACGACGTCGACCGCCGACGACCTGCCGGTCCAGATCCGCGACACGCGCTACACCATAGACCGCGACGGCTTCCTGACCAGCCTGGCCTGGGACGTCGGCTTCAACCACCTGCAGGCGGGCTTCTGGTTCGAAAAGAACACTTCGAGCGCAGCGCGCTACATCTGGACCAATGTCACCGGCCCGTTCAGCCTGGCGCATTTTATGACGGTGGACGGCCAGCCGGACACCGTCCAGTGGGTCCAGCAGACCAAGTGGACGACGCAGCAATACTACGTGCAGGACACGGTCAAGCTGCTTGACGACGCGCTGAGCATCGATTTCGGCTTCAAGGGCACCGCCGCCAAGTCGGTGGCCCAGGCCCTGCCGGGCGTCGCCAAGGTGTCGGCGATGACGGTCTCGACCCAGTTCGCCAGCGGCTCGCTGACGGCCCGGGACAACTTCCTGCCGGAAGTGGGCGCGCGCTGGACGATCGCGCCGGGCCACGAAGTCTATGCCAGCTACTCGGAAAACATCGCGATGTATCAAGGCGGCTTCAAGCTTGGCCCGCAGTCGGTGTCGCAAACCGTGTGGGATCAGCAAGGCGCGACGCTGAAGCCCGAGACGTCGAAGAGCCTCGACGCCGGTTATCGCTTCATCAGCCGCCCGCTGCAGATCTCGGTGGCGGCCTACGACGTGAAGTTCGACAACCGCCTGCTGCAGTACAATCCCTGTGCGACGAAGGACCAGGCCAACCCGGGCTGCGGCAACTCGTTCCACAACGCCGGCAACGTCACCAGCAAGGGCGTTGAACTGGGCGTGCTGTGGCGTCCGGTCAAGTGGCTGGACTGGTACAACTCGGCCTCGTTCAACAAGACGACCTATGACAACGACTTGAACTGGAGCCTGGGCACCACCACCACGGTTCTGCCGACCGCCGGCAAGCAGCAGGTGGATACGCCCAAGCAGATGTACGCCAGCAACCTGACCCTGAAGCACAACGGTTTCTGGGGCACGCTGTCGGGCAAGTACACCGGCCGCCGCTACTACACCTACACCAACGACCAAAGCTTCCCGGGCGTCACCACCTTCGACCTTGGCCTCGGCTACAACTTCAGCCAGGCCGGCCTGCTGAAGGGCGCCAAGCTGGCGCTGAACATCACCAACCTGACCGATAAGCGTTACGCGTCGAACTTCGACAACAGCGTGTTCGCGCCGAGCGATTCCGGCGTTGTTGCCAACGGCGACTCTAACGCGGTCGCCGGCGACGTCCTGGTGTTCCATGCCTCGGCGCCGCGCCAGGTCTTCCTGACGTTGGGTTACGGCTTCTGAGCGGATAGGCGCCACGCTGTCTGATCCCGTTGTGGCTCTTCCCGTCGCGCTGGCGGGAAGAGCCCATTACCGGCCGCCGAGTCAAAAAATCGGTGTACCGAAGCCGCCCCAAGGCGGCTTTTTCTTGCTCGAAAGTGTGGGACGGGTTTTCCATGGTGTAGGACCGGTATAGGACGCGAGATTTCCGGATGACGGATCAAATCTCGCAAACCCTTATACCCTATGGCGCACCCGAAACGATTCGAACGTTCGACCTTTGCCTTCGGAGTGGGATTTTTAGCATTTCCCACCGTTTTACATTCCCTTTAGAATCAATGACTAGCATTGCGATCCGTTTCCCACGGTGTTACGCGTTTTTCGTCTCGATGTTGGCACGGATTGGAGCGCAACATGGCCGGGCGTAAGAAAAAGATCACGAAACGCGCCGTTGATTTGGCCGCTCCGACCGACAAATTTATCGCCTCTGGGACTCCGAGCCCAAGGGCTTCGGCCTGAAAGTCATGCCTTCAGGCATCAAGACCTATATCGTCGTCTATCGACCGAACGGCGACGGACGGTCGCAACCTCTCAAGGAATTCACTTTAGGCCGCCATGGTCCGCTAACGCCGGATGACGCCCGCCGCGAGGCGCGGCTCAAGCTGGGCGAGGTTGAGGCCGGGGGAAACCCACAAGAGGAGTGACAACAGCTCCGCGCTGAGATGACTATCTCAGAGCTTTGCGATCGCTATATGCAGGATGGCGTCGGCACCAAGAAACCATCCACCTTGCGTTCCGATCAGTCACGGATCAACTGCCATATTAAGCCTCTGCTCGGAGCCATGCGCGTGTCTCAGGTGAGAAGCACGGATATCGAGCGCTTCCTGCGTGACGTCGCCATCGGCAAAACAGCCACCGTCACAAAGCCTTCCCTTAGAGGGAAAGCAGGCAAGCAATTGAAGAAGGAAGATACACGCCGGAGAACGGATTCCTCCGCGCGCGGCGGCAAAGGTACCACAAGTCGCACTGTGGGATTCCTCGGTGGTATCTTCACCTTTGCCATCAAGCACAATAAGTCGCGTTGCAGAAACAGCCGCAGCCGCTCTTGCCGGTAAGTCTGCCGAAGTCGTTTCATTGAACGCAAACTAACCTCACAAGCGGAAGTTCGTGGGCAGCAGGGAAGCCGCGAATCCGGACATTCGCCCCACTCACTTTTAAGCAGAAATATGTCTTGAATGGTCGGTAAGGTGTGGGGCAAGGTTGGCCCCTGCTTCTGCAGTCAAATCTATTTAGGCTTTCGTTGCTGGTGCTGGTGCTGAGGTTTGTCGTTCGATGATCTCGAAATCGCGAAGCTCCCAACGCGCTTCAAAGCTTGCGCCGGAACGCCTCGCCCGGATCTGAAGCAGCAGAAGTTCAACCGCCTGGGACGCCATCTGAACGGTCGGTTGCCGCACCGTCGTCAGCTCCGGCCAGACCGTCGTTGCCGTCGTGGTGTCGTCAAAGCCGACCACCGTCAATTCGCCGGGGACATGGACGCCGAAACTATGTGCATTGGCCAGAACACCCGCAGCCATATCGTCATTCGAGGCGAAAATAGCCGTCGGCCGATTGGGTTGGCCCAGCAGGACAGCGGCGGCGTCGAAACCGGAATGGTAATCGAAATAGCCCTGCACGATCAGGTCGACATCGACATCGAGGCCGGCAGCGTTCATGGCGGCGAGAAAGCCCTCGGTGCGAAAATCGCTGGCACGGTTGTTCGGGTGGCCTTTGATGAAGCCGATCCGCGTATGGCCCAATTCGACCAGCCGGGAGGTCATGGCGAAAGCGGCGGCGTGATCGTCGACACCGATGATGGACCGGCCGGGCGGCTGCTGGGCGGCGGCAATGCCGACCGAGGGCAGATTCACGCGGTCGAGCGCGAGGGCAACGCGATTGGAGTTGGAGAGGGGCGCCGGCAGGAGGACGCCATCTATCCCGGCGGCAGCCAGATCTTCGACCGTTTCAACCGCTTCATCGAGACTTTCGCATTTGGCGATGGTCAGCCGGCAGCCGCTGAGGCCTGTTTGGGTGAGGGCGCCGATCAGGATTTCATTGAGGTAAGAGGTGGATGGATTGGTGTAGAGCACGGCGATTTGCGTCGCATCCCGGGCCGCCAGGGCACGCGCCGACGTACTAGGGGCGTAGTTCAGCGCAGCGACCGAGGCCAGTACCTTCTGGCGGGTCTCTTCACGTACATTGGTTTCGCCATTGATGACGCGGGATACAGTCATGGGCGAAACGCCGCTGTGTTTGGCTACGTCTTGGATTGTGCTGGCGTTGCGCGCTCGGCGGCCTGGCTTTGGTGCAGGTTCAATGTCCATGGCGATGTCGGTGTGCCGTATCTCAATCCACCTTTAGTGTTAGTCTCTGCGCCGGCCAAAATCAAACATTTGCTTGAAGGCTCGGGAAGGCTCGGGGCTTGCAGGAGAAAGGATGTTGAAGGTCAATGCCGAAATGGTACGTATATCATTTTCAGGTCGGACAATTTTACACCTTGCCGTGAAAGCGGTACACGGTGTCGCTTTCAGGCGTACAAAGCGGGCCTGACACGGTCGCGTTCGCCGGGACCGGTTGGCGCTGACCAGGCAGTGGTTGGCTCTATCGCCGACCGGATCAGGGCTTCCATCAACCATCGTGCCTGGGCATCATCCTGACGATTAACGGCATCCAGAAGCATGCCGTGCTCATTCAACGAAGCACGGACGGAGATATTGCGTTTCGTCTTGTAGGAATTTGCCCAGACGACAGCCGCTTCGATAGAAGCCGCGAGTGGCAGGAGTATCGGGTTGTTGGCAGCCTGGAAAATCGCCCTGTGGAACTGGATCTCGGCGCGGCGGGCGGTTTCCTCAGTCCTGCGATCATCGGACATGATGTCGAAGGCCTTTTGCAGCCGGATCAGGTCCTTGTCCGTCCTACGCCGGGCGGCAAATCCGGCGGCCTGGGGCTCGATGGTCAACCGCAGCTCGAAGAGGGACCGGATAAAGCTTTCGTCCGGGTCGGCGAGGTGCATCCAGAACAACACAAGGGGATCGAGCAGATGCCAGCGCGAGCGCGGGGTAACCAGCGTCCCGGCTTTTGTTCGTGTTTCAACGAGGCCTTTACCGATTAGAATAGCGAGCCCTTCGCGAACGGCGGTTCGGGACACATTCCACTGTGCAGTCAGGGTCATTTCCGTAGGCAGGGTCTCGCCGACGGAATAAAGTCCGCAAACTATGTCCACGCCCAACTGTTGTGCGATGGTATCTGACACCCGGGCGATTAGGGAGCCGCCACCATTTCTGGGAGCGATACCATTACGAATCGGGACAAAAATACCTTGATTATCAATACATAAATTGATCTCTGGAGGGTCGCTCGGAAAGAAATTCACCTGAACCACCCCATAAATGGTAATTTACCATTTTTATATGTGCATAGGAGGTGTTTCGTCAATCAAATTGACGGACAAAAGCGCCCGCTTGCGGAAAGCGGGCTCGTCAAATTAACACCGCAAGATCAGGGCGAACGCTTGCCCCCCTAAGCGCACGGGTCGCTCCGCCCGCGCTAGGCGAACCCTAGTTCGCAAAATGCGCTGACTGGCCAAGGCGCCCTTGGTGGAGCTGACGCACCCTCAGAAGTTACATGCCATTACACGACTCAAGGTAGACGAACTGACCCAACGCATTTTCCCAGGTCAAACAGATGGTCGCTGTGAAAACCGCTTGCCGAATTAATAAATCAAATTTACTTATTCTCCAAAACCCACTGAATGGTGGCGAGCATATGGGCTGGAAATGACGAAGGATGATGCGCGGCATCGGTTGGCGGTTCTGCAGACGGAATATGAGGCCCTGACCACGCGGCCCAATGAAGCGGTGCCATCCGGCAACGGCATTTACCAGCGCTACCTATACCCGGTCCTGACCGCCGATCATGTCCCGCTCGACTGGCGTTACGATCTCGACCCGGCGCGCAACCCGTTCATGATGGAACGGCTCGGCATCAATGCCGTCTTCAACGCCGGCGCCATTAAATGGAACGGAAAGTACTGCGTCGTGGCGCGCGTCGAAGGTAATGACCGCAAGTCATTCTTTGCCGTCGCCGAAAGCGCCAATGGCGTGGACAATTTCCGTTTCTGGCCAGCCCCGTTGGACCTCCCGGAAACGGGTGATCCCGATACCAATGTCTATGACATGCGCCTGACTGCCCACGCGGACGGCTGGGTCTACGGATTGTTTTGCACCGAGCGCAAAGATTTGAGCCAGCCGCACGACCTTTCAGCAGCCGTGGCGCAATGCGGCATTGCCAGGACGAAAGACCTGGCTGAGTGGCAGCGCTTGCCGGATCTTAAAACCAACTCGGGCCAGCAGCGCAACGTGGTTTTGCATCCCGAATTCGTCAACGGGCGATACGCGCTTTATACCCGACCACAGGACGGCTTCATCACTGTCGGAGCGGGAGGCGGCATCGGCTGGGGCTTGTGTCCGGACATTACCCACGCCGTCGTCGATGCCGAGACCATTGTCGATACCAAGGTCTATCACACCATTAAGGAACTTAAGAATGGCCAGGGACCGGCGCCTCTGAAGACCGCTGCCGGCTGGTTGCACCTGGCGCATGGCGTGCGCAACACCGCTGCCGGCTTGCGCTATGTCCTGTACCTGTTCATGACTGATCTTGACCGACCTTGGCAGGTGACCCATGCCCCCGGCGGCCTGTTCCTGGCGCCGGACGGCGAAGAGCGTGTCGGCGACGTCTCCAACGTCGCCTTCAGCAACGGCTGGATCGAGGACGACGGCACGGTGTTCATATATTACGCCTCGTCCGATACCCGCCTGCACGTCGCGACCTCGACCATCGCGCAGCTGGTCGATTACTGCCTGAATACGCCGCCCGATCCGTTGACCTCGGCGGGCAGTGTTCGGCAAAGGCTCGATCTGATCCGGCACAACGCTGCGCTCCCGAAACGCGGAGCGGGACATGAAGGCTGATTCCGACATCGCCCGAACCCTGTGTCGCGAGGCGCATGAAGAGGCCCGACGCTTGTTGCGCTGGTGGAGCACCAAACTACCCGACGGCGCAGATGGCTTTCACGGCGAGGTGGATTCCAACGACGAGCCGGTGCCCGCGGCGCCGCGCAGCGCCATTCTATACACTCGCCTGCTTTGGTTCTTCAGCGCCATCGGGATGCATCTGAAATCGGATGAGGCTTTGGTCCTGGCTCGTCGTGCCGCCGATTACCTGCGCCGCCGGTTCATCGATCCCGATCACGGCGGCCTATACTGGATGGTCGATGCCGATGGCCAGGTCATGGATGCGCGCAAGTATGCCTATGTCCAGGCCTTTGGCGTCTACGCCTTTGCCGAGCACGGCCGGGTTGCCGGCGATGCGCTAAGCCTGGCAACCGCCCATGATCTGCAGCGCGAGATCGAGGCGCATTTTTGGGAGCCACGGTATGGCGGCTATATCGAAGCCCTGAGCGCTTTCTGGCGCCCGTCAGGCGACCAACGGCTGTCGGAAAAGGACGCCGACTGCCCCAAGACCATGAATACCCACCTGCATATCCTGGAAGCCTATTCGGGGCTGCACCGCGTTGCGCCGACCGAACGCACGCACGCGGCGCTTCACCGGGTTTTGGGCGTGTTCATGGATCGCTTCATCGACCCGGACAGTCATCATCTGCGTCTGTTTTATACCATGGACTGGAGCGACCAGACAAAGGCCGTGTCTTTCGGCCACGACATCGAAGCCAGTTGGCTGCTCTGGGAGGCGGCGCTGGCCCTGGACACCCCTGAAATGCAAGCGCGCGTCAAACCCTTGAGCCTCGCCTTGGCGGCGATCACTTTGGCGGAGGGCCGCAACAGGCACGGCGGCCTGAACTACGAACGCAAATTCCCAGATGCTCGCGGCCGCGAACATATCGATCCGGCCGGCGAGTGGTGGGGACAGGCGGAAGGCCTGGTTGGCTTTGTCAATGCCTGGCAGCTTGGCGGCGATCCCACCTATCTCGATGCCGCCGAACAGCTCTGGGAGCACCTGAAGGCGGAGTTCGGCGCGGGCGACGGCCAGGAATGGACCTGGTATGGATATAGTTCCGGTTGCAAACCGATGGTCAAGGCCGGGCAATGGAAATGTCCCTATCACAACGGCCGGGCAATGATCGAACTCGACCATCGGCTGAAGGGAATGAGGAGATAAAGCCATGAACTTGCAACCAATCGACCTGGCTATTGTCGGCGGCTATATTGTCCTCACCATCGGCCTGGGCTTCTGGGTGTCGAAGCGCTCGTCAGGCAGCCTGTCGAACTATTTCCTGGCTGGCAATAAACTGCCGTGGTGGATCCTCGGCCTGTCCAATGCGTCGGGCATGTTCGATGTCGCCGGCACCATGTGGATGGTCGGGCTGCTGGTGGTTTATGGTCTGAAGTCGGTGTTCATTCCGTGGTTGTGGCCGGTGTTCAACCAGATCATCCTGATGATGTTCCTGGCCGTTTGGCTGAGACGTTCAGGCAAGCTGACCGGTGCCGAATGGATTACCTTCCGCTTCGGCGACGGCGTCGGCGCACGGGCGTCACACCTGATCAATGTCGTCTTCGCCCTGATCAATGTCATAGGCATGCTGGCCTTCGGATTTTTGGGCATAGGCAAGCTGGCCGCCGAATTCAGTCCCTGGCAACTGGCTACCGATCCGCTGCTTAATGACAAGCTTTACGGCCTGATCGTCGTGGCTCTGACGACACTCTATTCGGTCAAGGGTGGCATGTATTCCGTAGTGATGACCGAAGTCCTGCAGTTCGTCATCAAGCTGGTCGTCTGCATCGCTATCGCCTGGATCGCTCTTTCGTTGGTCACCCCGGAGATGATCCGCGCCGCCGTGCCCACGGGTTGGCGCGACATCCTG
>CAYULN010000089.1:0-5079 GCA_964445605.1 uncultured Caulobacteraceae bacterium | reverse complement strand
CCCTTTAGCGAGAGTCGAAATCAGTCCGGCCTGGGGCGCTTCGAGTTCCGCGCCGGGTTTCAGCGCCACGTGGCCAATCTCGCCCTGGAAGCCGTACACGTCGTGCAGCATGTTCAGCGTCCACGGAATGACCGCCGCTCCGGCCAAGACACCAATGATCAGCGCCACCTGCTGTTTCCACGGCGTCGCGTCGACCAACTGGCCGGTCTTCAGGTCCTGGAGGTTGTCGTTGCCGATAACCGCGACGGCCAGGACCACGGTTGTGACCATCATGCAGAAGGCGACCAGGGCCTGCTGGACGTTTTCGCCGGTCAGGTTGTGGCCGATGACGCCGACAATAATGGCGACGCCGAGAACGGCAAGGATGGCGACACCGGATACCGGCGAGTTGGAGGCGCCGATCAGGCCGGCCATGTAGCCGCAGACAGCGGCGGCCAGCAGACCGGCGATGATGATATAGGCGACACCGGCGACGATCAGCGGCGTGCCGATGGCGGCGATGGCGCTGCCACGGCCCATGAAGTCGTTGAGCAACCAGGCGGCGGGGATGATCGACAGGACGATGACCAGGCCAACGATCCACACCGGCAGGTCATGTTCAGAGCGCGGCAGGTCGATTTCGCCCGTCTTGCGCTTGCGCTGAGCTTCCAGGGCCGAGACCAGCCCGCCCCAGACCGGCACGATCAGCTTGCCTATGGCCCACAAGGCGGCGACGCCGATCACACCGGCGCCGATAAAGCGGACTTCGTGGGCGCGAATATAGCCGGTGCGCGCGGCAGCATCGACAAAGGCCTGGTCAGGATAGGGATGGAGGGTGGTCAGGACGGGCATGCACAGGCCCCAGGCGATGAACAGGCCGACAAACATGGCGATGCCGACGGTGATGCCCATCAGGTGGCCGGCGCCGATCAGGGCCAGGGACGACGACCCCGCCATGCCGGTGGCGCCGGTGCCCTTGCCGAATTTGAAATAGCTGGAGATTTCCCCGGCCATCCAGGTCGAAACCGCCGCCCCGGCATAGATGGCCGAGGTCAGGCTGCCCCAGATCACCGCCCACAGGCCGGCCGAACCTTCAGCCCGGCCTTCGCGCGATGAGGTGCCGACCTTGAGCACTTCGGCGGCGGCGGTGCCTTCCGGATAAGGCAGGTCGGAATTGGTGACCAGGGCGCGGCGCAGCGGCATGGTGTACATGACGCCCAGCACGCCGCCGATGGTACAGGCGAAGAAGGTGGTGACGAACGGCAGCTTGGCCCACCAGCCGAGTATGAACAGGCCCGGCAGGGTGAACTACACCGACGACAGGGTCCCGGCCGACGAAGCAATGGTCTGGACGATGTTGTTTTCCTGGATGGTGGCCGATTTGAAGAAACGCAGCAGGGCCATCGAAATGACCGCCGCCGGGATGGAAGTGGCGAAGGTCAGCCCGACCTTGAGCCCCATATAGACCTGCGAAGCCGTGAACAGCAGCGTGATGAGAATGCCGAGGATAATACCACGCGCCGTGATTTCGACGGGCTTCGACGGGGATGGGGTCATGTATGGCTCCGGAACGCGACGTTAGGGAAACAAGTTTCCGCTGTGACAATGCGAACTATAACGGAGAAATTGAACCTGTGAAGAGGCTTAACGCCGCCGGCGCTCCTGCTGAGCGATCTGTTCCAGCGTATCGCGTAACTGCTTCTGCAAGGCGTCCGAGGTCGTGTCGCGCACCCGGCCGTTGACGAAGATCTTGGCGATGATATCCGCATATTCGCGATAGTTACGCAGCTCATAGGCCGCCGCCATCTTGGCCGCCGTCACGCCGTCGGAGCGGCTTAACTGCTCCATGATCGAATAGAAGCGCTTATAGCGCTCATGCCGATTGCGTTCGGCCTCGATCAGCACGAACCACACCGCCGCCCAGGCGATGACGATCAGGGGCAGCACCACAAGCGCCAAGGCCACCTTGTCCTGTATCGTCGCCAACATCGCGGGAACCCTTTCGGGCGCGGTCGCGCGCCCTGCATAGGGTGTAAAGTTTAACCAGAAGCGCCTTGAACGGACAAGGCTTTCGCGCCGATGGGGTGTATAAGGCGGCGGAATTCCCGCCGTCGATGTGCCGCCCTATTTGGCCGGGGCGTCCATGAAGGCGTTGTCGCAGGTCGCCTCGAATTCCTCGAGCTTGGTCGGCCCCTGGGCAACCATGCCGGGGAAGATCTCGTCGGCCCGCTTGACGTCGGCCTGGACATCGGCGTCGGATTTGCCCGAATATTGCTTGTAGAGGTTGTAGGCCATCTGGCGGGCCGCCTTGGTCTTTTCGGTCTTGGGCGTCACACCCTTGGCCAGGACCATGTCATAGGTCGCCAGGCAGCCGATCGAAGCGGTCAGAATATCCTCGGTCGAGGGCTGGTCGGACGGCGCGGCCGCGGCCGAAGCGGCCGCGTCGGACTGAGTCGGGGTCTGGGCCTGCTGCGTTTGCGCAATCGCGTTGCCGGCAAGGCTAAAGGCTAACAGGGCCGCGACGGCGGCCGGAATGAATTTCGGCATTATGTCTCCAGGCGCACCGGTAGAAAGCGCCTGCTCCATGAATCAAAAACTGTTTTTCGGCACACAGGTAAAAGCGCGACCTGTCCGCTGCAAGTCCCGGCCGCAAATTTGTGCGCCTTGTTACTTGTTCGTCACGGTGCGTAGATTTGCGCGCAGTCGTTGACCTCGGCCATGAGCCGCAGCTGGCCGTCCTTTACCGCCGCGTCGACTTTCTGCCGCATGTCGGCAAGATAGCCGGGAAAGTCGGCTTCCTTGGTCTGGCTGGCGCGCAGAAATTGCGCCACGGCCTTGGCGCGATAATCGCGGATTTCAGCGGCGCGATCCGGAAACTGCGGTGCGACGATGTCGAAGACGGCGACGCATTCCAGGGCGGTCGAAGCCAGTTCCATATCTGCCTGGGGCGTGTTCTTGGTGTCCTGGCCATGGGCGATGCCGGCCGTTTCCATTACCATCGCCAAAGCCAGTCCAATCGTTTTCAAACCTGTCCGCATGCCGTCCTCCCGAGCTTATCGGTCAAGATGCCCGCGAATCCGCCGTCATGCAACCGCCAGGCCTTACCACCACTTCGCCGGCTTGGCCGAAAAAGCCGCGGCCTTCTCCAGCGCGCCAGCGACGCTTAGGACCGTGCCTTCGTCCAAAGCCTTGCCGATGACCTGAAGCCCCAGCGGCAAACCCGAACTATCCAATCCCGCCGGGACGCTCATGCCCGGCAGGCCGGCCAGGTTGGTGGTGACGGTGAAGACATCGTTGAGGTACATGGCGACCGGATCGTCGGCCTTGGTCTGGTCGTCGAGCTGGAACGCCGGGGACGGTGTGGCCGGGGTCAGGACGACGTCGCAGCTGTTCCAGGCGTTGACGAAGTCCTCGGCGATGCGGCGGCGGACCTTCAGCGCCTTGACGTAATAGGCGTCGTAGAAGCCAGCCGACAGCACATAGGTGCCGATCATGATGCGGCGCTGGACTTCCTTGCCGAAACCTTCCGAGCGGGACAATTCATAGACGTCGGTCAGGCTTTGCGCCTTGTCGGTTCGATGGCCGAAACGCATGCCGTCGTAACGCGCCAGATTCGAGGACGCCTCGGCCGGGGCGATGATATAATAGCACGGCAGGGCGTACCTGGTGTGCGGCAGGGAGATGCGGACGATCTCGGCGCCGGCGTCCTTCAGCCAGGCGATGCCTTGTTCCCACAGGGCGTCGATCTCGGCCGGAATACCGTCGAGGCGGTATTCGTCGGGAATGCCGACGCGCAGGCCCTTGACCGACTTCCCGACGAACTGGGTGAAATCCGGCACAGGCACGTCGAGCGAAGTCGAATCCTTGGCGTCGTGCGAGCACATGGAATTGAGCATGATCGCCGAGTCCATGACGGTCTTGGTGATCGGCCCGGCCTGGTCGAGCGACGAGGCGAAGGCGACCATGCCGTAGCGCGAGCAGCGGCCATAGGTCGGCTTGATGCCGACCGTGCCGGTGAAGGCGGCCGGCTGGCGGATCGAGCCGCCGGTATCGGATGCCGTCGCCGCCAGGCACAGGTCGGCCGCCACCGCCGCCGCCGAACCACCCGACGAACCGCCGGGCGTCAGCGGCGCGTTGGAGCCGCGCGACTTCCACGGATTGGTGACGGCGCCCCACTTCGAGGTCTCGTTGGACGAGCCCATGGCGAATTCGTCCATGTTGAGCTTGCCCAGCATCACCGCGCCGTCGCGCCACAGATTGGCGGTGACGGTCGATTCATAGGTCGGCACGAAGCTGTCGAGAATGCCCGAGCACGCCGTCGTCCGCACGGCTTCGGTGCAATAGAGGTCCTTGATGCCGAGCGGCGCGCCTTCCAAGACTCCGCCCTCGCCTTTCGCCAGTTTGGCATCCGACGCGGCGGCTTGTTGCCGGGCTTTGTCGAAGGTGGTGGCGACATAGGCGTTGAGCGCCGGGTTGGCGCTTTCGATGACGGAGATGAAGGCGTCGGTCAGTTCGCGCGACGAGAAGGTCCTGGCCTTCAGGCCATCCAGCGCGTCCTTCAAGGTCAGTTGCGTCAGGGTGCTCATTCGACCACCTTCGGCACAATAAAGAAGCCGTCGAGCGACTTGGGCGCGTTGGCGACGATGTCCCTGACCTTGTCGCCGTCGGTGACGACGTCGTCGCGCAGCGGCGTGCCGGTCTCGACCGCCGTGGTCATCGGCTCAACGCCCGTGACGTCGACTTCGTTGAGCTGCTCGATCCAGCCCAGAATGCCGCTCAGTTCACCGGCCAGCGTCTCCAGACGGTCGTCCGCGACACGCAGACGCGACAGGCTGGCGACTTTCTTGACGGTCGCCGCATCGATGGCCATGCCCGTACTCCTTAGTCTTTTCGGAGTGCCGGGTTAGCGACTGGGGCGGCGTTTTGCAAGAGGGCAAAAATAGTGGTCGACTCTATAGCTAAGACAGGGTCAGCAGAAATTACGTATTTTACGTATTTTTTGATTATTGCTTATTTTCCTGATTATGCTATTTTAGTCACAGCGGCGATCCAGGCCGCGCAAATGGCTGGAGCCAGACAATGAGTCATTCAAATATTCTG
>CAYULN010000088.1:0-5977 GCA_964445605.1 uncultured Caulobacteraceae bacterium | reverse complement strand
CCCGTCCTCGTCAATCCTGAACACTTAAGTATAATCGTTAATCCGCCGCGCGCAAAGTCGCGCCGTGTTTTGGCAATATGTCGAAGCTTTCCAGACCGTTAACCTAAATTAACGGTCAAATCACGTGGGATTCGACAGGATTCGCGGGCTCAGAAGGGATTTAACAGGGCCACACATGCAAAAATCACACACAATAGGCAGGTGATCCACAAAAGCACGTAGACCGGGGCCGATTTTGGCTGCCGGCGGTCTTCGGACAGGGCGGTGGCGCGCGGGGCGATATCGGCGTTGTCTTTGGCCATGGCGGTTTAACTAGCATCGAATCCCCGCCTGTGCCAAGTCTTGACCCATAAAGACAGGGAAAAGCCATGGCGGGGACGCAGCTGCATATTGTCGACGAGCTGATCTACGAACGGGCGCCGCGCCTTGTCGCGTCGGGGGTTTGGCCGGCTGCCAGGCCGGTGCTCTACGGTATTTTGGGCTACCGCAAAGCCGTTGCCATGGCTGACGCGATTCGGCCCTTGAGTGGCGCCGGCGCCCTCGATTACGTCTCGAAACTGCTGTCGCTCGAGGTGGTGACGCAAGGCCTGGAGCATCTGCCGCAGACCGGGCGCTGCGTCGTGATCTGCAACCATCCGACCGGGATTGCCGACGGCCTGGCGGTCGGCGATGCCCTGCTGCGGCGACGGGATGACGCCATTTTCTTCGCCAATGCCGATGCCTTGCGGGTTAATGCGCGCTTTGCTGAAAGCCTGATTCCGGTCGAGTGGGTCGAGGCCAAGCGGACGCGCGAAAAGACGCGTGCCACCCTGCAGGCGGCCAAGGATGCCTTTGAGGCGGAGCGCTGCGTGGTGCTGTTTCCGGCGGGACGGCTGGCGCGGCGCGATGCGGAGGGGCGGCTGACCGATCCGCCCTGGGCGCCGACGGCGGTGTCGCTGGCACAGAAATACCGGGCGCCGATCGTGCCGATCCACGTCAAGGGCCCCAATGCCTTCTGGTTCCATCTATTCGACCGTTTCTCCAAGGAACTGCGCGACATCACCCTGTTCCATGAGCTGCTGAACAAGGCGGGCAAGCGGTTCGACCTGACCGTTGGCCCGGTCATCGATACGGCCCATATCGACATGGAAACCAATGCTTTCAGCGAGGCCTTGAAGGCTTACGTCGAACGCCAGCTGGAAGGCCATCCGAACCAGCCCTTCGCCCTTGGAGCTTGAGGCAGGCCGCATCATTGTTTTCATGCCCAGCCTCTTCCCCTTTGGCCAGACTTGTCAAGGGTTTACGGCGCTAGCGCCGCGCTTCGCGCCCTTGACAAGACTGGCCAAAGGGGAAATCGTTCCACCATGAAAACCATGCCGAAATCCCAACGCCGGGAGGGTCTATGCTGACCCCCGCTCAACTGCCGACTCTCGACATTGCTGGTCCCCAAACCCTTCTTCTTCCCGACGAAGCCGCCACGACGCAACTCGGCGCCCTGATCGCCCCACACCTCAAACCCGGCGACGTCGTCTACCTTCGCGGCGATCTCGGCATGGGCAAATCCGCCCTGGCGCGCGGATTGATCCGTGCACTGACGACCTCGGATCAGGATGTGCCGTCGCCGACCTTCACCCTAATCCAGTCCTACGCCGCGCCCGCCTTCGAGTTGTTGCACCTCGACCTCTATCGCCTGAAAGCCCCTGAGGAAGTGCACGAACTCGGTCTGGACGAAGCGCTTCCCCATGCCGTGCTTGTGATCGAATGGCCTGATCGGCTGGCGCATTTGGGCTTTGACGACCGTCTCGATATTCGCCTAGAACGGACGGATACCACCGGCCGACTCGCGACCCTTGCGCCTGTGGGCAACTTCGGGACAACGCACACGAATGACTGACGTTTTTGGCGCAAAGGATCGGGAGGCGATCAAGCGCCGCTTTCTCACCGCCTCCGGTTTCGGCGACGCCGAACGCCAGCCCCTGCCCGGCGACGCCTCGACGCGGCGCTATGAACGGCTGGTCAAGGACGGCCGCACCTACATGCTGATGGATCAGCCGCCGGCTATGGAAAGCCACCCCTGCCGGCCAAATGAAACCCATGCCGACCGTGAAAAGTCCGGCTACAACGCCATGGCCCGCCTGGCCGCAGGCCGCATCGAAGCCTTCGTTGCCGCCGACCAGTATCTGCGCGCGCAAGGCTTGTCCGCGCCGGAAATCCACGACCTCGACGCAGAAAACGGCCTGTTGATCAGCGAGGACCTGGGCGAGAATCTGTTCGCCAGCCTGATCGAGCGCGGCCAGGAGGAGCTGCCGCTCTACTTGTCGGCCGTCGAGGCCCTGGCCCGCCTGCATGAACTGACGCCGCCCGACGTACTTGAGCCCGGCTGGCCCTTGCTCAGCTATGACGACCTGGCGCTAAAAACCGGCGCTGACCTGTTCGTCGAGTGGTATCCGCAATATGACCCCAGCCACAGTTTCGATGACGTCGCCAGGGCCGAATGGGAAAGCCTGTGGGCGCCCCTGCGCAAGCGCGCCGAAAAGGGTGCCAACGTCTTTATCCATCGCGATTTCCATGCCGAAAACCTGCTCTGGTTGCCGGACCGCGAAGGTGTCGCCCGCGTCGGCCTGATCGACTTCCAGGACGCCCTGCGCGGTCATCCGTCCTGGGACCTGCATTCCCTGCTTCAGGACGCGCGCCGCGACGTCTCGCCGGAGCTGGAACAGGTGGCGCTCGATCACTATTTCAAATTCCGTCCGAATACGGATTTTTCCGCCTTCATGCAGGACTATTATGCGCTGGCGGCGCTCAATGAATCGCGCATTCTCGGCATCTTTTCGCGCCTGGTCGTCCGTGACCACAAGCCGCGCTATGAGCAGTTCATGCCGCGCATGTGGGGCCACCTCGGCCGCAACCTGCAAAAGCCCGGCATGGAAGGTCTGCGCGACTGGTTCCTGCGCAATGGTTTCGGCGAGAAACTGGCATGACCGCTCCAAAGACCGCTTTTGTACTGGCCGCCGGTCTGGGCACACGCATGCGCCCGCTGACCGACGACCGGCCCAAGGCGTTGATTGAAGTCGGCGGCCGCACTCTGATCGACCATATGCTCGACCGGCTGGTCGAGGCCGGCGTCGAACGCTGCGTCGTCAATGTCCACTATTTCGCCGACAAGATGGAAGCCCACCTCAGGGCACGCAAGGACATCGAAATCGTCATTTCCGACGAGCGTGCCAAGCTGCTGGAAACCGGCGGCGGCCTGAAAAAAGCCCGGCCGTTGCTTGGTGAAGACCCGGTCTGGATCGCCAATACCGACAGCGTCTGGTTGGAAGCGCACAGCGGTGCGGCTCTGAAAAGCCTGGCCGATCTCTGGACACAAGGCGGCATGGACGTGGCCCTGTTGCTGGCCCGCATGGATCGGTCGATGGGCTTCGACAGTTCCGGCGACTTCTTTATGGACGGCCATCGTCGTCTGACCTTCCGCGGCGATGCGCCGGCCACGCCCTACGCCTTCATGGGTGTGCATATCACCCGGCCGGCGATCATCGACGGCATTGCCGATGACGCCTTCTCGCTGTCGAAGATCTGGCGCGCCTTGGCCCCGCAGGGCCGCCTGCAAGGGGCGGTGCTTGACGGCGACTGGATGCATGTCGGCGATCCGGCCGCCCGCGACGCCGCCGAGGCGCGCCTCAAGGTGTCATGAGTCCGGATACGGACATTTTCCTGACACCTGGCCCGCGCTGGTTCACCATCCCGTCCGGCCGTTGCTTTCTCGATGACCTGGCCAAGGGGCTGTGCGCAGCCCTCGACCACCACCTGCCCGACGCCACCGTCCTGACCCCGACCCGCCGCGGCGCCCGCGCCATGGCCCGCGCCTTTTCCGCCCAGGCGCGCGGCAAATCCTTGCTGCTGCCGCAGGTCCGTGCCATCGGCGATCTTGACGAAGGCGAACCACCCTTCGATCTCGACTTCCTCGATCTCGACCTGGCCCCCGCCCTGTCGTCGCTGCGCCGCCGTTTCGAGATGGCGCGCCTGATCACCACCCATTACGAAGCCGACCTGTCCGGTCGTGTCGCCCTGGAGCTGGCCGACAGCCTGGCCGGCTTCTTCGATTCCCTTGCGCTCGAAGAAGTCGACGCCACCGACAAACTGGAACGTCTGATCGAAGGCGAGGGTGAGGACCAGTACCGTCTCGAAGCCATGGCCGAACACTGGCAGGTATCGGCGCGCTTTCTCAATATCGCCGTGCGCAAATGGCCGGAGCGCCTGGCCGAGCTCGGCCTGATGGATCCGTCCCAGCGCCAGGTCGCCCTGATCCGCCGCCTGGGCGAACAGTGGCAGGCCCGCCCGCCGCAGACGCCGTTGATCCTGGCCGGAACGACTGGCTCGGCGCCGTCGACCGCCGACCTGGCCAATATCGTCGCCAATGCGCCCAAAGGTGCCGTGGTGCTGCCCGGCCTCGACCTGTCCTTGGCCGACGACGCCTGGGAGCAGATCGAGGACTCTCACCCGCAATCGACCCTGAAGCGGCTGCTCGACCGCCACCACGTGCCGCGTGCCGCGGTCCGCACCTGGCCGGCCTCCCTCGACGGCGATCGCAAGGCCGCCGCCCGCCGCCGCCTGCTCAACGAAGCCCTGCGCCCCGCCGAAGCCACACGCGACTGGCGTGACCAGATCAAGGTGCTCAAGGCCGAAAGTGAAACCGCCGTTGCCGACGGCCTGGAGGGCCTGGTTGAGATCGAGACCGCCCGCGACGAGGAGGCCGCCAGCGCCATTGCCCTTCTGATGCGCGAAACCCTGGAAACGCCGGGCAAGGTCGTGGCCTTGATCACGCCGGATCAGACCTTGGCGCGCCGTGTTTCGGCCCGCCTGACGCGCTGGGGTCTGGCCGCCGATTCCTCGGCTGGCGAACCCTTGGGCAACAGCCTGACCGGTCGCTATCTGCTTGATTTGCTTGAGCTTGTGCGCGTACCGCACGACTCCGTGCGTATCCTGAGCCTGTGGCATAATCCGTTGAGCCGCTTTGCCGACGCCGACGGTGTCTATGACGTGGAAAAGCGGGCCTTGCGCGGCGCGGCGCCCAACGACCTGACCATGATTTCGGCCGCCCTGGCTGAAGCCCATGCCAAGGAAAAGGCCGGCGACGCAGCAATTAATCTGTATACGGACTATTCGGCCGCCTTGAGCGCTTTCCGTGTCGAACCGATCGGCGATCTGGGCGCTGTCCTGACCCGATTCGCCGCCCTGGCCGAAGCCTTCAGTCGTGACGCAGGCAAATCGCTGTGGGCCGGTGCGGCAGGGTCGCAGGCGTCGGAACTGATTGCCGAACTGATCCGCGAAGGCACCGACTATCTGATTGAAGATCTGTCGGAATTTGCCGATATCCTGGGTCATTTGGTCCGCCAGTCCAAAGTCCGCACCGGCGGCAACACCCATCCGCGGTTGCTTATCCTCGGCGCCATCGAAGCCCGCCTGGTTGAGGCCGACCGCCTGATCCTGGCCGGTCTGGAAGAGGGCGTGTGGCCGCAGGCGCCGGACCTCGATCCCTTCCTGTCGCGGCCGATGCGTAAATCCCTGGGCCTGCCGCCGCCGGAACGGCGCACTGGTCTATCGGCCCATGATTTCCTCCAGGCTGCCGCCGCGCCCGAGGCCTTCCTCGTCACCCGTGCCCGCCGCGAAGGCGAACCGCAGGTCCAGTCGCGCTGGCTGTGGCGGTTGAAAACCCTGTGCAAGGGGGCGGGACTTGAGCACCTGCCGACTCGCCCGGAGCTGATCGACTGGGCTCGCGCGCTGGATTGCGGCCTGCCCATTAAGCCGGACAGCTTGAAACCGGCTCGCCGTCCGGAACCGAAACCGCCGGTCGGGGTCCGCCCGGACAACCTGTCGGTGACCGAGGTCGAACTGTTCGTCCGCGATCCCTACGCCATCTACGCCAGGAAAATCCTCAACCTGCGGCCGATGGACCGGCCCAACGAACCGGTCGAGGCCCGGCAATACGGCACGGCCA
>CAYULN010000087.1:0-8492 GCA_964445605.1 uncultured Caulobacteraceae bacterium | reverse complement strand
CATTGACCAGCCACAGCTTGTCGGCCACCAGCTCGATCAGCGACCGGTCGTGGGTGATGATCAGCACCGCGCCTTCGTAGTCGTTGAGCGCATCCAGCAAGGCGCGCCGGCTGTCGATATCCAGGTGGTTGGTCGGTTCGTCGAGGATCAGCAGATGCGGCCCGTCCATCGCCACCATGTTAAGTAGCAACCGCGCGCGTTCGCCGCCGGATAGGTCCTTGACCTTGGTCTCGACTTTCTCGACCGTCATGCCGAACGAGCCCAGACGGGCGCGGCGCTTGGCTTCGGTCTCATCCGGACGGGCGCGGCGGATCATTTCCAGCGGCGTATCTTCCGGATCCATCGCCTCGATCTGATGTTGGTGGAACCAGGCGACCTGCATCCGGCGGTCACGCCACAACTCGCCGCCCTTCTCCGTCAACGCGCCGGCCAGCAGCTTGGCGAAGGTCGATTTACCCGCACCGTTGACGCCCAAAACGCCAATGCGATCATCGGGATCGAGGCGAATGCTCACGTGGCGCAGGATGGTCGCGGTCTCGTATCCGATGGCCACGTCATCCAGGCGCAGGATCGGCGGCGCCAGCTGCTTTTCCGGCGACGGCAGGATGAACGGCGCAACGCGGTCCTGAATGGTTGCGGCAATGGGCGGCAGTTTTTCCAGCTTCTTCAGACGTGACTGGGCCTGCGACGCCTTCGAGGCCTTAGCGCGGAAGCGATCGACGAATGCTTGCAGGTGGGCACGCTCGGCCTCCTGCTTGGCGCTGTTGGCTGCATTGAGACGCGCCTTTTCCGCCCGCATGCGTTCGAAATTGTCGTAATTTCCGGTATATAGGTCAAGCTTCTGACCTACGACGTGAACGATGGCATCGACGGATTCATTAAGCAAATCGCGGTCGTGCGAGATCATCAGCGCCGCGTTCGGATAGCGCTTCAACCGCGCTTCCAGCCACAGGGCGCCCTCCAGGTCGAGATAGTTGGTCGGTTCATCGAGCAGCAACAGGTCGGGTTCGGCCAGCAGTGCGCCGGCCAGGGCCGCCCGCATCCGCCAGCCGCCGGAGAAATCCGAGATCGGCCGCGTCAGGTCGGCATTGGAAAAGCCGAGCCCGCTGAGGATTTCCGCCGCCCGGGACGGCGCCCGGTCGGCGCCGATGGCATAGAGGTCGTGATGGATTTCCGCCTGATGTAGCGGGTCGGCGGTTTCCAGCGCCTTGAGAAGGTTTGCGCGGCGGGTATCGATGGCCAGAACCGCGTCGATCAGGTGCTGCGGCGACGCGGCAATTTCCTGGTCGACCGACGCCACGCGCCAGGCCTTGGGCGTGGTGATTTCGCCTCCGCCGGGCTGGGATTTCCCCAGGATCAAGCCGAAGAGGGTCGATTTGCCAACACCATTCAGGCCGACGAGACCAGCCTTGGTCCCCGGCGGCAGCGTCAGATTTGCGCCGTCAAAAAAACGGCGCCCGTAGGCGTCGTAGGTCAGATTGGTGATCTGCAACATTAATCAAAACGCACGGAATAAAGGGTTGGCGAATGCATTTCGCATCGCTATAAGCCGCCATATCGCAAACGCAACATAAAACGGATTCCATATGTCCCGCACCTTCTCGATCATCAAGCCCGACGCCACCCGCCGCAACCTCACAGGCGCCATCAATGCCGTCATCGAAAAGGCAGGCCTGCGGATCGTCGCTCAGCGCCGCGTGCTGATGACCAAGGCTCAGGCCGAGACGTTCTATGGTGTCCACAAGGAACGTCCGTTCTTCGGCGAGCTGGTTTCGCAGATGACCGCCGCGCCGGTCGTCGTGCAGGTCCTGGAAGCCGACAACGCTGTGCCGAAGTATCGCGAAGTCATGGGCGCCACCAATCCGGAACAAGCCGCTGATGGCACGCTGCGCAAGCTCTTCGCCCTGTCGATCGGCGAGAACTCGGTGCACGGTTCGGATTCGGATGAGAACGCCGCCATCGAGATCGCGCAGTTCTTCACCGAGGACCAGATCGTCGGCTAAGCACACGGATAACGAATGGGGTGTGGGGTCCGCGCGTTCGTCGCGAAAATCGAGACATTTAGTCTCGATTTTATCCGGTTTGCGAAGACGCAAACCGGCGCTCCTCACCCCCATTATTTTCCGGGGCGCTTCGCGGCGGCCTTGGCAATGGTGAAAACCACCGCCGCCCCGCCCGAAGGCGCCGCCTCGATATGAATCCCACCGCCGTGCTGTAGCACGATCTTGCGCGCCAGGGTCAGCCCCATCCCCACCCCGGGATAGGCCTCATCCGTATGCAGCTTGCGCATCGGCCGGAACACATCGTCATAGAACATCGGATCGATACCTATACCGTTGTCGGTGATACAGAATTCCCAATGCTCCGGACGCTCCTCGACGAAGACACGGATATCCGGCGGCACGTCATGGCGACGGAACTTCACCGCGTTGTCGAGCAGGAAATAGAACAGCGAGTACATCCGCCCGTTGTCAGCCACGACTTCCGGCATATGCGGGTAGGTCAGTTGCCCTTTGCAAGCATCCAGCCGCGACTGCAGTTCCATATGACAGCGCGCCAGGGTGATTTCGAGATCGACCATTTCCGGCGCCCGCGGCACGGTGTTCAGGCGTGAAAACGCCAGCAACCCCTGGATCATCTCGTTGAGTTTCTGCCCGCTCTCGATGACCAGCTCCATATGCAGCCGGTCTTCCTCGTTCGGCAGGGTATCAACCTTCTCGATTAGCATCTGGGAAAAGCCGACAATCGAACGCACCGGCCCGGCCAGGTCGTGCGACACGATATAGGCGAAATCGCGGAACTCGTCCTCGGGATCCGAGACCGTCGTCACCGCAACATCCTCAACGCCCTGCTGCATGGGTTTCTCTCCACTCATTCCTTGGCCGTGCTCCCGGAAGGCAGAACAGCCAATATAAAGAAGAACCGTTCGATCAGCGAGATCGCCTCGCGGTATTTTGATATGTCGGACGGCTTGATCAAGTAGGCGGCGGCATGATTGCGATAGCAATCCAAGACATTCGGCCCGGCGCCCGAATTGGACATGATGATCACGGGAATGTGCTTGAACCGCCGATCGCCTTTCAAGACCTTAAGCACGTCCGCCCCGCTCATGCGCGGCAGGGACATGTCGAGCAGGACGATGTCAGGCAAGCAATCGCGCGCACGTTCCAGTTTCTCCAGCAGATCCAGCGCCGCCTCGCCGGTCTGAGCCACAGTCAGGTTGGTCGCCACCGACGCCGCCTTGAAGGCATGGCTGGCCAGGATGGCGTCACCCCGGTTGTCATCTATCAACAGAACCTCTGCAGGCCTGCCATCACTCAGTTGCCGTTTGGCCGTGATTTCCAAGGCGCTTTCCAATCTCACACCTCTTTCGAATCGCCCGGATTACTAAACGCTGGGTAGTACGATGACACGGCTGCGGCCCAAAACCAATAACAGGGGGCCAATTATATTTCCGCAGCCTTACCCGCAGGTTACCGACTTGATCAGTCCCGTGTCGCTGTCGAAAATGATGGTCTGGCGGTCGGCCCGATACTCCTGAGTGGCGATGCAGGTCGAACAGACGACGCGGCGCGTCGCCGGATTGAGAGGGATGGGAATCTCGGTGCGCGGCTTGCCGATCAGATAGGCCAGCGCATTGGCGCCGCAGGTATCGTTGCTCATCGGCTTGTAGGCCGGCGCCGCGGGCCTGGACACTGGCTTCGGCGTGATCGTTGCCGGCGGCGGTCGGTTATAGGCGACCGGTGGAGGCGTTGGACGAGATGGCGGCGGCGCTGGCTGAGGTTCAGCACATCCGGCCAAGCCCATGATAATTAAGCCAAAAATGAGCGTCTTCTTCACTGAACCTTCTCCCATCGTCCCTGCGGACTTTGCTTCCAGTAGGCCAGGGTCCGGCCTTGCGATTTCATCCGTTTCCACTGCGTCCGCGCCCAGGTGAGATGCGCCTCATCCGAACCTTCGAAGACGACCAGGGCCCGCTCCAGCCCACCGAGGTCCGGCAGATCGCCGGCAGCGACCGAAACATAGACCTGCGGCGCGTTGGCCATACCGCCCGTTCTGCCCAGCAATACCGGCTGTCGCTCGGCGAAAGGCTCATCCTCGCGACCATGCGCCAGGAACAAGGCCGGGGCATAAACCCACAGCTGCCTATCTAACGCGGCAATCTTGTCATCAGCATGGCTGTCGTCCGAAGCCGACGTGTCGTCCGGACAATGCACGTAGGCGCGCCAGCCACGTCCGGCCACCTTTTCCAATAGATCGGGCAAGGCCTGGACCAGAGGCAGGGTCTCAAGATGATAGAACCAGATTTCGGGCTGCGCCGCCGCCATGACAGACACCTTCGAGGCAATGCCGGATGCTTCACTTTGTCTAGCCTGCTTCGCCCGCCGAACAGAAGCCCCTTTTGCAATTATTTCGATCAAGCTCGCGGCACCTCCGCCCACAGGCAAAAAGTGTCGCGGATAATTCCCGATAATCACTTGTAATTAACTGTGTATGCGGTCAAAAGGAGGGGTTCAAGCTGCGGGAGGGGGAAAGCCCTCGCGCTCACGGAAAATTTAGTCAGAAATCTTCGGGCTTCACCGGCTTCATGCGCACACTGGAACGCTATATTTTCCGTCAGATGCTGACGCCGGTGCTAGGCGCCATCGCCGCTCTGACTGCCTTCGTGCTCATCAGCCAGTCCCTTAGCCAGTTCGACTACGTCGTCCAGCATGGCCAAAGCAGCCTGACCTTCATCAAGCTCGCGCTCCTTTCCCTGCCGCCGCTGGCTGGGCTGATCCTGCCGATCGCCTTGTTCATCGGGGCGCTGGTCGCCCTCACCCGCCTTCAGAGCGAACACGAATTCACCGTCATGTTCGCCGGCGGCGTACCGCTGCGCCAGGTCGCCTCGCCCATGATCCGCATCGGTATCTACGTCGCCCTGATCAGCCTGGCCACCAACCTGTTCCTGCAGCCCCTGACGGCCCGCGCCATGCGCGAGGAACAGTTCCGCATTAAGAACGACCTGATCTCCGCCCTGATCCGCGAAGGCGATTTCGCCACCTCCGAATCCGGCCTTACCATCTATGTGCAGCGTATTGATCAGAATGGGCTTTTGCACCAGATCTTCATCCGCACGCCGGCGGCCAATGGCGAGGACCAGACCTACGCCGCCAAGGAAGGCCGCATCAAGTCGATGCTCAATTCGTCGATCCTGATCATGCGCCGCGGCTCGATTCAGCAGATGTCCGGCAAGCGTGTCCTGTCGCATACCACCTTCGATGAAACCAGTTTCGATGTGGCGCCCTACTTCAGCACGGACAGCTTCCTGTCGTACAAGGAAGGCGACCAGTACATGCACGAGCTGTTCTTCCCGAACCTGATGCTCGATTGGGAAAAGGGCGGAAAATACGCGAAAAAACTGACGGCCGAAGCACACGCCCGTCTATCGGCGCCGCTGTACAACATCGCCTTCTTGCTGCTGGCGATCACCGCTATTCTTGGCGGCCGTTTCAACCGCAGCGGCTATGCCGGCCGTATCGCCATCGCCGCCGGCGCGGCGGCCATTACCCGCCTGCTGGGCGTAGTCGCCGAAACCGCCAGCCAGGACATGGTCGCCGCCAATATCCTGCAGTATGTCGTGCCCCTGATCCCGATCATCATCTGCGTCAACATCATCGGCAAGGTGGATAAGACGCGCGGCACGATACCCCTGAACGCTCCAACCCTGACGCCGTTGGGCAGCCGGGGCGCCGCGGCATGAACGTCCTGGCCCTGCTCAATCCCTGGCGCCGGAGCCGGCTGGAATCCTATGTCCTCCAGACCTGCATCACCATGTTCGTCTCGTCGCTGCTGGTCCTGGCCAGCATCGTCTGCCTGACCGACTACATCGGCATTACCAAGGCCTTTGCGACGCGGACCGACCTGTCCGGCTTGGATATTCTCATTCTGATCGTTCAGAAGTCGCCGACCGGCATCCTGACCGCCCTGCCGTTTGCCTTCCTGTTCGGCTCGCTGTTCGCCTTCGTCAATCTGAACCGGCGCAGCGAGCTGATTGCCATGCGCGCCGCCGGCGTCTCAGCCTGGCGCTTCGTTACGCCGGCGGCGATTTCGGCCTTTCTGTTCGGCGTACTGACCGTCACCACGCTCAATCCGATCGCTTCGACCCTGCAAGACAATTACGACCGCGTCGCTGCCCAGCTTGACGCCGACACGCCGCAAAAGGTGCCGGACTCGGCCGTTTACCTGCGTCAGGGTGACGGCAAAAGCCAGACTGTCATCAGGGCTGCACGCCAGGATCCGGCAACCGGCAAGCTGTTCAACGCCACCTTCTGGGTCTACGACATCGACATCAATGACGTGCCGAAGTTCGTCCGGCGCATCGATGCCCAGGAAGCCCGGCTGGACCCCGGCCAGTGGCGCCTGAAAAATGCCTGGGAAGCCCGGCCCGGCGAGGCGACGACCCCTTATGATTTTCTCAGCATCCCGTCGAATATCAATCCTCAGGACGCCTTCCGCAAATACGTGTCTACCCAGTCGGTATCGCTGTGGCAGTTGCCTGGCATGATCTACCACAACGCCCGATCGGGCGTGCCGACCACGCTTTACAGCCTGAAACTGCATCAGCTTCTGGCCACGCCGCTGATGTTCGCCGCCATGTCGATGTTGGGGGCTGTGTTCTCGCTGCGACTGATGCGGCTTGGCGGCATGACGCGGCTGGTCATTTCGGGCGTGAGCCTCGGTTTCGTCATTTTCTTCGTGAATCAGTTGTTCGGCAGCATGGGCAAGGCCGATCTGATTCCCGTCATCCTGGCGGGATGGTCGCCGGCCATATTGGCCATGCTCACGGCGATGACTCTTCTGGTGTATACCGAAGATGGCTAGGGGGAAAATGTGGCGGCGGTCCGGGATTCACCGCGCGATAATATGTGCTATACGAAACGGGTTCACGAAGATTAAGGCCGTGATGAAGCGCTATACTCCAAAGCTCGGCACCGGTGTCGGCCTGGTCTCTCTCATCGCCCTCAACGCGGGACTGGGAATGCCGGCCTATGCCCAGGTCAACGAAACCGCCACTGACCGCGCCTTTGAACTGGCCATGCTTGATGCGCCCGGTTATGGCGCACAACACGACGACAAGAAATCCGAGGCGCCGGTCACCGCACGTGACACCTTTGCCAATCCGGCGCCTTCCCCCGCGCCGCCGCCGCCCGGCCCGGGCGACGACGGCCTGCCCGAAGGCGGCGCCTACGTCCAGGCCGACCAGATCCAGACCGGCACTGACAACAACGACATGGTCGCCAACGGCCATGTCGAGATGCGTTACAAGGATCGGCTGATCCGCGCCGATCAAGTCACCTACAATTCCGACAGCGGCACTACGGTCGCCCAGGGCCATACCCAGACCATCGCCGACGACGGCACGGTGCAGTTTTCGGACAAGATCACCTATAACGACAACATGGAATCGGGCGTCAGCGAGAACTTCGCCGGCATTTCCAAGGACGGCACCAAGGTGTTCGCCCGCCGCGTCGAGCATTTCGACGAAAACACCACCCGGCTGACCAATGTCGTCTACACGCCCTGCGAACTGTGCGTGAAGAACGGCGTGACGCGCGATCCGTCCTGGTCGATCTCGGCGACCGAGATCACCCAGCGCAAGGACAAGAAGATGGTGTTTTACGACAACGCCACCTTCAAGCTGAACGGCGTGCCGGTGCTGTACATGCCCTATATGTGGACGCCGGACCCGGAGCTGGAGCGCGCCTCCGGCTTCCTGCAGCCCAAGATCGGCTATACCAAGAAGCGCGGCGGCTTTACCTATGAACAGCCCTATCTGTGGTCGATCTCGCCCTATTCGTACCTGATCGTCAGCCCGCAGATCAACGAAGGCATCAACCCGCTGCTGAACATGCAGTATCAGCGGCACTTCTATTCCGGCATGCTGAACCTGCGCTTCGGATTTACCAACGAAGCCTTCTTCGCCAATGACGGCACGCGGTCCGGCCCAGCCGACACGCGCGACTACCTGATTGCGGACGGCGACTTCAAGATCGACAAGCACTGGCGCTGGAGCTTCACCGCCCAGCACGTCAAGGACCTCTATGTCGATCCGGTCAGCCACAAGGAACTGGACAACGCCAACTTCTTCGAGCGTTACGCCATCGACGATCCGTTCCAGCGCGTCGGCGAATGGGTGTCCGACTCCCGCGAACTGATCAATCAGTTCCACCTGACGCGTCAGGACGACAACGCCTACGTGTCGCTGTCGTTCGCCAATTTCCAGAGCCTGGCGGTCGGCAGCTACGCCGGCACCGGCCTCGATCACCCGCTGGCGGTCGATTCCGATCTGTACCCGGTCATCGGGCCCATGCTGGAGGCCTACTGGTCACCGCGCCTGCGCGTGCTGGGTGGGCAAATGACCTTCTCCGCCAACGGCCTGTTCCTGGAGCACAAGTTGTTCAACAACGCCGGCGCCCCGGCCTTTTTCCAACAGGCCGGCATCGCCCCCT
>CAYULN010000086.1:0-5486 GCA_964445605.1 uncultured Caulobacteraceae bacterium | reverse complement strand
ATACCACGCACGGCCCTTCGACCACCTGGTGTTCCTTCTTGACCGCCGAAGTCTTGCACACGGCGCGGCCGAGATTGCCCTTCAATTCGCGCAGGCCGCCTTCCGGCGAGAACGGATTGGTGGCCGGACGCAGCACCTGTTCGTCGAGGCTGTGCTCGGGCACGGGTTTCCAGGTGAGTGTTCCGCCCTCCAGCGTCGGCTCCTGGGCGTAAAGGCTCAGGCCCCTGCCCCACACCGTCTCCACATCGTCGTGCAGCAGGCCGGCCGAAATCAGTTCACGGATGACGAAGCCGATGCCGCCGGCGGCATGGAAGTGGTTCACGTCGGCCGAGCCGTTCGGATAGACGCGTGCCAAAAGCGGCACCACACGCGACAACTCGTCCATGTCTTCCCAAGTCAGCACCACACCGGCGGCGCGCGCCATAGCCGGCAGGTGCAGCGTATGGTTAGTCGAGCCGCCGGTCGCCAGCAGGCCGACAATGCCGTTGATGAAGGCTTTTTCGTCCAGCACATCGGCCAGGCGGTGCGGGTCCTTGCCGTTTTCGGCGATCTTTGCGGCGCGCTGGGTCGCAGCGGCGGTCAGGGCGTCGCGCAGCGGCGTGTTGGGATGGACGAAGGCGGCGCCCGGCACATGCAGGCCCATCATTTCCATCAGCATCTGGTTGGAATTGGCCGTGCCGTAGAAGGTGCAGGTCCCCGCCGCATGGTACGACGCCATCTCGGCCTCAAGCAGCTTGTCGCGGCCGACATTGCCCAACGCATAGGCCGTGCGGATCTTGGCTTTTTCCGGATTAGGCAGACCGGAACTCATCGGCCCCGACGGCACGAACAGGATCGGCAGGTGGGCGAACGACAGCGCGCCGATGACCAGGCCCGGCACGATCTTGTCGCAAATGCCCAGCATCAGGGCCGCATCGAACGCGTCGTGCGAAAGCGCCACCACCGTCCCCATGGCGATGACGTCGCGCGAAAACAGGCTCAGTTCCATGCCGGGACGCCCTTGGGTGACGCCGTCGCACATGGCCGGCACGCCGCCGGCGACCTGGGTCGTCGCCCCGACCTTGCGGGCGGCGGCGCGCAGGCGTTCGGGATAGTCGTGATAGGGCTGATGCGCCGACAGCATGTCATTGTACGAGGTGACGATGCCGATGTTCGGCACGGCGTCGAGCGCCGCCTGCAGCTTGTCGGTATCCGACGCCGCCGCCACCACGTGGGCATAGTTGGCGCAGGACAATTTCTTGCGGCGCGGCTCGTCGGAACGATAGCGATCGGCGCGGTCCATGAACTGGTCGCGCAGATCCTTCGAGCGGTCGACGATGCGCTGGGTGACTTCGGCAAGGACGGGATGCAGGGCTGGCATAATCTAATCTCTACGGCGCCCAGGCGAATTCGACGGGGGCCGGACATTGGGCGAGGAAGGCGCCGATCGGCGACGCCAGGGCATCGTCCGACAGGCTGGCGGTTTTCAGCACCTCCAGTTTGGGCCGACCTGTAATAAGGAACAAGATGGATTTGGCCGCATTGATCGCCGGCACGCTCAAGGTCAGGCGCGGCAGCACCGGCTCCTTGTCCGTGCCGCTGGCGGCCACCGGCAGGACCACCGCCGAGGTGGCATAGACCGTGCCATTGATCGCGTGGCCGGGGAAGATCGAGGCATAGTGCGCATCGGCGCCCATGCCCATCAGGGCAATGTCGAACGACGGGGACGATCCTTCGTTTTTTTGGCCGCCACCCAGTTCCAGCAATTGCGCCTCGGCCTTGGCGGCGGAGGTGTAGATATCGTCGTCCTGATACAGCGACAGGAAACGCATGCCCTTGCTCAGCACCGGCGCCAGCGCCGCGCGCATCATCCGGGTGTTCGAGCTGGGGTCATCGGTCGGCACAAACCGCTCGTCGACCTGAGCCAAAGTGACCTTATCCCAGTCAACATCAACATTGACGAGCGCCTCATAGACCGGCTTCGGCGTACCTCCGCCGCAGCCCAGCCACGTCGCCCGGCCGCGCTGCGCCACCGCGTCCCGCAAGGCCGATGCGATCCGCGATACCGTGTAGGCATTGGCATCGGCAACGGTGTCGAACGCCTGCGCGACGACTTCCCGACCGTGCGCCACCCAGCGCAGGGTTTCCTTCGGCCCGGCGATCTCAACCGCGTCAGTCATTCCACAGATGCCCGTCGCGTTCGATCAGCATCAGCGCGCTGGTCGGGCCGGTCGAACCGGCCGCGTAGACCTGCGGCTTGACCCCGGCGATCTTCCAGGCGGCGATGATGCCGTCGACCCAGACCCACGCCGCTTCGACCTCGTCGCGGCGCACGAACTGCGCGTTGTTGCCGTTGAGCGCATCGAGGATCAGCCGCTCATAGGCGATGCGGCGGCGCGGCCGCTTTTCGCCATTCGCCTCGAAAGCGGCGATCAATGATAGACTGAGCTCGAGCTGCTGCAGATGCATGCCGTCGGCGGTCAGGCCCGGCGACTTGTTCATCAGGGTCAGCTTGATGTCTTCCTCGGGCTGCAGGCGGATGACCAGGCGATTGGCCCGCGATTCATTGCCGAAGATCGAATGCGGCAGCGCCTTGAACTGCACGACGATTTCCGTCGTCCGCTCCGGCAGGCACTTGCCCGTGCGCAGGTAGAACGGGGCCCCGGCCCAACGCCAGTTGGCGATTTCGGCCTTTATGGCGACAAAGGTTTCGGTGTCCGACGGCGAGCCCTTCTCGGCCTCATAGCCGGCCACCGGATGGCCTTCGGCGAAACCGCCGCCGTACTGGCCGCGCGCCGTGGTCAGGAAAACGGTCTGGGCGTCGATCGGCTTCAGGCTGCGCAGCACCTTGACCTTTTCGTCGCGCAACGCGTCGGAACTGAGGGCCGCCGGCGCTTCCATGGCCAGCAGGCAGAGTAGTTGCAGGACGTGGTTCTGCAACATGTCGCGCAGGGCGCCGTATTCGTCATAGTAGCCGAGCCGGTCGCCGACTCCGACGGTTTCGGCGACGGTGATCTGCACGTGGTCGATCGAGCGCGAATTCCACAGCGGCTCGAACACCATGTTGCCGAAGCGCAGCGCGATCAGATTCTGCACTGTCTCCTTGCCGAGATAGTGATCGATGCGGAAGACGCGCGCCTCGTCGAAGGCGTGCGCCACGGAATCATTGATCACCTTCGACGATTCCAGGTCGCGGCCGATCGGCTTCTCGATGATGACGCGGTTCGGCGCGTGGCTCAGATCGGCGGCGCGCAGGTGCTCGCAGATCGGCTTGAACAGGGTCGGCGACACCGACAGGAAATAGACGATGTCCAGGGCGTCGATCGGCGCGCCACCATCTTCCTTGATGAGTGCGGCCTTGAGCTTCGGCCCCCATTCCGGATCGGAAACGTCGAGCGCCACGTGGCTGATTCGCCGGGTGAACTTGTCGAGCGTCGCCGCTTCGAGGTCGGCGCCGAACTTCTTGGTGATGGCGTCGGACACGCGCTGCACGAAGGCGTCGTGCTCGACCTTCTCGCGCGCCACCGAGATCACCCGCAGGCCTTCGGTCAGGAACCCGTCCTGGTCGAGCATGACCAGTGACGGCCACAGCATGCGCATCGCCAGGTCGCCGGTGCCGCCGACCAGAACGACCACCTGCTGACGCGAACTCGGAGCGAAGGAAGACGACATAAATGCAAATCCTGACGGACAGGCGATCCGCCGACAGCCCGATGACAACGCTGTCATAAGCCCTTCAGGCCTTCAGGTCAAGCCGGATCGAGAGGGAGGACGGCCGTTTCTACGACCGCGAACGGGTATAGGATGATCCGTACCCCCGGGCAAGCTTTGGCAACAAAGGGAAAGGATATTTTTCCTTTGCGCAGACGGAAGCAAGCCCCCTCACCCCGTATTCCGCAGTGCGCTGGCGATCCCGTTGACCGTCAGTTGCGTCGCCAGTTGCACCAGCTTGTGCTGGTTGCCGTGGCGCCGCTCGGTCAGCAGATGCACCTGCAGCCGATTCAGCGCGTTCAGCAGCGGCAGCGAGCGGTCGATCTGCTTGCGCAGCCGGTCGTGCGTCGACAACAGCACGTCCGACTGGCGGATGCGCAGGATGAGCGCCACCGTATCCTCGAACTCTTCCCGGATGCGGGCGAAAATGCGCTTGGCCGACTTCGGGTTGCTGGCCAGGCCGACGTAGGTTTCGGCGATAGCCATGTCCGCCTTCGCCATGCCCATTTCCATATTGTCGAGGAAGACGTCGAAGAAGTCCCACTTGACCATGCCCCGCAGCACCTCGTCCGGGATGCCGAGCTGCTTGACCGCCGAGGCAAAACCGTACCAGCCGGGCAGCACGAAGCGCGACTGCGACCACGAAAACACCCAAGGAATGGCGCGCAGGTCCTCGATCTTGTCCGACTTGGTCCGCGACGCCGGCCGCGAACCGATCTTGAGGTCGGAAATTTCCCCGATCGGCGTCACCGAGCGGAAGAAGGCGTTGAAGTCCGGATCGTCATAGACCAGCGCCCGGTAGGCGGCGAACGAGGCATCGCAGATCTGGTCCATGACCGGCGCGTACTGACTTTCGAAGGCTTCGTCCTTCGACGGCGCGCCCGGCTTGGCCGGCTTGGACGCCAGGAAGGTGGCCGCCGCGAAGGCGTCCAGCGTCTTGCGCGCCGTGGGGATGTTGCCGTACTTGCGCGTGATGATCTCACCCTGTTCGGTAACGCGGATCTGCCCGCCGACCGTTCCCTCGGGCTGGGCCAGAATGGCGCCGAAAGCCGGGCCGCCGCCGCGCCCGACGCTGCCGCCGCGGCCATGGAACAGGCGCAGGCGCACCTTGGCCTTCTCGCATACCGCCTTGATCGCCTTCGACGCCTTGTGCAGATGCCAGCGCGACGCCGTATAGCCGCCGTCCTTGTTCGAGTCGGAATAGCCGAGCATGACCTCCTGGATGGCCGGCCGGCCCATCAGCGAGCGCACGGCGAAATTGCCGAGCCACTTGGTCATGATTTCCGGCGCCGCCTCCAGGTCGCCGATGGTTTCGAACAGCGGCGAGATCTTCATCATCGAATGCGGCTGCGGCCCGCCGCGCACCAGGCCCGCCTGCTTGAGCAGCACCAGCGGCTCCAGGATGTCCGACACGCTGGCCGCCTTGGAGATGACATAGGCGCCGAAGGCTTCCGGCCCGAAGGTCTTGATGATCTGCGCCGCCGCGTCGACGATGCGCAGCTCCTTGCGCGTCTCGTCGGAATACTTGCCGTACTCCCAACGCAGGACGCGGTCATTGGTCAGTTCGGCGAACAGCACCGAGCAGCGCTCGCTTTCCGACATGCCGAGATAGTCGACCAGTTCCGAGGACTGGGTGAACAGCTCGGCGATGACGCGCTCATGCACGTCCGAATTCTGGCGCAGGTCGAGCGCCAGCAGGTGGAACCCGCACGACCGGGCGATGCGGATCATGCCTTTGAGCGTCTTGCCGACCATGCGCTTGCCGCCGTGTTCGGCCAGGCTGTCACACAGGATCT
>CAYULN010000085.1:0-10156 GCA_964445605.1 uncultured Caulobacteraceae bacterium | reverse complement strand
CGTCGAGCCGCTGGCCCAGGAGGCCGGGGTGAAGACCCTGGCGCCCTTCGACGTCACCGACGACGCCTCCATGGACGCCGCCTTCGCCGCCGTCGAGAAGGCGTTCGGGACCATCGACTTCTTCGTCCACGCCATCGCCTTCGCCAACAAGAACGAGCTGCAGGGCTCGTTCGTCGAGAACACCACGCGCGATAGCTTCCTGCTGGCCCTGAACGTCTCGGCGTTTTCGTTCGTCGACGTGTCGCGCCGCGCCTCGGCCCTGATGCCGAACGGCGGGTCGCTGATCACGCTCAGCTATCTCGGCGCCGAACGCACCATCCCGAGCTACAACACCATGGGCGTCGCCAAGGCCGCGCTGGAAGCGGCGACGCGCTATATCGCCCGCGATCTGGGCCCCAAGGGCATCCGCGCCAACGCCATTTCGGCCGGCGCCATGCGCACGCTGTCGCTGGCCGGCATCACCGGCGGCCGGGCCTTGCACTCCAAGAGCGGCCAGTTCTCGATGATGAAGACCGAAACCGCCATGGAAGGCGTGGCTGGGGCGGCCTTGTGGCTGGCTTCGGACCTTAGCCTGACCACGACTGCCGAAGTCGTCCACGTCGACGCCGGTTTCCACGCGGTCGGCCTGCCCGAGGACATAGAAGTTTAATAGGAAAGTCTAGCCGCCATGCCGCCCTTCGGCGCCGCGCCCAGCCTGGACGATATTGAAACGCTGGCCCAGATGGCTCTGCACAAGTTGCCTGAACCGTTCGCCGGCTATCTTCGCGGCGTCGTCCTGGTCGTTCAGGATTTTCCCGATGAGGACATGCTGGCCGATCTCGGTATCGAGGACCCGTTCGAATTGACCGGACTTTACAGCGGCTGTCCGGCGGAGCTTGAGGTCATGACCGGCGACCTTCCGCCGATGATCCACCTGTTCCGCCGCCCGATCCTCGACGAATGGGCCGAGGGCGGGGTGACACTGGAAGCCCTGGTCGTGCATATCGTCATTCACGAAACCGGCCACCATTTCGGCCTGAGCGACGACGATATGGAGTGGCTGGAAGCCGAGCTGAAAAAGCCGGCCTCCTAATTCCTTTCCGCCTTCGGCCTAATTCTTTTCCGCCTTCGGATAGAGACGGCCCTTCTCGCCAATGCTGACAAGGCCGAAGGCGATCAGGCCGCTCATGCCGGCGACCGAGGGCAAAAGCGCGATATGGCCGGACCAGAACTGGCCGATCGTCTGGCCGATGACCGCCCCGCCGATGGTGATGACCACGCCCTGGATCGACGCCGCCGTGCCGGCCACATGACCGACCTTTTCCATCGAAATGGCGTTGAAATTGGCGCTGGTCAGGCTCGAGCACGCCATGGTGATCGACTGCAGGACCAGGAAACTGAGGATGGTTTCGCCGACCGTCAGAACCCACAGCAGGTGCAAGGCACAGGCGCAGATGAAGCCGGTCAGCGTGATGTGCGAAATGCGCTTCAGGCCGACGCGCTGGACGATGCCGGCATTGACCATCGATGCGCCGGCCATGGCGGCGGCGCAGGCGGCGAACACCGCCGCCATCAAGCCCGGCCGGTGGAAGACGTCGCTGAAAATCTGCGGCATCAGCGAGACATAGGCCATCAACGAGCCGACCAGTAGGCTGACTGCCAGGGTGTAGAACAGCGACGACGGTTCCGTGGCGATGAACAGCGCGACCCGCTTCAGGTGCGCCAGGTCGGGCTTGCGGCGCAGTTCCTGGGCATGGGTCTCCGGCAGGCGCAGCCAGGCCCACAGCCCGATCGCAACGGCGAAGCTGGAGATGATAAGGAAAATCGCCCGCCACGGCAGGACCAGCAGCACCAGTTGCCCGAAGCTGGGCGCCAGGATCGGCGTCAGCAGGAAGACGACGTAGCTGAGCGACGTCACCTGGGCCATGCGCGAACCGGAATACAGGTCGCGGATGATCGAGCGGGTGATGACGCTGGCCGTCGAGGCGGCGCAGCCTTGCAACAGCCGCATGGCCAGCAGCAGCGCGAAATTATTGGTTGCGGCGCAAACCAGGCCGAGGACGACATAGATGGCCACGCCGCTCAGCAGGACTCGCTTGCGCCCCAGCCAGTCGGACAGGGTGCCGAAGACGAGCTGCCCCAGGCCCATGCCGGCGAAATAGGATAGGATGATCCATTGCAGATGGTTTTCGACGTGCACATGCAGTTCGGCCCCGATGTTCGGCAGGGCCGGCAGGATGCTGTCGATCCCCAGCGCGATCAGCGCCATCAGCGCCGCGATCAGCACGACGAATTCGACGAAACCCGGCTGGGCCACGCGGGTTTCGGGCTGGGTCTGGGGGGAGGATTGCAACATGCCGCGGCTTGTAGGCCGATTTTCTCGCAGACGCGATATAATTCGCAGCTATTTTGATTTCCGCTTTTTGCCGGGCTTGCCTTCCGGAGCAATCACCGCCACCGCGCCGCCGGACTCCGCCAAGGTCAACGTCAGGCTTTTGCCGCCGTCCACCGTCTGGTCCGAAACGGCAAGATGGTTCATATCGGCGCCATCCTGCCAGAGATGTGCCCTGTAATTTCCGCTTTTCAGGAAATCCAGCGGCACCGTCACCACCCGTCCCGTTTCGTCGGTCATGGCGCCGATGTACCAGGTTTCGCCCGACCGCCGCGCCACAACGATGAACTGGCCGATATCGCCTTGCAGCACGCGCGTCTCGTCCCAGCTTGTCGGCACCTGCTGGATCAAGTCGGCGCCGTCCGCCCAACTGCCGTCCTTGTTGCGGTAGGCCGAAGGCGCGTCCGAGACCATCTGCAACGGGCTGTCATAGACAACGTACATGGCGATCGCCTGGCCGCGTGTCGTCATCACGCTCGGCCGGGTGAAATGGATGTCTTTGGCAAACCCGGCTGCCGGAACCGAATGGAACCCGCCCGGCGTATAGTCCATCGGCCCGAGGATCATCCGCGTGAACGGCAGGGTGACGTTGTGCGTCGCCGTCACCCGCGTGCTCCATTTGTTGTTTTCAGCCCCGAGTACGCCTTCCTGAGTCACATAGTTCGGCCAGGTGCGCAGCAGCCCGTCGGGCGGATAGGCGCCGTGCAGGTCGACCATCAGATGGTGCTCGGCCGCTTTCGACAGGACCTTGTGATACCAGGCGACCATCTCCTGGTCATTGCGGTTCATGAAGTCGACCTTGACGCCCTTGACGCCCCACCTTTCGTAAAGCGCGAAGGCTTCGTCCATCTTGGGATCGAGATGGGTGGACTGGATCCACAACCACACGCCGACGCCTTTCGACTTGCCGTACGCGACCAGGCCGGGAATATCCATGGCGGGCAGGGCCTGGGTCGGGTCGGCGTCCGGATTGGGCTCGATGCCCGTGCCCTTGTACCAGCCCTCGTCGATCAGGATCCCTTCCAGCTTCATGGCCGCGGCGAAGTCGATATAGGCCTTGTAGCTCTCGGTATTGATGCCCGGATGCGGCACATCGACGTTCCAGCCGTTCCACCAATCCCAGGCCGTCTTCATCGGCTTGATCCAGCTTGTGTCCTTGATCTGCGACGGTGCGCCCAGGGTCGGGATCAGGGCCGACGCCGCCAGGTCGCCGGGATGGTCGCCGATCATCACCACCCGCCAGGGCGTGTAGAAGCCGTCCGCCGGCATGTGCGCCTTGACGGCGACCTGGTTGTAATGGATGTCGACGCTGTTATCGATGCGCGGCGACAGATTGATCTCGACGCCCAGCCCGCCGTCGCCGCGGCCGCTGAAAAAGGCGCCGGCATAGTCGCGCTTGTCAGCCTCGGCCAGGGCGAAAGTGGCCTCACCCGCACCTGTCTTGCACACCAGCGGCGCCATATAGAGATTGTGGTTGCGGATCAGCGACGCCCGGGTGTGGTCGTATTCGGCCTCGAAGCTCGAATTGTAATGGCCGATATTGGCGCCCCAGCAGTCGTAATCGACGGGAAAATGGAACTGGGTCTTTTCCGCCTTGATGGCGAAATCGGTCAAACCTGGTTGCGGCGGCAATAGCCAACGCAACGCCACGCCATTGTCATAGGCGCGGATCAGCAGGTTGTATTTGAGCGAAATGACGCCATCCTGAAAATCCAGCTCGCCCAAATTGTAATGGTCCGGCACCGTCCTGGCCCGGCCGACCACCATCGTATAGGTGTCGTCGACGGAGTCTTCCTTGTGCCCGACAAGGGTGGGCGCCTTGCTGCCGAGATCGCCCTTGTCGAGGCTTAGACCGAGCGGCGACGAGTCAATTATAGCCTTGCCATCGAGCGTGACGGCGTAGGACAGGCCCGCCGCGCTGGTGTCCACTGCGACCTTGATACGGCCGTTTGGCGAGGCGACCGTATAGGTCTCGGCGGTGGCCGCGCCGGCCCAGAGAAGGCCCAAGGCGCATAGGCTTGCAGCGGAAAATCGTGTCATGAAGGCCTCCCGGATTTGTTTTCGGGAAAGCTTATTTTGTCGGACAAGAGGGGGCAAGCGCAAAAAGAAAAGCCCTGCATCGCAAGGCTTTTCACATCATTCCGAAAAATGGGAATAGACTTTATTTGGCGCGAATATCGGAAATGATTTCGCCTACCGCGGCAATCTCGGCCTCATGCGGGATGTCGCGTTCGGTCTCCTTGATGCCGGCTTCGTACCACGCCTGCATGGCGGGCAGGGCCAGCAGCCGGTCGACGTAGGTCCGTGACGTTTCGCTTAGGTCGAAGCCGAGGCCGTAGGTCTGGACGCGGAAGGCGACCGGCGCGAAGAAGGCGTCGGTGGCGGTGAAGACATCGCCCGCCAGGAACGGCCCGCCGAACCGGGTGAAGCCGAGCGTCCACAACTCATCGAGCCGCGCCAGGTCGCGCACCAGGGCCGGCGGCGTGTCTTTGAGCTTGACCCGGACGCCGACATTCATCGAACAGTTCGTACGTAGGGCGGTGAAACCGGAATGCATTTCCGCCGCCGCTGAGCGGGCAAAGGCGCGCGCCATTTTATTGGCAGGCCAGACAACCGGATGGTTCTCATGGACATATTCGGCGATGGCCAACGAATCCCAGACGGTCGTTTCGCCGTCGACCAGGGCGGGCACCAGGCCGGTCGGCGAAAAGGTGCGGAAGCTGTTTTCCGGGGTGAAATAATGCAGGCGCTCGACGAACGGAATACCGAGCACCGTCAGCAGCACCCATGGCCGCAGCGACCACGAGGAATAGTTTTTGTTGGCGATATGCAGTTCGTACATGGCAAGGCCTCCGTTCAGGTGACGGGAGACTCGCGCAACGCAAATAAAATCGCCAGAGGTTTAACCGCCAAAGCAGCGTAAAAGTCCAGCCAAACTTTCTTTCCCTTCCTCTCGCTTTGCGGGGAGAAGGTGGTCCAGCTTGCTGGACCGGATGAGGAGCAAAAACGATTACCCAGCTTGCTGGACCGGATGAGGGGCAAAAACGATTACCCAGCTTGCTGGACCGGATGAGGGCAAAACGGTTAGCTTTAAGGATGTGGCTGGCAGCCCCTCACCCTAGCCCTCTCCCCGCAAGCGGGAAGAGGGGACTAAATAGTCACCCCGAACTGGAACGCGCTGACGGCTATGCCGGTCGGGCCAAGGCTGTCCTCGTGATAGGTCGTGCGCGCTGCGTCTTCGCCGCCAGCGCCGGCGACCACCATCAATGGGATCAGGTGCTCTTCGCGCGGGTGGCAATCGTGGGCGTAGGGCGCCTGCGCCCAGTTCAGCAGCTCGCGCTTGTCGCCGCCGACCGCCTTTTGCAGCCAGTCGTCAAAGGCGTGTGACGCCGGGCCGCTGCCTTCGCCGCGTCCCATCAGGCGCGGAATCGAGTGGAAGCTCATGCCGCTGCCGATGATTAGCACGCCTTCGTCGCGCAGCGGCGCCAAGGCCTGGCCCAGCGCCATATGCTCGGCCGGATCTAGGCCTTTCTTCAAGGAAAGCTGAATCGTCGGAATGCCCGCATCCGGCCAGGCCAGCAGCAGCGGGATGAACACGCCGTGGTCATAGTCGCGCTCGTCATTGGCCGCGACGGCGATGCCCGCTTGCTTTGCCAATTCCTGCACGCGCGCCGCCAGGGCCTGCGAACCCGGCGCCGGCCAGCTCAGCTGATAGGTTTCCGGCGGAAAGCCGTAATAGTCGTAGAACAGCTCCGGCGCCGGCTTGGTCTGGACGGTGAAGTCGGACTCTTCCCAATGGGCGGAAATGACCAGGATGGCTTTCGGTGTTGCGCCGACATCCTGCGGCAGGCGGCGGAGGTAGGCGCCCATTTGGTCCCACATGTCGCGCGGGTTCCAGTCCATGAAAAAGCACGGGCCGCCGCCGTGAGGGATATAGACGGTCGGGGTTTTGGTTTGGGTCATGTTGGAAAAGTCTCCAGGGCGGGCGAACCGCCAACCCAGTACTACGGATAGGCTTCCGCTTCGATATCGAGATTGATTTCGTCGCCGACGAATGGTTCCAGCTTGCTTAGGCCGAAGTCCTTGCGGCTGAGCGTGGCGGTGGCCGAAAAGCCGTAGCCGGTCTTGAACAGCGCCGGATTGAACGCCTTCTTGTTATAGGTGACGCTCAAGGTCACGCTCTTGGTGACGCCGTGCACGGTCAGGTCGCCGGTAACATTGGCAGTGCTTTCGCCGGTTGTTTCAACCTTCGTGCTTTTGAACGTCGCCGTCGGAAACTGTGCCGTATCGAAATATTCGGAACCTTTCAGGTCGGTATCGAAGTCCGGCAGCCCGCTGGTTAGAGCATTCATGTCGAGGCTGACCTCGACCGTGCTGTTGGCCGGCGCGTCGGTGTCGAGCACCAGCGTGCCGGTGGCGCCGACCACCTTCATCGACGGCCGCGACAGGCCGAAATGCGGGTAATAGATGGTCACCGAGCTGTGCTTGGGCTCGAACTTGTAGGTCTCGGCGGCAAAAACCGGGACGCCCAACGCCGCGCCGAGGGCCAAAACACTTAAAAACGCAAAGGCTTTACGCATCCTGGACCTCATTATCTGATAAAAAGCGGGGACGGACCTGGGGACCGTCCCCGTTAGATTATAGCACCGATTATTTGCCCGGCGCCGGAAGAGTCAACTCGGTATCGATCGACAAGTCGATCTGGTCGGCGACGACGGGCACAAACTTGTTAATGCCGAAGTCGGAACGCTTGATGGTCGCGGTCGCCGAGAAGCCCGCCTTCTTCTTGTCGTCGGTAATCTTAATGAGCTTGACGTCGAGCACGACCGGCTTGGTGACGCCGTGCAAGGTGAGGTCGCCAGTGACCTTGGCCGTGTCCTTGCCGGTCACTTCGACCTTAGTGCTCTTGAAGGTGGCGGTGGGGTAGGTGGCGGCGTCGAAGAAATCGGCGGTCTTCAGGTGCGCGTCAAGCGCCGGCACGCCAGTATTGACGCCGTCGATGGCGAAGCTGACCGCAATGGCGCTGTTGGCCGGCGCGGCTTCGTCGAGCGTAACCGTACCATCGGCGTTCATGAACTTGCCGTTCATGTGCGACAGGCCGCTGGCGTGCGCATAGGAAAACAGCACCGAGGTGTGCGACGGATCGATCTTATAGACGGCCGGGGCGGCAAAGGCGGGCACGCCCATGGCCAAGGCCAGGCCAAGGGTGGCGGCGATCAGCGGCTTTACGAACATTTTCATAACCAGGAACTCTCTTCAGCAGGGGTTGGAACGACAACAAATGTAACAATGGTGGTTACGTTTTGTCGTTTCAAGGGGAGCGCAAGCGGCCCTGATGAAAAAATTTCGCGTCTGGAGGCTATGTCGCGCGTGACATCGCTCTGGTTCAAAGTTTGCCGCAAAATTGCCGCGTGGCAAAAGCATTGTGCGTTGGGTGGGGCCGTGATTGTATAACATCGCCATCCTGACGCAGGGCAAACATTGAGAGGGAGGGAAGAAATGGCCAAAATCAAGAAGGCTATTCTGTTAGCATTCGGTCTCGGTCTGGGTTTGGCGATGGGCGCCAAGGCTCAGGATGCGGGTCCGAACGGCTTGCCACGGGGTTTCGTCCCTTGCCGCAACCATGATGCGGCTCAGGAAAAGGCGGATCTGGACCTGGCGCGCAATACCATCAAGGTCATGCAGGCGCACGACATGGCCAAGCTTGACGCCACTATGCCCGATCTTCGCGCAGCGCTTAATCGCGCTCCGGACGTTCCGACCTTGCCGGAAGTGTGCGGCGACAAGGTCATTGCCTATACGCCTGACATGTCCGAATTCATGGCCATTTCCGCCATGGTCAGCAGCGGCAAGGTCAAGGGCGTGACATCCGCCGAGATGCGCTATGAAATGCCTTACGCCACGCTAGGCTTTATCGTCGGATGGATCGAGTTCGAGCATCAGGATTTCGCCAACGCCTTGAAGGACTATGCGAAGGGCCTGCGCAACGACCCCGATCGCCTAGCTGTCGAAACGGAATATGTCGGTACGCTCGCCAAACTAGGCCGCAACGCCGAAGCCCTGGAATCCATCGATGCTTTCATGACTGAGCACACAAGCCTGAACGGGCCGCAGAAAGGCCTGATCCTGCGCAAGCGTGGCTACGTTCTTGTCGAGCTGGGCCGCTGGGATGAGGCAGATGCCGCCTACCGCCAGTCGCTAGTGGCCGATCCGAATAACCAGTTGGCCAAGAACGAACTCGACTATATTGCCAAGCATCGCCCCGACCAGCCGAAGACCTAAAACACGTCGCCGCTTTTTTGCCATAATCTGATGGTTTGGCCGTTAAGGATTTGTTAACGGTGCGGGGATCGGAGGATGCGGGCGGCCATTGGCGCGGTCATTATGGGATTGAGCCTGACGACCGTTCCGGCTTTGGCCGGCGGCTTTACGGTCACGGACTGCCGGCCGCATGACCCAGCCCAGGAAGCCGCCGACGCTGCCTTGATCGACCAGGCCGTGCCCTTGATGCAGGCCCACGACCAGGCCGCCTTGGCGGCGCTGCGCCCGGAGGTCGACGCCGCCCTCAGTCACGCACCGGATGTGGCGACCCTGCCGGAGCAGTGCGGCAATACAATTGTTATCTATTCCGGCGATACCCGGGTCTTCTTCGCCGCGCGCGACCGGATCGGCCGCGATCCGCGCTTTGCCGGAGCCAATATTCAGCTGCGCGCCGCCATGCCCTACGCCACGCTGGGCTTCATCGCCGGCTGGATCGCCTACGAACAGGGCGATCTCGATGGCGCCGCCAGGGCCTATGGCAAGGGGCTGCTCAACGAACCCGCCGACCCCAACCTGGCGTCGGAATATGGCAACGTCCTGGCGCGTCAGGGGCAGTTCGCCGATGCCCTGACCTTCCTCGACGGCTTCCTGGCCGCCAACCCTGGGCTCGATCCCATCCCGGCCGCGCAATTGCAACGCCGCCGCGGCTACGCCCTGGCCGAATTGCAGCGCTACGACGAGGCCCTGGCGGCTTACAACGAATCCTTGCGCCTCGATCCGACCAATCCGGCGGCGGCGTCTGAAATCGACTATATCAACCGCAAGAAAACCTTGCGGAACTGACTCGGCGTCACGATATCCGGCGCGGGTGAGGGACCGCATCGAAGCGACGGCTTTTTCACCTGTTTCCAACAACTCGACACGCTGAGAGGTAACAAGATGTCCCAAGACGCCGCCACCCTGGACCGGCCGAGCGCCGATCACAAACTCGATATGTACGCGGCTACCGTACCCGTCTGCGTCCGCGCCCTGACCAATCTGCAAGGCATCCTGACCAAGGCTGAAGCCTGGGCGACCGAAAAGAAAGTCGATCCGTCGGTCGTCCTCAATGCCCGCCTGGCGCTCGACATGTTCCCGCTGGTCCGCCAGGTCCAGATCGTCACCGACACCGCCAAGGGCGCCGCCGCCCGTCTCGGCGGCGTTGATGTCCCGAGCTATGCCGACACCGAGGCCACCTTCGCCGAACTGCAGGCCCGCCTGCAGAAGACCATCGACTTCGTCAAGTCGGTCAAGCCGGAGGGCTTCAATGAGTCTGAAGGCCGCCAGATCGTGCTGAAATTCCCCAGCTCCACTCAGGAATTTACCGGCCTGGCCTACCTGACCGGTTACGTCATCCCCAACATGTTCTTCCACCTCACCACGGCCTACGCCATCCTGCGCCACAACGGCATGCCGCTGGGCAAGACCGATTTCCTCGGCGCCAACTAAGCCTGGAAACAGAAGGATTGAGGAACCGGCGGGCAA
>CAYULN010000084.1:0-10965 GCA_964445605.1 uncultured Caulobacteraceae bacterium | reverse complement strand
TGATCGTCCTGCTGCTGGCGCCGTTCGCGCCTTTTCTGCTGGTGCTGTTCCTGATGATGCGGGTGCTGATGGGGGCGCGCGGCCGGGGCATAGCGCGGCGGCTCGTCGACACGACGATGCTGTTCGTGCGCGCCGCCACCTTTGCCTCAATGGCTGCCTATGTGAACCGGACCAAGCGCATCTCGTTCTGCATCGTGCCGATCGGCAACTGGACGATGTGCCGGCTGATCCGCACTACGCCGTTGGTGGTCCAGATCCCCGATATCGTGTTCCTGGAATTTCCCGCCTATTTCGACAAGGACGCGGGGGTCAACGTCCTGGCGCAGGAAATTCAAAAGGTCTCGCAGCGCGCCGACGCCGTCATTTCGCCTTCCGAGCACGTACGCGACAACCATATCGTCAAATTCCTCGGCGTTCCGGAAGACCGGGCCTATTACGTGCCGCACGCGCCGATGCTGCTCGACAAGGCCCTGGAAAAACTGATGCCGCAGGAGACGCCGCCGTCGCGCACCGAGGCCCGCGCCGAGCTGGTCCGCCAATGGGACTGGATCATGCGGCGGCCGTTCTATCTGAACCGGCTGGGTGGGTCGCTGAACTGGTATTCCCGGCTTAAGACGCTGTCACTGGAAAACGCGCGGCTCGTCTATTTCGCCACGCAGTACCGCCCCTACAAAAACATCGAGCGAGCCATCGAGGCCATCCATGCCCTCAAGGATCGGCCCGGCCCGCCCATCATGCTGCTGCTGACCGCCGATCTGTCGGTAGCGCCGCGCGTCATCGAACTGATCGAAAAGTTGGGTTTGCTTGATCGGGTCGTTCCCCTGCCGCGGTTGCAGCAGCCCTATCATGCCCTGATGATGGCGGCGGCCGACCTGGTGCTGGCGGCGTCGCGCTTCGAGGGCGGTTTCCCCTTCCTGGCCGGCGAAGCCCTGTCCGTCGGCACGCCCGTCGTCATGGCGGATATCCCGATTGTCCGGGCGACGATTCCGCCCAACCTGCGCGCCCGTATGAGCTTCCACGCCGAGGATACGCAGAGCATGGCCGCGTCGGTTTACCGGGCGCTGAACGACAACGGGCTGTATCTTGAACAGACGCGCTGGTTCTACGAGACCAAACGCCAGCGCGAGTGGTCGGACGTACTTAACGACTACCTGGATGCCGGGCGGGCCGCCATTGACGCCCGGCGCGCCGGATCAGCGCCGGGCCGCCCCTGACGCCAGCTGCAGCCAGCGGATGGCGAACACGCCCTGACCATTCCAGTTCAGGCGAACTTCGCGCGGCACGCCGACGTCGTCGCGCGTTACAGTGAATGCCGTTTCGATCTCGATATAGCCGGGGCCGGAGACGCGAATAGGCGATTTTTCCTCGGCATAGCCCTTGGGATGCAGGGCGCCGACCGCCAGGACCCCGAGCTCGCCACGGCCGGCTTCCACCCACAGCCCGACACGCAGCCGGTACAGGCCCGGATCGAGGCGCGGCAAGGTGTCCATCAAAGGATAGCCCGCCGGATCCTGGCCTTCGCGGACGCGCAGCACGAAATGGCCGTTGGCGTCGCCTTCCAGCCGCCCGGTTTCGCCGCGCGTATCGGACGGACGCAGCAGCCGGCCCAGCCGTACCGCCTCCTGACCATCCACCCGCGACAGCGAGCTGGACATGGGCGGTTCAGCGGCGCGGCGCCGCACCTGATCGCCCATAATCGACAGAGTAAGCGGGTTGAGCGCTTCGATATCGCGCGTCCGGCGCCCCCGCACTGTCTCCAGGAACAGGCGCATGTTCTGCATCGCCTTGTCACGGCTGAAGCAACTATTCAGGAAGATCGCGGCCTGCTTTTCGACGATGGCCCGGAGACGGGTAAAGTCGTCGAACGACTCGGCCAGGAAGCTGTTGATCGCAGCGAAATCCTGGAACATGCCAGCCTCGGCGAGATCGGCCTCCGAGTAGCCTTCATCCAGCGCTGCCGCTGTCAAGGCGCTCCAGCGGGTGAACAGCACAGGGACGCCCATGGTCATCGATTCCAAGGGCGGCCAGACCAGATGCTCCGGCTGGGTGCCGGCATCGACGAAAACGCGGCTGGTGGCCAGGGTCTGGTACAGTTCCTCCGACGACACATTGCCGAGGACGCGCGGATCGCGACCGACCTCGGACTCCTTGTCATTCTTGCCCACTACGACGAAGGTCTGCGCCGTCAGGTTCGCTTTCAGATTTTCGAACTGTTCGGCGAAAAACGGCATGAAATCGATGTAGCTGATGGCCGTCGACACCAGGCGCCGGCTTTTGCGTTCCGTCCAGCGGAAATTGAGACGCTCAGGCGAAACCCAGCAGTTGAGATAGACGACGTCCCGGCTCAGATTCGGGCAGCCAAACGGAATGACGTTCTTCAGGCCGGGGGCGAGATAGAGCCGGCCATCACTTTCGGCCGCCACGGCTTCTATTGCATCGAGTTTGACCATCAGGCCGGAAAAGTCAGGCGCGCCCATCACGCGGTACAGCAGATAGCCCTTGTACCAGGTCATGATGTTGCGGATGACCGAGGAATCCACCGGAATGATCAGCACGTCGATGAACCGGTTGATCAGGTCGGCGTCGTCGGGATCGAGGTGGCCGGCATTGGCGAGCAGGTTGATCTTGCGCAGCCGCTCCACGATGCTGGACGGCAGGGTCAGGCTGGTGCGCCAGTCCGGATAGAGCGGATGGGTTTCGTTGTGGTAGTCTCGGTCAAACCGCAACATGCCGGGATCGCCGAGGGAGACCACGACCTCCATCCCGGCATCCATATAGAAATTGACTTCCTGGTACCGCGTGGTCGGATGGTCGTACGCCCACAGGAGCCTGATGTTCTGATCCATAGCTAAGCCTTAAAATACCAAGCTCTCGCGCCGTCACGACAGGTTATGCTGCGACGTTTCCGACGCCGTCAAGCCGGTACGCTCAGCGCTTGATAATTGTCCCGTTCGGCACGTTTTGCGCCACGGCCGCGTTGTTGTGGATAATGCAGTTTTCGCCGATCTCGACATTGTTCATGACCGTGGCGCACATGCCGACGGTCGTGCCCGACCCGATACGGCAGGTCCCGGCGATGACGGCGTTCGGCGTCAGGTGACAGTGGTCGCCGATGATGCTGTCGTGGGCCACCGACGCATGGGTGTTGATGATCGTGCCGGAGCCAATCAGGACTCGCGAGCCAACCTGGGCCCCGGCGCACAGATAGGTGGCGTCACCCAGCTCGGAATTGAGGCCGAGATGCGCCGTGCGGTGCACTACGGGCGGCATGATGAAACCCTTGGATTTGAGGGTGTCGTAGATGCGCCGCCGCAGCTTGCTGTCAATGGCGCTACCCGCCGCGCCGACAAAGGCCGCGCGTACGCCCCGTTCCCAAAGGTCATCGAGGAGCGCGTCGGGGCCAAGCACTTCGATCCCGCTGAGGACGCTGGTCCCAGGCGCCAGGTTCTTGTCCAGGCAGCCGACTACGGTCCAGCCATTGCCGTGAAGCGCGTCGAGAATGATCCGGGCATGGCCGCCGCCGCCGATCATCACCGCGCATCCGCCATGGTAGCGCTCGGGCAGTATGATCGGCTTGGCCGGGGTGAAGGTTTGGCCGGGATTGGCGCCGGCGAAGCGTTCCACATCCTCGACTCGCACCTTGCCAGCGCGCGCCGGCACCTTGGCGATGTCGACGCCAAGCTCCTTGGCCCGCAGTTCGGCGCGGCGCGAAATCTGCACGCCGCCCTCTTCCCCGCCGGCCCCGGCCTGGCCCTCATATTCGATATCGGCGTCGTTATCGACGATCGGTCCGGTGAATTCCAGGGCGCACAGCCGCTGCCCGACGTCAGCCGACTCGTCTTCGACCGCCAGGATTTCGACAATCCTGCCGTCAGCCGGCGCCAGCACCTCGGCTGCGGCCTTGGTTGTTTCGATGTCAAAAAGAGGTTGCCCGGCCTTGAAGGTTTGGCCCGCCGTAAAATAGATCTTTACGACCTTGGCGGCATCTTCGTTGGCGTTTATCCGCGGCATCCGCAGAAAGACTTGCCCGGCGTCACTCATCTCGATCCCCTCAGAAAAGGCTCAGGGCCGCGTTAACGGCGGCGCGTGCATGCGGCAGGATGCGCACTTCCCAGTCGCGCGACGATGGGATCGGATGGTCCGGCGCCGACACTTCGGCAAAACCGATTTTCTTGCCGACAAGAGCCCGGCACACCTCCGAGGCGAGGCCCCAGCCGCTGGTGCCTTCTTCGACCGTGACCACGCGGCTGCAAGCCCCGATCTGGTCGCGCAGCCACGCGTGCGGGAATGGCGACAGCTCCCGCATGTCGATGACATTGGCGACAATCTCCTCGTCGTCGTTCAGGATGCGAGCGGCTTCGTCGCACACTTCGACCGAACCGCCGTAGGTAACGAACACCAGATCCGGCCGATCCGAACGCTTGAGGGCCGCCGCGTCCTTCATCGGTCGGGCGTACAGCAGCTTGTTCTCGATGATCAGGGTCGGCTTCTGGCTGTCATAGGCGCGCTTGTAGATGCCGGCGACGTCAGCGTACTGGCTGACCGTCACTACATCCAGGCCGGGAACGCCGCAAAAATGCTTTTCGAGGCTTTGCGAGTGCGTCGAGCCGTAGCCGCGCTTGCCGCCCATCGGCGCGCGGATGATGACCGGCGTCTTGATCTGGTGATTATAGACCCAGGGCAGTTTCGACATGTGGTTGATGATCTGGTCGGTGCCCAGCAGGATAAAGTCGCCGAACATGACCTCGACCACGCAGGGCTTGCCCTTCATGGCCATGCCGGTGGCGAAGCCCATCAGCGACGCTTCCGAAATCGGCGTGGTCAGGACGCGGCCGGGAAAGGCCGTTGACAGGCCGCGCGTCACCTTGAAGGCGCCGCCATAGGGGTCGAGCAAATCCTCGCCGACAATGTGCAGGTTGGCATCGACCCGCATCAGGTCGTGCAGCGCCGCGTTGATCGCTTCCAGAACTAACATGCGACTTCGTCCCCCAGCGCTTTTTGCAGCGTTTCCTCGAGCAGGGCGTCGACATAGGCGTCCAGGCGCGCCGGGTCCTGCACAAAACTAGCGGCAATCGGCAACGGGTCCAGCTTGGCGATCTCGTCGAGATAGGCGGCTTCGCGGGTATCGTCGCCCTTGGAGTGCGGCCCGAGGCGCACGGTGTCGATATGCAGCCAGAACGGACGGCCTTCGGAGCGCACGTAATCAACGGCTTCGCGGGCCACCGCGTCCAGCGCCATGACGTCCGTGCTCTTGATGCTGGCCGAACGGATGCCGAAAGGCTCGGCCCGCTTGGCGATATCGCCGGACACACCCAGCGCCTTGTGGGTCGTCTGGGCGATGCCGTTATCCTCGATAACGAACAGGACCGGCGCGCTCCACAGCGACGCCAGGTTCAGACCTTCGTAAACCGTACCCTCGCCCATGGTGCCGTCGCCGAGGAACACGCAGGTCACGGCGCCATCCGCCCGGTTGGCGAAGGCCGTACCGACGGCCAAAGGCACCAGACCGCCCTGAATGCCGCTGGAAAAGAAATTCTTGCGCGCCAGGTGCTGGCTGCCGCCCCGACCGCCGCAGACGCCGGTTACCCGTCCCATGATTTCCGCGTACAACCGATAGGTGTCGCCGCTATAGGCCAGGAAATGGCCGTGACAGCGGTGATTGCTCCAGATCGTGTCGATCTCGCGGTTGAGATTGTTGACGATGGCGACGGCGTTGGCTTCCTGCCCCTGACAGGTATGGGTCGTACCGAAGATCTTTCCCTTGCCGAAGAGGTCGAGGAGCGACAGCTCAAAGCGGCGGATCAGGCTTATCTGATAGTAATAAGAGTCCGCCTTCGGCGCGTCCAATCGCAGGTTTTGAAGCTCAAGCAAGACCACACCCATGAAAAACCGGCCACCGAATAGACGCCCGCACCTGCCTTGTCAACCGCACCATGGCCTGAGTTTCAAAAGGGGCAAGGCTTTGCCGCGCCGCTGCAGGCTGCGTGTAAAATCGGAACGGACGGCGCGCCAAAAAGACCTCCGCTCACGGCGGCGGCTTCGCTTGACAGACGGCGACGTATGAGGTTCTTACGGAAGGACTAGCCTTAGGTTGTCTGCCATGATTTCGCGCGTACTCTGGACCTACGAACATCCCACCGCCCGCCTGCAGGAAATGATGCTTTTCCCGGCGGCCGGCTCCGAAGTGGTGCCGACCTATACGGAATCGCCGACCGGCTGGCTGGACAGCCGCTATCACGACGAATCCCATCCCATGTATCCGCGCTGGCGGGAATACTGTTCCCTGCCGGTCAATCTGGTCGAACGTGTCCGCCGCGCCGCGCTCTGGGAACGCGATTTCCGGGTCGATCCGGAAGAGGCGCAGCTGATCAACGACAATTTCTCCGGGATGTTCATCAACTGCTCGCCCGGGACGCTGGCCAACATCTTCTCCTGGTATACCGGCAAGGTGCTGTTCCGCTGCAACGGCGGGCCGAACCGCACGGACCTGTACAAGGACGCCCGCGCCTGGGTCGAAACCGCCAAGCAGGCCGGCCGCCTGAAGGACTTCATCTACCTGCCCGGCCATTTCAATCTCGTCGTCCCGGAGATGTACGAAGCCGGCGTCAAGATCATCCATTTCCCGGTTTTCGCCGAGGAAGCGCGCATCCCGGGACGGTGGGCCGGCCGGGCGTCGAACCAGATCGCCACCGCCATTTCCTATCTCGATTTCCATTCGCATTTTCAGGGCCAGCTGCGCGACGTGGTCGACGCCTATGGCGGCAGCGACCTGCATGTCCGCGTGTTCGGCAAGAACAAGCTGATCCAGACGGCCACGGACAATATCGAAATCGTGGGCGGCCTGCCCAGCGACAACGACTTCTGGGGCCAGATCTTCAACTGCGCGGCCTTCGTCGACGCCGGCAAGGATCCGACCCATACCGTGTTCCCGCCGCTTGAAGCCGCCGTCAAGGGCATGCCGGTCTTCTTCCAGCGCGACAACGGCCATCCCCATGCCCTGCAGGATTTTGGCGTCACCGTGCCGCTCGACGAACGCATCGGCATCCTGCCCAGCCACAGCGATATTTGCGATTTCCTTCTCAAGCATCACAACGACCTGAATCTGCTGAAGGACATCAACGAACGGCAGGTCGCCCTGCTCAAATCCTATTTCTCCCGCGAAAACGCTCTCAAGGCCTGCGCGGAAATCGCTTCGATTCTCGGCAGCCAGGATCGTCCGGTTTCGCTCAAGCCGGTGGCGCTGGCCGGATTGCCGGAGCCCCGCTTGCCGCTGGCCAAGGTCCTGGACGGCCGGGCCGGTTCGACCGGCTTCGGGCGCCTGAACGCCCGTCACGGCCGCGTCCAGCCGGAGGACCAGCAGGTCGTGTGCGCCGAGGAGCCGGGCCCCGTGGCTGAAAAGCAGGTCCTGTCCGAAAACCTGCCGTCTCTGCCGCCGGGCCGCTACGTCCTCGAGGTCCACTATTCCGCCAAGCGCAGCAACAAGAACAAGCCGCAGGCCGGCCGGATGGAGCTGGGCATCTGGGCCAATGGCACCGACTATCAACGGCAGGTCATCGTCCTGCCAGGCGACAAGGGTTATGCTTCGCTGGAATTCATCATCGACGAGACCAGCCAGTACTGGGGCCATGAAGTGCGCATATCGGCCTATACCTGGCTGACCGTCACTTTCCAGACCCTGGGGCTGCAATATCTCGGCGGCCTGCCCGGCCAGGTGGCGGCAGGCTAAAGCGCCTATTCGCGCTTGAGAAGCAGGTTGCAGGTCTTCAGTTGCAGGACCTCGCCGGGTTCCACCGGCGTCAGGCCGCCATCTTCGTCGCCGACTGTGAAAATCTCGAATCCCTGTTTTTTGAGGGAGTCGAGAAACGCGTCCGGCGTTTCGCCGGCGCGGGCAAAATGCTGCGGGGCGAATTCCACGATGATCGACAGGCGCCGGTTGTCCTTGAGGACGCGTTGCATGCCGCGGAAAATACGGGACTCGGCGCCCTCGGCATCTATCTTGACGAAATTCACCTGTGAACCAGGGGCCAGGGCGGCGTCGAGCGACGTCACCTCGACGTCGATCACGTCGCGCTCGACCGTTCCGTCTTCCGGAAACAGGGTGCTTTCCGGACTGTGCGGCACGCGATGGAACGCGACGCGGCCCGGCGCGTCGGCTACCGCCGCGTTGATGACGCGCGCCCGGCGCCAATAGCCGTTCATCAGCATTGTCTGCTGCAAGGCCGCGGCAAGATCCGGATCCGGCTCGAAACAGAGCAGTTGCCCTTCCTCGCCGACATGGAAGCCCATGATCACGCTGTGCAGACCGACGTGGGCGCCGATATCGATGGCCACATCACCGGGTTTCACCAGGCTGCGAATGGCGGCGCGCACCCCGGGTTCGCTGTTGGCGCCGTTGACATAGTGGCCGTACAAGACGCCGGCGTGGGTCGTCGGCACGGCGAGCGGATGGCCGTCCCAGCCTCCCAGCCGAGTAACCGCCATCATACCCGGCTGAATATAGATCGGCCGATGCAGCAGATTACTGTGCATCAGCCGGACAAGGTCCAGGGATTCGTTCACCTGGAAGCGGATATGGCCCTGCGCATCCTGAAGGGCATGCAGCATGGCGGTGCGATCCAGCAGGGTCGCGCCTTGCGCGCGGAGCGCCGCTTCGCTGTCGCCGATCTGTTTCGCCAGAGCTTGGGACAGGCCTAATCGTCCTTCAACCAGACGGTGCTCCAACTGCGTCAAACCCTGCTCCGCCTGGCGCTGGCCTTCATCCAAGCGGTGTTCCAGCTGCGTTAGATTCTGGCGCGCCTGAAGCCAACCCTCGTCCAAACGCTGCCCTAATTTCTGCTCGGTTTGCAGCCGTCCATCGTCAAAGCGCCGCTCCAGCCCGGCCTTGACCTCGTCCATTTGCGCCGTGAACAATTCACGCGCCTGTTCCGTTGCCGCCAGGATAGTGCCGGCGGCCGAATCGATCCCGGCGACTGTTAAATCGTGCCGTTGGCTCAGATCGGCCAAGGCGTCGCGCAAACCCAGGAAACGCTCTTCCGCCCGGGCCTGAAGCGAGGGCAGTTCCTCGACAAACGCCAGGGCGTGTTCCGATTGACGTTGCGCGACCTGGATGCGGGCTTCCATATCTTCAAGCACATTGTACAGCCGGTCCAGGTGGCCCAGCATTTCCTGCCGGTCGGCCTCGAGCCCCAGCAAACGGCGCATCGCGCGTCTTACGCGCCGGGCAACGGCGGCAAAAGCTTTGGTGAAGATGCCGCGGGCCATGTCCTGTCCATGTGTTGGCTTTTCGATCGCGACTCAACTTATCTTCAGTTTGCCTTTCAAATCAAGGCGCTTGCTTAAGTCCTCCCTGTGACGCCGATGCGTCCCGGGCGGTAAATGTATGACGACAAGCAGTGATGCTGTCCCCCGTATTGCATTGGGCGCCGTTGACCGGCTCCCGCAGGTCGAATATGGGATAATCAAGCCTGAAAGGGCAAATCCGGGGGATTCCGCTGTGTTCGATGTCAAAATGCCGGAATCGGCCAGTTCTCCTCTTTTTTATCCATTGGAAGTCGTCCGATGAACCTGCGAGCCTTGGGCCGGCGTATCGTTTTCAGCCGCGCTTTTCCCTCCCCCCTCAGAGACACGGTTGTTGATTTCGTGCGCCGACGCCGCGAACGGGCGCGTCCGCGCACGCTGGCCCGCGCCATCACGCCCGGTCCCTGCCGGATTTGCAGCGGAAGCCTGAGCCAGTACCGTGACAACGGTCACGTGCATGCCGCCGCTTACAAAACGATCTATGCGGAACTTTTCGTCTGCGCGGACTGCGGCCACAAGCAGTTCCTGCCCGACCTGAAGGACAGCGTCATTGCCGATGTCTACTCGCAAGGCTACTGGGCGAACGACGACGAACCGAAGTTCTACGCGCAACTCTACAAGTCGGAACACAACGATACGGTGCGTGAGCTTCTGGACATAGCGGCGCGCCATGGCGTCGTGCCACCGTTCCGTTTGCACGAATTCGGCTGCGGCACCGGCCTGACGGTGCATCACCTGCGCCGCCGGGGCGTTGAGGCAACCGGATCGGACTGGTCGCCGATCAGCACCGAATTCGCCAAGGAACAGGGCAACACCCACATCTTCCGCGAAAACGCCAATACCCCGAAGCAGATGGCCGGCGAACGGCTGGACGCGATCTTCACCAACCATGTGCTGGAGCACCTGCCCGATCCGGTGACCTTTCTCGCCGGGTTGAAGCAGATGATGCAGCCTGGCGCGATCGTGATCATGCGCCTGCCGAGCGGCGACGCCCTGATCGATCGCAATCTCGGCCTGCCGTTCGATCCGCTCTACTATTTCCCGCACCATATCCACTATTTCAGTCCCAGGTCGTTGGCCACCGCCGCCGAACGGGCCGGTTTCAAGGTGCTGGACCTGCGCGCCACGACGCGCGTCGTGCCGGAACTGCTGAACGCGGCGCAAGGCCAGAATAGCCCGGTGACGCTCCACGCCCGCATCGCCGAAGCGGCCGAACGCTACGACACGGAAGAGCTCGAAATCGTCTTCGCCCTGCCCGACTCGCCGCGCCCCGTTCTCGACTCCGTCGCCAAGGCCAAGGCTGTGCCGGTGTTCATGGGGCGGCCCCGCCAGCCGTTGGCCTATTCGAATTACGAAGACTTCTATCGCAAGGATACCTGCTGGTCCTATGCCTATGTCGAAGCCGGCGATACCGTCGCCCGGCCGATGTTCTTCAATGAGGTGAGCAACGACTACTACTTCAATACGGCGGCGATCGGCGACCAGTGGCTCCAGGCCGCGCCCGACGGCCCGCATCCGCAGCTTATTTTCACCGCGCCCGAAACCGGCCGCTACTTTTTCGAGGTGGTAGCAGCGGCGCGATTTATCAATAGCTCGGATAAAGGCCAAACCAATTCCCGCGCCGGCCCGACGCTGCGCGACCACGGTCTAACTTCAAAGGCGCCGCAG
>CAYULN010000083.1:0-5161 GCA_964445605.1 uncultured Caulobacteraceae bacterium | reverse complement strand
GTCCTTCGACTGGATCTCGTTCTTGTTGGCGCGGTTGATCAGGTGCACCAGGCTGACCCGGCCGTTGAAGGTGTCGCCGGGCTCGGCGCGCGGCAGCATCTGCGCCCGCACTTCCGGCGTCAGGTGTTCGGCCAGCATGCGCAACTGATGGCGCAACCGGTACTTTTCCAGGAAGGCGTCGGTATTCAGGCGCGTCCGGCTGGAATAGCTGATGTCCTTGATGCGTTCCTCGACCTCGTCGATGGTTGCCGGATCGGGACCGTGGGCGCTGAACAGGTCGATCTGAAAAACCAACGTATCCTTGGCCACGCCCGCGTCCAGCACGTAGGAGAGCGGCGTGTTCGACACCAGCCCGCCGTCCCAGTAGGGCTCGCCGTCGATGACCACCGCCGGAAAGCCAGGTGGCAAGGCAGCGCTTGCCATCACATGCTCCGGCGTGATGATCCTGTTGTCGCGCTGATTGTCGAAATAGATGAAATTACCGGTGCGGACATTGACTGCCCCCAGGCTCAGGCGGGTTTCGCCGGAATTGATGCGGTCGAAATCGACAAGGTCGAGCAGGGTCTGGCGCAGGGGTGTGGTGTCGTAGAAACTGGTCGCTTCCGGCGTGCCGGGCAGGTTGAACCACGGCAGCAGGAACCACGGCCGGAAGAAGCCGGGCACGCCCGCCGCCAGCGCCCACAGTCCGCTCAGCGACCGGTAGCTGAGTTGCGAAATATCGTTGCGTGGCTCGAAATGGCTGCCGGGCAGGTCGATCCCGACCGTCTTCCAGAAGGTGCGCAGTTTCTCGATCCGGTCGTCAGGCGCGTTGCCGGCAATGATGGCGGCATTGATGGCGCCGATCGAAATGCCAGCGATCCAGTCCGGCCGGATACCTTGGGCATGCATGACCTCGTAGGCGCCGGCCTGGTAGGTGCCCAGGGCGCCGCCGCCCTGCAACACCAGGACGGTCTGCTCATAAGGCAGCTTAAGGGGTGCAGAAGCGCGATCCTGTTCGAACGACATCGGTCTCTCCGGCCCGCCCCAGCGACAGACCGAATATTGCACCGCAGCACGGCTTTCGCAAGCCGTGCCGTAATAATGTATCGCCGTTTTTTGTCGTCAGTTCACGCCGTAGACGACGCAGGCCGTCGTCTCCAGCCGTTGCGGTGGCGGCGTCTGGATGAAGGAGTTGGCCAGCGCCTTGGCCTCAAGATATTCCGCGGTCCCCGGTGCCGGTGGCGCAGGTGGCGGCGGTGCCGATGATACAGAAGCGCTTCGTTTGTAGGACATGGGCGAACTCACCGGCTCGTCGTAGTCGACACGATTGGCTTGATTGGAAAAACCTTCCTCGGCATTGCGCGCCAGGATGTCGCTTCGGCACGCCCGGCCGGTCGGATCGATCACCTTGATGGCGCCCAGATGTCCGCCGGCCGCTTCGGCCGCATCCTGGGCCCGCTTATGCGCGTCCTTGACGGCCTGGTTGTAGAGCCAGCTATTGGCCTCGTTCGACGGCTGCAGGCTGAAGGACACATCCGTCGTTTGCGTCGGTGCCGCTGCCAGGACCAGCGCGTAGGCGTTTTCCAGCACGCTCATGTCCCGGACCTGCAGCGACAGGTTGAGCGACACCTGGTAACCGGTAATCTTGTCGCCGCGCTGGTCTTCGACGCGGTTGCCGTTCTTGTCGCGGTATTCTTCATAAAGCGCCCGCATGGAGAAGGTCGTGTTCACGCGCACGGCGTCCTTACCGAGCTTGTCAAGCGCCTGGTTGAGCGCCTTGACCTGGGCGATGGCCTTGGATTGCGCCTTGTCCACGGTGGTGTCGACGCTGAGGAAGGTGGCGGAGAACCAGGCCCGGTTGGCCGGGATTTCGGTATAGACGAAACCGGTCTGGGCAATGACGTTTTCCTTCATCCACCACGGCGCGCGGTCATAAGCCGTCGTATTGGCCGGAGGCGCTGTCGGCGCCGAAGGCACGGGCTGCGCCTTGACGCCGCGGGCTTCGCCGGTGGTTGCCGCGACCAGGCCGATCAGGCTGAGACCGAACAGTTTCGACATGGATTTCATGAATACCCCTCCCGAATTCGGGCTGTGCGCCCATTACCGTCAATTTAGACCAGAAGTCGGTGGCTGGCACCCTTTTTCCCGCATCAAGTAATACGTAAAAAAGCAATAGGCAGGCGTGGGCGCGTTTCAAAGAAACGCTTCCATTGTGAGCGGGCGGCGGTTTGCTAAAATCCGTCTTCGGATCAATGCTGTTCAGGGCCGTCCATGCTGGATCTCCCCCACATTAGCGTGCCGGCCTGGGCGATTGTCGTCTTCATCGTCCTAAGCGGGTCGCTGGTCTTCGTCGTCGTCGGCATGATCGACGAGATGATGGGCCACAGGCTCAAATATTCCCGGCCGCTGAATGCCTTTCAGCGCGCCCGGCGCAAGGCGCGCAAGGGCGATCCGAAGGCCTGCATGCAGTGTGTCGACATGCTGGAAAAAGGTACCGGCGGCGCCAGCAAGAGCCACGACCATCCCTTCCATTACATGCAGCGGGCGGCGGCGATCTATGCCCATCGCGCCCGTGAGGGGGATGGCCATGCCGCCTTGAAGCTCGCCGAGATCTGCAACCACGGCTATCGCTTTCCGCAGTTGTCGAAGCTGGCCGACAAGGCTTATCGGGCGGCCTTGCGGCTGAACGAGGACAATGCCCTGCGCGGCGACGTCAATGGCTTGGCCTTCGCGGGGTATCAGTACCGTTATGGGTTGGGCTGCGTCAGCGATTACGACAAGGCGGCCAGATATCTCGAGGGCGCAGCCAAACTGGGGCACGCGCCGTCGATGAAGAGCCTGGCTGAGTTGTATCTGATTGGGTTCAAGGCCAAGCCCGATCCGATCACGGCCGCCCGGCTGACCCGGCAGGCGGCTTTGGCGGGCGATCCCGAGGCTGTCGAGCGGGTCGGGGATAACTATCTGGATTCTTTGGGCGAACCGGCAAGCCGTGAGCAGGCTTATTTCTGGTACTCGTTCGCCGCACAGAAGGGCCGGCGCGGTGCCATGCGCAAGCTGGAGAAGATCGAGCAGGATTGGACGCCGAAGCAGTTGCGTGAGGTGCAGGAGCGGCTGAGGGAGTGGGTGCCCGCTTAAACGAATGGGGTTTGGGGGTGAGGAGCGCCGGTTTGCGTTTCCGCAAACCGGATGAAATCGAGACTAAATGTCTCGATTTCCGCGAAAAACGCCCGGAGCCATGCGAAGGGCCGGCTCGTGACCCCACGAAACCTTTCTTAAATCCAATAAAAAAGGCCTCGCCCCCCAAAAGGGGCGGGCCTTCTTTTATTGGAATAGGGAAGTCGTGGGGTCGCGGACCCCACACCCCGTTACTTTAAGGCGTCACGCCTTCCGCAACCTGTCGATAAACGCATCCATCCGGCCGTGCAGCCCTTCGGCGTGTTCCGTCACGGTGCCGATCGATGCCTGCACCTTGTTGACCACGCCGGTGGTTTCCCGCGCTACCTCAGCCACCGTCATCAGGCTCTGCGTCACCTGGTCCGTGCCGCTCGAAGCCCGCGCCACATTCTCCGAAATCCGCTGCGTCGCGCCCGACTGACGCTCGACCGTCTCGGCGATCACCCCGGAAATCTCGTTGATCTGTTCGATGGTCGCGCCGATCGCCCGGATTGCTTCCTCGGTCTCACCAGTCGCAGCCTGGATATCGGCGATCTGCAGCGAGATCTCCTCCGTCGCCTTGGCCGTCTGCGACGCCAAAGACTTGACTTCCGACGCCACGACCGCGAAGCCGCGCCCGGCATCGCCCGCCCGCGCTGCCTCGATGGTCGCGTTCAATGCCAGCAGGTTGGTCTGGGAGGCAATCGATTGGATAAGCTTGATCACATCGCCGATGCGCTCGGCCGCGCCGACCAGACGGTTGACGATCGCCTGGGTGCTCGACGCCTGGGTCACGGCATCTCGCGCCACCAAGGTGGACCGGCCGACCTGCGCGCCAATGGCATCGATGGAGGTGGCCAAATCCTGCGCCGCGTCGGCGACACTCGACACATTGCCTGAGGTCTGGCCGTTGACCTCGACCACGCTTTCCGACTGGCGTGACGTTTCCTCGGCCGAATGCATCAGGCTCGACACCACACCGCCCAAGGCCCCGGCCGCCTCGGCGATAGCGTCAACTGACGCGCCGATTTCCGACTGCAGGCTGTTGGCGAGCGCCTGGAATTCCGAGCGACGCTGGCTCAGCGACTGCGCCGCGTGCATGTCCTGCAACTGCGCCATGGCGTAGCGCTTGCCGCCCGACGAAAACGCCGTGACCGTAGCCAGAACTTCGAACACCGATCCGTCGGCGCGCACATAGTTGGTGACCACCGTGCAGCGGCCTTCGCGCGCCAGAACCGATTCGACATGGCGGGCATAGTCCGCCGGCGACCGGCCATCCGGCTGTTCCGCGGCGAAGAAGCAGGACACCTTCTTGCCAAGATACTGGTCCTTATGTGTCGCGCCGATGCCCTTGACAAAGGCTTCGTTGACATAGACCAGCCCTTCCTGCCCCGGCGTCAGATCATTGACGAACACCGGCGACGGCAAGGCGTCGAAAGCCGCCCATACCAAATCCGCCTGCGCATTGCTTTCCGTCGTTTTCCGAGCCAGTCCGAACATGGGTATTTTTTCCTCGCCATAAGATTTTATGGCTCGGACATTGGCGGCAACATGGATAATTATTGGTAAAGGAAGATGCCGATCTATTTGCCTACGGACGATCCTTTGTGCGCCGCTCGCCAGGCCGCCGCGCGCTTCTCGCCTTCCGCCATCTCCGCCGCCTTCAGATTGGTCTTGAGATAGTCCAGCGAAGCCGCGGCGTCCTTGTCCTTGGAATCATTGGCGATCAAAGCCCACTTATAGGCCTCGGCGCCATCCTTCTTGGTGCCCCGGCCATAGAAGTAGGCATAGGCGTAAGCGTCCTGACCGCGCCAGTTGCCGCCTTCGGCCGCGTGCGCATAATGCTTGAAGGCGCGCGCCAGATCCTTGTGCGGATTGGGCATGCCCATGAAACGCTCGCCATAGAAATAGTCGCCGACCTCGACATCGGCGTCGAGAACGCCGGCATCGGCCGCCTTTTCCAGCCAACTGATACCTTCGGCCTCGCGCGCGCTGCCCAGCAGCCCTTCGCCAAGCAGCTTCATCGATT
>CAYULN010000082.1:0-25193 GCA_964445605.1 uncultured Caulobacteraceae bacterium | reverse complement strand
AGCCGTCGACGTCGTACTGCATGGCCGCCAGCATGGCCGGAGAGGCCATTTCCTCGAAATGGGTATTGGGATCGGTGTTGGCCGCCGACAGGTGGTAGGCCCAGGTCTGGTCGAGGCAGCCGATCAGCGCCTTCTGCGCTTCCGGCGTGCGCGCCGCCCACATGCGGCCGACATAGGCGTCGAAGCCGCTCTTGCGGATTTGCGCATAGTTACAGGTCGGCAGAGCCGCCGCTGCCGGACCGGCGACCGGCATCGCCAGGGTCGTCTGGGCGGACGCCTTGACGGGCGCGACCTTCGCCTCGGCCTTGATGGCGGGTTTCACTGCGGCCTTGACCGGGACCGGCTCAACCACCGGCGCAGGCGCGGCGGCGGGCGCGCTGGGGACATAGGCCTGCGGGCCGGCGGGCAATCCGGCCGTCACGTCCTCGCTCCTGACGGCCTTTTCCTGAGCCGGCTTCGCCTTGACCGGTTCCTGGCCCGGCGCCTTGACCTTGTTGATATCCGACGGCGCGAAAGCCGGGCTCGACGGCCCATAGGCGTAAGGCGTTTCGGCCTGGGCGGCGCAGGCCGCCCCGCCGGCGATCAGGCACAGCCAGACATAGCCCGTTGATCGAAGCTTCATGATCGTCCCCAAACGATTGGTTAATCAAAGGTTAACATACACCTAGCTTCCGCTGCGGTAAAGCTGAGTGGCGAATAAGGACGCCAAGCGTGCGATTTGGGTGACATGTTCCCCGCGCGGGGGGCGTCGATCGGGCGACAAACCATCGACTTATCCCCGCCCTGTGCGCGCCCTTTATGCTTGATCAAATGACCGTCATGGACCTGGACACTCTCGAAATGGCCGATCAGCAGGCGCTGCGCCTGCTGAGGCTGGAACTGCGCGCCATGGCCGACGACATCATGGCGGCCATGCGCGCCATGCCGATGCCGAAAACCTGGCTTGATGCCGGCCGCACCTTGCGCGCCCTGGCCACCACCGACCGGACGCTGACGCAGCTTTATCTCCCGCCGCGACGGGGCCGCGCGCGTCCCGCCAGGCCGCGTGTCGCGGACACGCCATTGCCTGAAAACCCTGGGCCTGAAAACCCTGGCGGCAATGCCCCGGCGGAGACCAGCCCGCGCCCTGTCGCGGAAAGCACGAGCCTTGCGGCGAAACCGCAGGCCCCGCACGGCCTCGACGGTCGCCCGGCGAAGGGCACGCGCGACCGGCTGAAGCACTCGGCCAGCACATTCGCCACGGCCGTGCCCGGTTCTCCGGCGCGCTGGCCTATGCAAGGCAAGGGAACAGCCCCGTTCACCGCCGCGTCTCCCCCGCTCTTCCGGCCGGGAAAACCCGAGGTCCCCTAAACCGCCCGTCGTCCCGATTAGGTGCTGACACGGCCGCGTGAATCCCCTATATGCGCGCGCATGAGCACAACCACTGCCCCCGCCCGCAAATCCATGGCCGAAAAGGCCGCCGAATATGGCCTGAAGCCCGACGAATATCAGGTCATTCTCGACCGTCTGGGCCGCGAGCCCAACGACGTCGAACTGGGCGTATTCAGCGTAATGTGGTCGGAGCACTGCTCCTACAAGTCGTCGCGCAAGCAGCTGCGCAAGTTCCCGACGACGGGACCGCGCGTCATCTGCGGCCCGGGCGAGAACGCCGGGGTGATCGACATCGATGACGGCCAGGCCTGCATCTTCAAGATGGAGAGCCACAACCACCCGTCCTATATCGAGCCCTACCCAGGCGCGGCGACCGGTGTCGGCGGCATCATGCGCGACGTTTTCACCATGGGCGCCCGGCCGGTGGCCCTGCTCAACGCCTTGCGCTTCGGCGATCCGGATCATCCCAAGACGCGCCGCCTGGTCGAAGGCGTGGTCGCCGGCATCGGCGGCTATGGCAACTGCGTCGGCGTGCCGACGGTGGCCGGCGAGACCAATTTCCACGCCGGCTATAACGGCAATATCCTGGTCAACGCCATGTGCGTCGGCATCGCCGATGCCGACAAGATCTTCTACTCGGCCGCGCCGGAACCGGGCCTGCCCGTGGTCTATTTCGGCTCGAAGACCGGCCGCGACGGCATCCACGGCGCCACCATGGCCTCGGTCTAATTTTCCGAAGACTCGGAAGAAAAGCGCCCGACCGTGCAGGTCGGCGACCCCTTCGCCGAAAAGCTGCTGATCGAAGCGACGCTGGAACTGATGGCGTCGGGTGCGGTCGCCGCCATTCAGGACATGGGCGCGGCGGGGCTTACCTCTTCGTCGGTGGAAATGGCCGGCAAGGGCGGCCTGGGTATTACGCTCGACCTCGACAAGGTGCCGCAGCGCGAAGACAACATGTCGGCCTACGAGATGATGCTGTCCGAAAGCCAGGAGCGTATGCTGGCCATCCTCAAGCCGGGCCGCGAGGCGGACGGCTACCGCATCTTCCAGAAGTGGGGCCTGGATGCGGCGGTGATCGGAGAGACCAACACGTCGGGCCATATCGTGCTCAAGCACAAGGGCGAGGTCGTCTGCGACCTGCCGCTGTCGCCACTTTCGGATGACGCGCCGCTCTATGACCGGCCGTGGGTCGAACCGACGCTTGAACCGGAATGGACGCACACGCCGGCGCACGACCTGAACGACGCCCTGCTCAAGATCATTTCCTGCCCTGACCAGGCGTCGAAGCGCTGGTTGTGGGAACAATACGACCGGCACGTCATGGCCGATACCCTGGCCGACTCGTCGACCGGCCACGACGCCGGCATGGTGCGCGTCCACGGCACGCGCAAGGCGCTGGCCGTCACCTCGGACTGCACGCCGCGCTACGTCAAGGCCAACCCCTACGAAGGCGGCAAGCAGTGCGTCGCTGAGGCCTGGCGCAACCTGACCGCCGTCGGCGCCGAGCCGATCGCCATCACCGACAACCTCAACTTCGGCAATCCGGAAAAGCCGGAGATCATGGGCCAGATCGTCCGCGCCATCGACGGCATGGCCGAAGCCTGCCGGGTGCTCGACTTCCCGGTCGTGTCGGGCAATGTGTCGCTGTACAACGAGACCAACGGCCAGGCCATTCCGCCGACCCCGACCGTCGGCGCCGTGGGCCTTCTCAAGGATTACGACCAGCGCACCGGGTTCAACAAGGTCCGCGCCGGCCAGGTGTTGATCCTGATCGGCGAGACGCGCGGCGAGATGGGCTCGACCCTCTACCTGCGCGAGGTGCTGGGCCGGGAAGAAGGCGCGCCGCCGCCAGTCGATCTCGACGCTGAAAAGGCCAACGGCACACTGGTGCGCCGCCTGATCAAGTCGGGTGTCGCCAAGGGCGTGCACGACCTTTCCGATGGCGGGCTGCTGTCGGCCGCCGTCGACATGGCCCTGGCGTCGCGTGTCGGGCTGGATCTGAAGAACCCGAGCGGCCTGGCCGATCACGTCTTCGCCTTTGCCGAAGACCAGGCGCGCTATCTGATCGCCGTGGATGAAGCGTCGGCCCACCTGGTCACCGCCCAGGCCGCCGAAGCCGATGTCCCGGCCGCTGTGGTCGGCGTGGCCACCGGTACGGACCTGACTTATGCGGGCCTGTGCCTCAGCCTGGACAAGCTGCGTCAGGCGAATGAAGCCTGGCTGCCGGACTATATGGCGGGGAAGGCCTAGTAGTCGTCTTCGCGCTGATGCCTCAGGGCGAGCACCGAGACGATGTCCAGATCCGGTTCGTAGGCGTACAAGGCCACGTATCCGGCGTCACCGAAGGGGATGACCAATTCTCTAAGCCCGTCGTCACCGGGACGTCCGGCCTCCGGCACGGTTTCCAGAAGCTTTAGATGCTTGAAGATCGCCGCCGCCGCCCTTTGCGAAGCCGAGGGGGAGTTTCTGTAGAGAAACGCCTGACAGCGCCGCAAGCCTTGCGCCGCGTTCGCCGTCAGGACTACTCGTGGCACTCAGGCGGCCCTTTTTCGTCGGGCGTCCCCCAGGTGTCCAGCCAGTCCTTTACCTCATCCAGGGTCAGGTGCTTGCCGGTGCGTTTATATTCGATCCATGAGGCCATGGCTTCCTGACGAAATCTGGCGCTGGCCTCTTCGCGGTCGACATATTGCTGGATCGCTTCGCGCATGACCCAGTGCGCCGAGCGCTGCTTCTGATCGGCCAGGTTTTGGATACGTGCCTTGAGCGCATCGTCGATTTTCACCGAAGCGGCCATGATTGCCATCCAGGTATTAAAAGGTAATACCCTTTAATACCTCGCCCAGCCTTGAAACGCAAGATTTAAGGCGTCGTCAGGCCGGTCAATTCCCACTTGCACTGCGCGGTGAAGCGGTAGCTCAGGTCCAGTTCGTTATTGGTGTTGGCGTTGATCGTCACCGCCGCCAGGGCATGGGCCGCGTCGATCTGTTTGTCGGCCTTGCCCGGCACGAACAGGTGATGCATGGCCCCGGCCTTGCCGTTGCAGGTGAACAGGTCGCAATAACGACCGGTCTTGGCGGCGAAGTCGCTCGACAGGGCGGCATAGGACACTTTTGGTCCATCGGTGGCGAAGCTCAAGCCGTCCGGGCTGACCTGGGCCAGGAAGCCGGAGGCATTGTTGCCCGCCACGGAAGCCACCGTCGCCGCCACCGCCTTGTCGAGCGAGGCATCGTAATTGCGGTCGCATGTGGCGCCGAAGGCCTGGCTGATCATGCCCATGCTGACGGCGAGGACTACCCCTGCGGCCATGGCGGTTAATTCCCCTGTCTTGCGGCTCATGCGATCGTTCCGGCGTGCGTTGGCGTTAACTATAACCCAGTCTCCCCGCCCGGCCAAACGCCCATTTTGCAACGTCTGCGTCGCTTCATTTTCAATCAGCCTTAAGGCGGTTTTAACGGAGTCATGGCCTTGCTTTAAGTCTGTCGATTCACCCTTGCGTCTCGAGACCTTTAGGCATGCGTTATCGTCCATTCGGACATTCCGGCCGCGCCCTGTCCGCCACCGGCCTGAGACTGCCGGTCGCCGCCTTGCGGCGCAACGTGTCGCTGGCGCGCAAGCTGATCGAAACCGCCTTGGAAAACGGCGTCAACACCTATCATTTCGACGGGCTCGACCTCGACTTCCTGAAGATGGCCGCCCAGGTGTTTTCGGTGGTCGAACGCAAGGTGCTGTTCGTCAGCTTGACACCCGACCTGCCCGGCGTGCCGGGCGACCTGGCCGGCTACGCCTTCCCGGTGCTCAAGGAAGCGCTGCGCGGCGTGATCAAGAGTTCCGGCCTGCAATGGCTCGACCTGCTGGTCTTCGAGCAGCCGGGCGCGACGCACCTGCCGGCCGACAGTTTCGCCTTCGTGCAGGAGCTGAAAAAGGCCCGGATGCTGCGCTATGTCGGCACCACCGCCGATACCGACGATCTGGGCGCGGCGATCGAAGGCCGCCGCTTCGATACCATCCTGACGTCGTTCGATATCGATTCCGCCTGGGACAAGCGCCACGGCATCGAAAAGGCCACCCACAACGACATGACGGTGATCGGCACCGACTATTTCCCCGAGTTGTATCGCAAGGCGTCGAACGTCGTGCCGAAAAAGGCGCGCGGCGGCTGGTTCAGCAAGCCGAAGGACCCGCTGGCCGGCGCCGGGACGCACGCCTTCCTGCACACCACCGATGACTGGACGCCGGAGGAGCTGTGCCTGGCTTACGCCCTGTCCCTGCCCAGCCTGTCGTGCATCCTGATCGAGGCCGATTCGCCGGACAAGCTGGAGAAGCTGGCCGAGGTGCCGGAACGCCACCTGCCGTCCTCCGTGCCGGCCCAGATCGAGATGGCCCGCTTTACCGACCAGTTGCCGAAAGGCGCGCAGCGTTAGGCCTCTTTATTTCCCGCCTGCGCTGCCCTATATGCAGGAAATGCTAGACCGGAGTGCCCGCCCATGAGCGACGAAGTTCACGATTTTATCGACAAGACGATCAAGGACCACGACGTCGTCCTGTTCATGAAGGGCACCCCTGAACAGCCGCAGTGCGGTTTCTCGAGCCTGGTGGTGCAGGTGCTCGACCACCTCGGCGTCGAATATGTCGGCGTCAACGTCCTGCAGGACCAGGACCTGCGCGAAGGCATCAAGGTCTACAGTGACTGGCCGACCATTCCGCAGCTCTATCTCAAGGGCGAATTCATCGGCGGCGCCGATATCGTGCGCGAGATGTTCCAGTCGGGCGAACTGAAGACGACGCTCGACGACAAGGGCCTGCTGCCGGCCTGAGGCTGCCCCTTTCCACGTCGGATGGAATAATATACCGTCGCCTCAATACGGGGGCGATGATGGGAATTCTTGCGAAATCGTGGGTGGCCGGGCTGTGCGGCCTGGGTTTGATGGCGAGCACGGCGGCGCCGGCGGCTCCCTGGATCAAGGCGCAGTCGGATCACTTCACCGTCTACAGCAATGTCGATGCGAAGACGACGAGCGCCTATCTCACCAAGCTGGAGCAATACCGTTTCGTGCTGGAGCGCTTTTACGATCTGCCGCCGGCGTTTGACGAACACTCCCCCCGTTTCAATGTCTATTTCCTGGACGGCCGCATGGACCTCAGCCAGGTGAAGCCGGGCCTGCCGCAGGGGGTTGCCGGCTTCTATACGGGTTGCGCCTTCGGCGACGCCGACTTTGCCGTCTACCGTTACGACGACATACGTGAGACGAAGACCGTCGCCGACCAGGCCGAAAACGACAGCCAGATCATCCTGTTCCATGAATACGCGCACGCCTTCATGTTCCAGGACAGCTCGGCCATCTATCCGCGCTGGTATGTCGAAGGCTTCGCGGAATATTACGGATCGACCCGGATTCAAGGCGACCAGGTCGAAGTCGGAAAGGCCTGGTCGGGCCGCTACCGAACCCTCCTGGGCGGCGAAGCGTTGCCCTATGAAGACCTGTTGCGCAGCGCCAAGTCGCTGCAGTCTTCGCCGGAAAAGACCCAGGCCTTTTACGCGCAATCTTGGCTCCTGACCCACTATTTCCTGGCCACGCCCGAACGGGAAGACAAGCTGCACGCCTATTTCGCCGCCTACGAGAAGGGCGAAGACCCGGTGACGGCCTTCGAAAGGACAACGGGGATCGCGGTCAAGGATTTGCCAAAGGTCCTGGACGCTTATTTGCAGTCGAAAGAGGCCGTAACGCTCACCGTCCATCTCAAAGACATGCCGCTGACGGCGAATGTCGCCATCACGCCCTTACCGGCTTCGGCCAAGAAGCTGCTGTTATGGGACGCCGCCGATCGCGTCTGCGCGATGGGCGATTCGAAGCCGCTTCTGGCCAATATCCGAACCGAAGCCGCCAAGTTTCCAACCGACGACTATGCGCAGCTCGCGTGGGCCCGGGCGGAAAATATCCTCGGCGACGAAAGCCTGCCGCTGAATTTTCTGACCGCCTATACGCAGCGACGGCCGGACGATCCGGAGGGCATGTTTTTGCTGGGCTTGAGCTACTATCTGATGACCAGCCATAGCCATATTGCCGATGGCGAAACGGCAGAGACGCAGATGAAGAAGGCGCGCAATGCCTTCGGCAAGGTTTACCAACTCGACCCGACCAACGCGACCAACCTGTATTTCTTCGCCCTGGCGCACAGCGATTTGCCGGATTATCCCGACGACAACACCGTGACCGCGGCCGTGGAGGCCCACGCCTTGGCGCCGTCCACCGTGCGCTTCGCCGTTCTCGCCGCCAACCTGCTCATCCGAACCGGCAAGACGGATGAAGCCAAGACCGTTCTTTATCCGCTGGCCAGCAATCCGCACAATGACAAGCTGTCGCGCTGGGCCACCGCCATCATCGCCGCCATCGACAGCGGCGCCAAGAAGGAAGACCTGCTCGGCATGCTGGCGCAGTCCTGGAGCAACTGAGGCCAGGCAGGCGGTTTGTGACGGTCTCTTCACAACCGCAGGCCCATGCGATAGTATAACAAGACTATCGGGGGGACTTCCAACATGCACATCCGGAATATTGTCGCGTCAGTTTGCGCCCTGATGGGGGCGTGCCTGCTGTGGGCCCCGGCCGGAGCCCACGCGGATACCTGGATCAAGGCCGAATCCGCCCACTTCGTCATCTACAGCGACGCCTCGGAAAAACACACGCGCGACTATCTGCGTAAGTTGGAAGCGTTCCGTTCGCTGACCAATATCCTCCTCGGCAGCAGCGACAAGGGCCCGCAGGTTAAGTTCGAAGTGTATCTCCTGGCCAAGGACGACTTGATGCTGAGTGTGCGCCCCAGCTTCACGCGTTATGTCGGCGGCGTCTATTTCAATTGCTCGGAGGGCACCAGCGCCTATGCCAGCGTTGGTCAGTTCGGTGACGACTTCGGGGAGCAGGATTCGAGCTTGGTCACCCTGTTTCACGAATATACGCACTATGTCATGTTCCAGCATGCCCGCATCCTCTATCCGTCATGGTATGTCGAAGGGTTCGCCGAATATTTAAGCACCGCCGATCCACACGACGGCACGATCACCGTCGGCGAATTGCAGCGTGAGCGGACCTATACCCTGTCCGAGGACCACTGGATTGACTTCAAAAAGGTGCTCGATCCCAATTACGGTTTCAGCGGCGATCAGAAGGCCAATGCCTGGGAGCTCGCGAGCTTCTACGCCCAGTCCTGGCTGCTGACGCACTACATGTTGGCCGATCCGGCGCGCGCCCGGACGTTGAACGACTACTTTGCCCGGGTCGGCAAGGGCGAGGATCCCGTCGGCAGCTTCGAGGCGGCGACGGGCATCAAGGTAGCGGATCTGCGCGGCATTCTGGATCGTTATCAAAACAATATGCACTACCACCAGCTGCCACTGCCGGACTATCCGGACGCGGACATCCAGGTGACCAAGGTGACCGCTGACGAAGGTTCGTTCCTGCTTAACCGCTCGCTGCTGACCACCTGCATGACGGATACCCAGGGGAAGACCGTGCTTGAGACCCTGACGGCGCAGAAAGCGACCTTGGGCGGCAACCTGCAATACCGCCTTGCCTTGATACGCGCCGAATTCCTGTACGGCGATCTCAACGCAGCGGAAGCCGAGGTCAGCAAGCTGGTCGACAGTAATCCGGCAGACTTCGAGGTCAACTACCTGATGGGGCGTGTCTACATGAAACGCGCCGAAACAGCGACGGGCGCCGATCGCGACGCCCTTTACGATGCCGCCCGCGGCTTCTTCCTGACCGCCTACCAGGCCACAAAGCTCGACGCCCCCAACCTTTACTGGGTAGCACGCAGTTACCAGAACCAGAAGGACTTCCCCAACGCCAACGCCCTCAACGCCGCCAACGCGGCGCACGTCCTAGCGCCAGGCATCATCGAGTACGCCACCTTCGCCGCCTATGCCGACTTACTGGCCGGGCAACGCGACAAGGCGGCCGACGCGCTTTCGCCGTTCATCAGCGACCCGCACAACCGCGCCCGCGCCGCGCGCATCAAGGCGGCGGTCGACGCCATCAAGGCCGGCAAGACGACCAAGGAAGTCATGGCTCTCCTGAACGGCTCGTCGGACAATAAATAACATCAAGACGGGAAAACAATGCGTACCTATCGAAAATGGCTGCTGGCCGGCCTGAGCGTTCTCGGCCTGGTCGTGGCTACCGGCGCTCAGGCCAAATGGATCAAGGTCCAGTCGGACCATTTCGCCATCTACAGCAACATCAGCGAGCGTGAGACCCGCATCTATGCGGTCAATCTCGAAAAATACCGCTACGTGCTCACCACGCTGTTCCACGTATCGCCGGAAGTCGACGCCGCCACACCGATGACCGATATCTATCTGGTCGAGAACAAGTACGACTGGAAGGACGCCGTGCCCGAAGCCCCGGAAGGCGCGGTCGGCATCTCATTCAACGCGACCGAAGGCCAGTTCATCGTCATGCAGGACCTGACGATCGGACGGGGCCCACCCGTCAAGACCATCGACGACGTCGTCTCCAATGAAGGCCAGATCGTCGTCTTCCATGAATATGCCCACAGTTTCATGGCCCACAACAGCGAGGTCAAATACCCGGCCTGGTTCGTCGAAGGCTTCGCCGACTATTACGCCACCACCCGGATCTTCAACGACCAGGCCCTGGTCGGCATGTCCGAGAACCAGCGGGTCGGCCGCCTCATGAATGGCGGGACCGGCGTCAAATATTCCGTCATCCTCAGCAGCCCCGGCGCCATCGGCACGACGGTGGGCGCGTCGTTGCAGTTCTATGCGCAGTCCTGGCTGCTGGCCCACTACGTCCTGTCGGACGAGGACCGCCGGCACAAGTTTTCCGCTTATGTCGCCGCCTACGACAAGGGCGAGGATCCGGTCGCCAGCTTCGAGCGTATCTTCGGCATCACCATGGATCAGCTGCCCGGCGTGCTCAACACCTATCTCAACAAGGAGATGAAGGCCACGACGTACCAAGTCAACGGCATGCCGACGCCGCAAATCACCGTGACGCCCATGCCGGGATCGAGCAACAAGCTGCTCCCATGGAAAGCGTCGGTCATGACGGCGCACCAACCCAAAAACACCGTCGCCCTGCTCGACAATGTGCGCAAGGAAGCGGCGCATTATCCGAACGATCCGTTTGCCTTGAAGGTGCTGGCGCGGGCGGAAAACATCCTGGGCGATCCCGCCAAGGCGGTGACGGCGCTCAGGGATTATACCGAAGCCCACCCGGACGACAGCGAGGCCTGGGCCCTGCTGGGCGAAGGCTACTACCTGACCGGAAAGCGCGGCCAGATACCGGAGGGCGAAAAACCGGGCGCCAATCCGATGGACAGGGCGCGCTTCGCCCTGGTGCGCACCTACAAGCTCGATCCGAAGAACGCGGTCGCGCTGTACTATCTGTCGCTGGCCCAGGAAGACCGGCCGGACTTCCCCAACGACACCGCCGTCGACGCCGCCATGCAGGCGCACAACCTGGCGCCCCAGGTCGCCAGCTATTCGGCGCGGGCGGCCGTCATGCTGGTGAAGACCGACCGGCTGGACGAAGGCGCCGCCATGCTGGCGGTGGTGGCCAGCAACCCGCACAATCCCGGCCTGGCGAAATGGGCGACGAACGTCATCGACGCCATCAATCGCGGCGCCCCGAAGGAGGAAATCCTGACGCTGCTGAACGGACCGTCAGCGCCGAAATTCTAAAGCAAAAGCCCCCGGAAGCCGAGCTTCCGGGGGCTTTCCATTTTCGATAGCGAACCCGCTTACGACGAATAGTATTCGACGATCAGGTTCGGTTCCATTTTCACGGGATAAGGGACTTCCGCGAGTTCCGGCAGGCGGATCAGGCGGGCCTTCATGCCCTTGGCATCGAGTTCGATATAGTCCGGGATGTCGCGTTCCGGCGACTGCAGGGCTTCAAGGACAAGCGCCATGTTGCGCGAACGCTCACGCACTTCGACGACGTCTTCCGGCTTGACGCGATAAGAAGGGATATTGACGCGCTTGCCGTTGACCAGGACGTGGCCGTGGTTGACGAACTGGCGGGCCGCCCAGACGGTCGGCACGAACTTGGCGCGGTAGACCAGGGCGTCGAGACGGGTCTCAAGCAGGGCGATCAGGTTTTCCGAGGTGTTGCCCTTGCGGCGATCGGCCTCTTCGTAGGTGCGCAGGAACTGCTTTTCGGTGATGTTGCCGTAGTAGCCCTTCAGCTTCTGCTTGGCCTTCAGCTGCAGGCCGAAGTCGGAGACCTTCTGCTTGCGGCGCTGGCCGTGCTGGCCCGGGCCGTAGGAGCGCTTGTTGACGGGGGACTTGGGACGGCCCCACAGGTTTTCACCCATGACGCGGTCGAGTTTGTACTTGGCGCTGTGGCGCTTGGACATATCGTACCTTCAGTTTTTACCCTGGCTGGCATCCCACATAAGGCGGAATGCGATCGCAACGGCAGCGTCAGGATCACCCGTTTTACACCCCTTGCGGGGCGAAGCGCGGCTTATGACGGAAAGGCCGTTATAAGTCAAGGGTTAGGTTTGTTTGGCGTTCAAGCGCCACGCAGGCTGCGCGCCTCAGTGGCGCTAGGTCGCTTCGCTCCCAAAAACTTCCCTACTTGGCCACCACTTCTATAGTCAGGTCCGGCTTGTCAGCGGCCGATATCTGGATGGTGTAGTGGCCGGGGATCAGCTGGAATTCGACATATTTATGGATGGTCGAACAGTCCGGGCCGTGGCCAAACGCCCCGGATTTCACGTTTTGCTCGTCCTTGACGACATCGACCCAGGCGCCCTGGTCGAGGGCGATCGAATAGGCGCCGGCCTTTTCGACCGTCAGCATGAACAGGCCGCCAAAGCTGCCGTCTTTGGGCGGTTTGCCGAGCGGCGTGCTGTATTCCATCTGCGCGGTCGGCTGCAGCTTGGCGGCATAGGCCTTGCCGATAGCGATTTCCGGCTGGTCGGCGGCCTTGGTGGCGGCGGTGACCGGCAGGGTGGTCGTCCAGCCCTGCCACTGCGGCGGCAAGGCGCTGTTCATGCCAGTATTTTGGCCAGTATTTTGGGCGGTGGAACAGGTCGGCGGCGGCGGATTGTTGCTCTGCGCGCATGCGACAGCCGGCAGCAGGACGAGCGGGAGGATCAGGATGAGAGTTTTCATGCGACAACGCGCTCCGGGACGACGCTGTTCAGCCGTTCCGCATGGAAGGCCAGGTGGTCGCCGATAAAGCTTTGGACGAAATAGTAAGAGTGGTCGTAGCCGTCCTGGTAGCGCAGGGTCAGCTTCTGGCCGCTGGCGGATGCGGCCTGCTCCAGCAACTCAGGCATCAACTGGCTTTCGAGGAACGGATCGGCCAGGCCCTGGTCGATCAGGATGTCGTCATAGGCCTTGCCGGTCCCGGCAGCCAGCAACAGGGCGGCGTCGTAGCGCTCCCAGGCGGTGTGGTCGTTGCCGAGATAGGCGGCCAGGGCTTTTTCGCCCCACGGGCTGCGGGTCGCCGAGGCGATCGGCGCCAAGGCCGACAGCGAATGGAACAGATGGGCGTGGTTCATGCCGAGGGTCAGCGCGCCGTGGCCGCCCATGGAATGGCCGCTCAGGCCTCGCTTGGCCGGATCGGCCGGGAAGTTCTGTTCGACCACCTCGATCAGGTCCTTGGTGATGTAGCTTTCCATCTGGAAATGCGACTTCCACGGCCCCTGGGTGGCGTCGAGATAGAAGCTGGCGCCCTGCCCCAGGTCGCCGGCCGGATCATTGGGGATATCGGAACCTCGCGGGCTGGTGTCCGGCGCCACGACGATCAGGCCCAGGTCGGCGGCCTTGCGATAGGCGCCGGCCTTTTCGGTGAAATTGTTGGCGGTGCAGGTCAGGCCGGACAGCCAGTACAGCGTGGGCAACTTACCGGCGGCCTTGCTTGCCACGATTTGGGGCACGAAGATCGAGAACGTCATAGGCGAACCGATCGAGACGCTGTCGTGAGTGACGAAGGACAGCGTACCGCCATGGACACGATGGGTTTCGGTGATTTCGATGCCGGGCATGGAACGACGCCTCCTTGGCCTCCGCACGTGGACGGTAAGACTTACACGTTGCGGCGTAGGATTGTCAGCGGAAATTCGCCAAGGCGCCGCAAGTTTTCGGTAAAGGGGTCAAGTTCCGATAACAAGGTCGCCGTCTGGCAATAATGTCAGATAGCTCCCCCAAAGATTGTCGAGCTCCAGCAAGCTTGAACTCGTTTTGTATCGATTGGAGGCATCAGCTTTCAAGGTCGTTCCATTGGAGAATTGGAAGACAAGATAATAATCAGAAAACACCAATCTATTCAAACTACTGCCCAAAAAGAGCGATTGATATTGAGACTCAAAACGGCTGAGATCGTCGTCGCTCGAAACAAAGACTGGCGGCGACGAAAGCTCCCAAAAGCAATTATATACGACGACGCGCCGCTCCCCCTTCGTAATAGGACCGGAACGTCCTTGAATAGCTAACGGTTGCCCGAAATCCAGGCAAAGCATTGAGCCGAAATTTTTCACCGCCTGCCAGCATATCTTTCCGTGATAGGCGGCTATATAGGCGTCTACCTCGGTCTGGTTCGCCGGTTTCAGAATTTCTGCCATCGACCTTAAAACACTACGACGCTGCGAATGCTCTCGCCGGCATGCATCAGGTCGAACGCCTCGTTGATGCGCTCCAGCGGGAAGGTGTGGGTGATCATCGGGTCGATCTCGATCTTGCCGTCCATGTACCAGTCGACGATCTTCGGCACGTCGGTGCGCCCCCTCGCCCCGCCAAAGGCCGAACCTTTCCAGACGCGGCCGGTGACCAGCTGAAACGGCCGCGTGCGGATTTCGGTGCCGGCCGGCGCGACACCGATGATGATGCTTTCGCCCCAGCCGCGGTGGCAGGCTTCGAGCGCGGTGCGCATGACGTCGACATTGCCGGTACAGTCGAAGGTATAGTCCGCCCCGCCGCCGGTCAGTTCGACCAGATGGGCGACGATATCGCCGGAGACCTTTGTCGGATTGACGAAGTGGGTCATGCCGAAGCGCTTGCCCCACTCGGCCTTGGCGTCGTTGATATCGACCCCGACGATCCGGTCGGCGCCAACCATCTTCAGGCCCTGGATGACGTTGAGGCCGATGCCGCCCAGGCCGAACACCACGGCATTGGCGCCGGGTTCGACGCCGGCGGTATTGACCACGGCGCCTACGCCGGTGGTAACACCGCAGCCGATATAGCAGGCCTTGTCGAACGGCGCGTCGGCGCGGATTTTCGCCAGCGCGATTTCCGGCAGGACGGTATGATTGGCGAAGGTCGAGCAGCCCATATAGTGGTGGATGGTCTGGCCTTTATAGGAAAACCGAGACGTGCCGTCCGGCATCAGACCCTTGCCCTGGGTGGCGCGGATGGCGGTGCACAGGTTGGTCTTGCGGCTCAGGCAGGATTTGCACTGGCGGCATTCCGGCGTGTAGAGCGGAATGACGTGATCGCCGGGTTTCAGGCCGGTGACTCCCGCCCCGACCTCGAGCACGACACCCGCGCCCTCATGGCCAAGGATCGACGGAAACAGGCCCTCGCTGTCCAGCCCGTCGAGCGTGTAGGCATCGGTGTGGCAGACGCCGGTCGCCTTGATTTCGACCAGCACCTCGCCCGCCTTGGGGCCGTCCAGGTCGACCTCGACGATTTCCAGCGGCTTCCTGGCCTCGAAAGCGACGGCGGCACGGGTCTTCATGGCGATCTCCCTGATGTTTTTTCCGGCTTAAGCGGCGCTTGCGCCTTCGTCAACCATGGCGGCAGCCGCGAGAAAATTGTTAAACAATTGGCGCTAGAGTCGTCTGGCCAATGTGCCGTGACCTGAGTCCCTTATGACCATCAAAGCGAAAATCCTGTCCCTTGTCGCCGCGTTTGTGTTCATGGTCTTCGCCATAACGGTGCTCGCCTTCTTCACGATGAGACATTACGACCGGGTCATCGCCGACTACGCCCGCGCCTCGGACAACGCCTTCAAGGGCGAGCACCTGAATCTGCTGCTGTCGCAGGAAACCATCGACATCCGCAACATCTACACCGCCAAGACGCCGGAAGAGCTGACGCTTCGCACCACCGCGCTGAACCGGCATGCCAGCGAAATCCAGACACTTCTGACCGATTGGAAGGCGCAATTGCGCCCGAATGAAATCCCGCAGTTCAAAAGAGTCGAGGCCGATTCCCGCACCATGATCAAAGCCCTGAGCTGGGTCGCCAACGTTGCCCGCACCCAGTCTCCCAAAGCAGCCGAAACCATCGGCATCACCGACAAGAACATCGCCTGGCGCGAAGCCTTCCAGGGCCGCGTCGATGTCATGGTGTCGGGCATTCAGGACCAGTTGAAAGCGCGAGCGGCCAAGGTCCAGGCCTACCAGACGACGCGGAAGCTGATTTACATCCTGTTCGCCGGCGGCGGCACGCTGCTTCTCTTGATTGCATCCCTGTGGATCGCCATCAAATCGATCGCCAATCCGCTCAAGGAAGTCACCGGTTCGATCATCCGCATCTCGGAAGGCGCCTACGACACGCCGATCCCGGCGGTGACCGGCCAGGACGAAATTTCCCGCCTGTGGGCCGCCCTGGCCATCCTGAAGGCGCACGCCATCGAGGCCAAGCGCCTCAACGACCAGAAGCTGGAACTGCATCTGGATTGAGGCCGACGCCTCCACTTACCGAAGCGCGAGCTTTTCACCCGTTTTGAGAGTTTTTGACCGCCCCGTTACTTTTGGGCGAATGGATTTGCCGTGCGCGGCAACCCATGATTGCCTTCCCGTGTGATGAAAGTCATGGGGGATTTGGCGATGTGGGAAGCGGCTAAAAGCTTTCGGTTCGGCCTCGCGGTGGTTTTGGCCTGCGTTTTTGCAACGCCTTGCTTTGCGGATACGGTTCTGGGCGTGACGGAGGTGAGCTACGACGCGGCCTGGCGTCCTGTGTGCACGGCCGTCCGGATGAACCCGGCCACCTTCACCGCGACGGCGGGCGTGGCCATCCAGCCTGCGGGCGGGGCCGACACCGGCGCCTGCGCCCGGACGGACGGCGGCGGCAGTTACGGTCCCGACCGGATCACCTTCACCCGCTACGACGACGCCGGCCGGGTCAGGGAGGTCAAGCGCGCCTACGGCACCGGCCTGGTCTATTCTTACGCCCGCTATACCTATTCCAGCAATGGCCTGAAGACCTCCGAACTGGACGGCGACGGCAACCGGACGCAGTACGTCTATGACGGCTTCGACCGGTTGCAGTTCCTCTACTATCCCACCCTCACCGGGCCGAAGGGCGACAGCGACCCCGACAATCCAGGCGTCGGCGTCAACAGCAACGACTTCGAGCAGTTCGGCTAGCGAAGCTACAAGTAAGTTAACATCAGCGGCATTGTTTGCTAGCTCCGTTAATCCGCTACCTGATAACCCGAGTGAAATAAACCGGGGAATAAGAGGCATGTTAGTACACGGTACGTTTGAGGCTACACTTAAGGGCTTTGGCGACCCCTATGTGGGAGGGCAATCATTTAAAAACGGTATTCAAGTCCCTTACGGTACGCTAGGCTCAGTAAGGACTGATGGTGGCTGGAGGCCGTCCAACGATCATCCTATATTCGTCGAACTCAAGACGGGAGGACAGCAGATCAGTAAAAGACAGGCTGAAAAATACAGACAAAATTTACCTAAAGGATCTTACATAATGGTGATAAAAGTTGAATAAAAATATCAGCAAAAAATTTATAAACGCCGTCTTGCGGAAATGCTCAAGCCTTCGGTTTGTTAATGGTGTTTTTTATTCTGATGGAAATGCAGATATATTAAGCGGGTTTTACTGCGAAAAGATGCGATCTGGATTTGCGATATACCTTCTCGCTATGCCTATGTATATAAAGGCAGATAATATCGTTCTGCATTATTCAAAATATTTATCTCAAAATGACCGCTATCTCGAATACTTGCCTGGCGAAGAGGATTTTTCGGCCGAAGTGTTTTTTCAAAAAACTAAGGCCTACGGTGATGAGGTTGAGGAGCTTAAAAAGGTTGATTTTTTTGCAAAATATTTAGATACATTTTGGAATGAAGATCCCGTAATCATAAAAGCAAAATTTATGTCCTTTGCGTTCCTCGGCCAATATGGACGCGCCGATGCTTTAATAGATGTCATGAAGAAATTAAAATACGACTTAGATGATGAATTTATTAAAGAAGTTTATATTGTTTTGCGAGCTTATACGGAAAATAAAGATAGAGCGGCCATTGAGGAAATATTTCTAAATAATAAAATTTACACAAAAAGGGCAGTTGGCCTTATGTAATGTCTGGCAACACGCCGAAAATCTGTCCCCAGTAATCATCCGGCCGACTGCGCCAGCTATGACGGTCTGAACCGCAACGCCGCCGTCGCCGCCCTATCGGGGGCTACTCTCAATAACCCACCTCTCCCCCAAAAAAACCCATTGACGGCCGCGGCTTTACCGCCTAGCCCTTTTGGCAAAATGATAACGCTGTCATAGGGTGAGGAAATGAAGGTCAGGGCCTTGGGCGCGGCTGCGGCTGCCTGGATTGTCGCAATGGTAGCGGTAACGGCCGCGCAGGCGGAGCCGCTGGCGGTGCTTGACCGCAACGGCGCCTGGGTCGCCGTCGAGGCCTACGGGCCCAACGTCATCCACGTCACCATTTCCGACGACAAGGCCGAGGCGCTGAAGGGCCCCGGCTACGGCATCCTGGCTGACCATGCCGACGCCAAAGGCTACAAGCAGACGAGCGGTGACGGCGATACCTTCAGCTCGCCTGTCCTCAGCCTGCACGTCAATGCCGCGCCGCCGCCGCATGTGCCGAGTCAGGGCGAGAAATATTTCGCCCCCGCCCTCGCCCCGGTCGGCCTGCAGGTCAAGAACGCCAAGGGCGAGACCGTTTTAAGCATGGGCGGCTGGGAAAAGGCGCCGCACACCGTCAATGGCGAAGCGACCTATCAGGTCGGCGCATCGTTCGCCGCCCCCGCCGACGAACACTTCTACGGCCTGGGCCAGAACCAGGAAAGCCTCGGGGCCCTGGACCTGCGTGGCCGCACGATCGACTGCCAGCACTGGTACGACGCGCCCGGCGGCGAAAGCGTCTGCGTGCCGGTGATGGTTTCATCGAAGGGCTACGCCATCGTCTGGGACAATCCGTCCGACACGAACGTATCGATGGCCATCAACGGCCAGACCCATTGGTATTCCAAGGTCGGCGAACGCGTGTCGTTCTTCGTCATCACCGGTTCGCCGGCCGATATCTATGCCGGCTATGCGCGGCTGACCGGCGCCACGCCGATCCCGCCCAAGGCCGCCTTCGGCCTGATCCAGTCCAAGGCGCGCTACGACAGCCAGGCCGAGGTGCTGCGCGTGGCCAATACCTACCGCCAGAAGGGCTATCCGCTCGATGTCATGGTGGTCGACTGGTTCTACTGGACGCGCATGGGCCAGATGGATATCGACCCGGCGCAGTTCCCCGATCCCGACGCGATGAACAAGCAGTTGCATGACATGGGTATGCAGTCGATCATCTCGATCTGGCCGCGTTACGAGACCTCGGGCCGCTATTACAATGAGCTGGCGCAGAAGGGCTATCTGCTCAAGGACAAGGACGGCAAGCCGGTCGACGGCCTGCCCTTCCGGTCCGACCGGACCGGCGCCCTGATCGACGCCACCAATCCCGATGCCCGCAAGTGGTACTGGGAACACGCGCGCGACAATATCCTGTCGCACGGCTTCGACTATCCGTGGCTGGACGAGACCGAGCCGGACCTGGTGCCGGACGGATCGTTCTATTCGATCGGTTCCGGCGACCGCTATCACAACGTCTTCCCGCTGCTGCACGTCGAGGGCGTGTCGCAAGGGATGCGCGCCTGGAAGCCGAACAAGCGCGTCCTGATCCTGAGCCGCGCGGCTTATCTGGGCTCGCAACGGACCGGCGCCTTGTTCTGGTCGTCGGACATCCATCCGACCTGGGAAGCCTTGCAGCGCCAGATCCCGACCGGCCTGAACATGACAGCCTCGGGCATCGCCTACTGGGGCAACGATATCGGCGGCTGGCAATGGCTGCCGCAGACCACCAGCGCCACCAAGCCGCCGCTGCTCGATCCCGCCGGCGCGGAAGAGACGGTCGGCAAGAATTATGACTATCCGGAGCTGTTCACGCGCTGGTTCGAATACGGCACCTTCCTGCCGACCCTGCGCCTGCACGGCGACCGCAAGCACACGGAAATCTGGGAATTCGGCCATGCCGCCGAGCCGATCCTGGCCAAGTACGACCGGCTGCGTTACCAGTTGATCCCCTATATCTACAGCCAGGCCAAGGCGACCTATGACGGCGGCCAGCCGTTCATGCGGGCGCTGTGGATGGACTTCCCCAACGACGCCAACGTCACCGATATCGGCACCGAATACATGTTCGGCCCGGCCTTCCTGGTGGCGCCGGTGACCGAGCAGGCCCAGACGGAAAAGAGCGTCTACCTGCCGGCGGGCAGCGACTGGTATAACTTCTGGACCGACGAGAAGGTCGCGGGCGGGCAATGGATCAAGGTGGCCGCGCCGGTCGACCGCATCCCGGTGTTCGTCAAGGCGGGCTCGATCGTGCCGCTGGGTTCGGACATCCAGTCGACGGCGACGAAGCAGACCGTCGCCCAGATCAAGGTCTACCCTGGCAAGGACGCCGACTTCGCGCTCTATGACGACGACGGCACGTCCTACGACTACGAAAAGAGCAAAGGCACGACGACCAAGCTGCACTGGAACGACGCGACGGCGACGCTTAGCGGTGACAAGGCGTTGGCGAAACTGGTAAAGGTGGCGGGCAAATAGAAAGGCCTGCCATGCCGACATTCCACACCGTCCTGACGCCCGCCGAAAAGCGTTCCGCCATGGGCATCGACGTGCCCGAAGCGGTCGTCACGGCGTTGAACGGCGGGCGCAAGCCGGCGGTCAAGGTGTCGGTCAACGGCTATGTCTATCGTTCGACCGTGTTCTTCATGGACGGCCGGTTTCAGATTCCGTTCGCCTCGGAACATCGCAAGGCGTCGGGGCTGAACGGCAACGACCCGATCGAGGTCGAACTGACGCTCGATACCGAACCGCGTGTGGTCGAGGTTCCGGCCGATTTCGCCGAAGCCTTGGACGCGGCGGGTTTGCGGGCGGCCTTCGACAAGCTGGCTTTCACACACCGCAAGGAGCATGTGCGGGCCATCGAGGAAGCCAAGGCGGCGGAGACGCGCGCCCGCCGCATCGCCAAGGCCATCGAGAAGATCGGGGGTTAGGTGGTGATTGCCTGCTCGCCGAACAGGTGCTTGAGGCCGCGCGGCTGAGAGCGCCAGTATTGCGGCGGCGCCTCGACTTGGGCACCTAATTGGGCGGCGGCGCGCCATGGCCAGCGCGGATCGTAGAGCATCCCTCGCGCCAGGGCGACCAGGTCGGCCTTGCCGGACGCGACGATGTCCTCGGCCTGCTGGGCTTCGGTGATCAGACCGACGGCGAAGGTCGTCATCCCGGTGGCTTTGATGCGTTCGGCAAACGGCACTTGATAATTTGGGCCGATGGCGATCTGCTGATGTGGCGACAAACCGCCGGACGAGGCGTCGATCCAGTCGACACCGCGCTTTTTCAATTCCTCGACGAAGGCCACGGTCTGCTCGATATCCCAGCCGCCCTCGACCCAGTCCGAGGCGGAGACGCGGACGCCGACCGGCTTATGGGCTGGGAACACGGCGCGGACGGCATCGAACACTTCGAGCGGAAAACGCATCCGGTTTTCCAGCGAACCACCATAAGCATCGGTGCGCTGGTTGGACAGCGGCGACAGGAATTGATGCAAGAGGTAGCCGTGCGCGGCATGGACCTCGATGGCGTCGATGCCGAGCCGTTCGGCGCGCCGGGCGGTGGCGGCGAAGGCATCGCTGACACGCTTCAAACCCGCTTCGTCCAGGGCGGTGGGCGCCACATATTCGCCCTTGAACGGCACGGCCGACGGCGCCAGGGTCTGCCAGCCGCCGGGCGCGTCCGGCGCGATCTGGGCACCGCCTTCCCACGGCACATGGCACGACGCCTTGCGGCCGGCGTGGGCCAGCTGGATGGCGACCGGCGTATGCGAATAGCGGCGGACAGCCGCCAGGACGGGTTTCAGCGCGGCTTCGGTGGCGTCATTCCATAGTCCCAGGTCACCCGGCGTGATGCGGCCATCCGCTTCGACGGCGGTGGCTTCGATGCACAGCAGCCCCGCACCGGACAGCGACAAATGGCCGAGATGGATCATGTGCCAGTCGGTCGCCCGCCCCTCGTCGGCCGAGTACTGGCACATCGGCGAAACGACGATGCGGTTGCGGAGTGTCAGGTCGCGCAGAGCAATGGGCGAAAACAGGGCGCTCATGGGGAAGATTCCTTTCACTATCGTCCTCATTTGGGCCGCAAAATGAAACGCCGCCAGTAGCGTTTTCCGCTTTCTTTTCTTATGCCTTGATTTAGCCCCCACAATCGGTGGATAAGGGCTCCAGGGCGACGCATAAAGACTGGGGGGCCAAACCATGGCCATCGACCGCCGCCGTTTCCTTATATCCGCTACCGCCGCCGCAAGCGCCACCGCCTTGCCGCCGTCTATCGCGCGGGCGTTGGATATACCCGCCCGCAGCCGCACCGGCACGGTGATGGATGTCGAACACGTCGTCATTCTCACTCAGGAAAACCGCTCCTTCGACCACTATTTCGGAAGCTTGCGCGGGGTGCGCGGCTTCGGCGACCGGTTTGCGATACCGGCACGTGACGCCACCGTGTTCGCGCAGCCGTCCGAACATGACCCAAAGAAAGCGATCGCACCCTTCCGGCTCGATACCGGCGCGCATGCCGGGCTGATCCGCGTCAGCGGCACGCCGCACGGCTTCGCCGACGCCCAGGCTGCCTGGGACAACGGCCGGATGAGCGCCTGGCCAGCCGCCAAGCACGACCGCGCCATGGGCTATTACACGCGCGCCGACATCCCGTTCCAGTTCGCCCTGGCCGAGGCTTTCACGATTTGCGACGCCTATCACTGTTCGATTCATGCCGGGACCAATCCCAACCGGACCTTCCTGTGGACGGGGACCAATGACGGACTGGCGCAGCACCACGGACCGGTCATCGACAACGGTTACGATCACCTAGAGGCCGATCCGCTCGGCCACGGCGGCTATGCCTGGGTGACCTATCCGGAGCGCCTGACCGCGGCCGGCATAAGCTGGCAGATCTACCAGAATGCCAAGGACAACTTCACCGACAACCCTTTGGAAGGTTTCAAGCTTTACCGCTTCGCCGACAAGACGGCGGATGGGCCGCTGGCCAGGCTGGCCGAACGGGCCTTGCGGACGCGCGATCTCGACAGGCTCAAGGCCGATGTGCTGGCCGGCACCCTACCGCAGGTGTCATGGATCGTCGCCACCGCCGAAGGCTCCGAGCACCCGACACCGTCCAGTCCCGCCCAGGGCGCCGACTATACGGCGCGCGTGCTCGACGCCCTGACTGCCAATCCGGAGGTGTGGGCGAAGACGGTCTTGCTGATCAATTTCGATGAGAATGACGGCTTCTTCGACCATGTGCCCCCGCCAGCGCCGCCGTCGAAATTCGGCGACGCCCTGCTGGGCCACAGCGATATCGACACAGCCGGCGAATACCATCTCGGCGAGGACGAACGCAAAGGCCAGCCCTATGGGTTGGGCCCGCGCGTGCCGATGTATGTGGTTTCGCCATGGAGCAAGGGCGGCTTCGTCAATTCGCAGGTCTTCGACCATACTTCGGTGATCCGTTTCCTGGAGGCCCGGTTCGGCGTCCACGAACCGAACATCAGCCCGTGGCGGCGCGCGGTGTGCGGTGACCTGCTGAGCTGTTTCGACTTCGCCAATCCGCAGACGCCAACCATATCGCTGCCGGACACCGAGGCCGCCGCGGCCAAGGCGCATAGCATTCTGTTGACCGCCACGCCCGACACACCGGACAGTCTGGCCGCGCCCGTACAGGAAACTGGTTCACGCCCGGCGCGGCCCCTGCCCTATCATTTGGCGGCGGACGTCAGCTATGCCGGTGCGGTCCCTACGATCAGTCTGCAAAACAGCGGCCGAGACGTCGCCGCTGTCTTCCATATCTATTCACCTAAATCTCTGGATTTGCCGCCGGCTCGCTTTACGTTGGCTCCGGGCGGTTCGGTCGCTTTCGGCGATGCCGACCCCAAGGGCGCGGACCTGTTTGTCCTTGGCCCCAACGGTTTCCATCGCCGGTTTGTCAACACCACCGATTGCTCGCTCAAGGCCAGCCTGGACGGCACAACCCTGCGGCTGGAAACAACGCGGCCTGTGGCAGTGACCTGGCGCGACGAAGCCTATGGCCAGGCCGAGCGCCGTTTCGACCTGATCCCCGGCACGCCGCAGGTGGTGAAGCTCGACTTCGGCCCGAGCCATAACTGGTACGATTTCAGCCTGAGCGGCGACGGCTTCAGGCAGCGTTTTGCCGGTCATATCGAAGACGGACGGCCGTCGCTGAGCGACCCGGCCATGGGCGGTTCTGCGCCGCTCAAGCTTTGAGCAACGCGCCAACCCCTTGACGCAAGCGCACAAATTTGTGCATATGGCGGTTACTCATCGAGACCAGCCGAGGGACAGGCCCGACGACGCTGGGGCAACCGCCAGATTTCTGGAATGGTGCCAACTCCTACAGAGGTTTCCCTCTGAGAGATGAGAGACACGATGCCGCAATTGCGGCCCGTTCTCCCGTCTGGTCCGATGACTTCCTAGCGCATTCCAAAAAGTGGCGTGAAACGTCGATTGCACTTTTTGGATAAAATGCGCGACGAAACAAAACCGTACCGGATTCACCAGATGAACGCGCATACCTTGACCCCAGAGATTGCCAATCGCCCCGACCTCGTCGGGAAGGACATTGTTGTCGCCATTCCGGCCGATTTCCGCCTGCAAAGCGGGCAGACACTGGAACAGGCCGATGTCGTGGCGCGCCTGTATGGGCCGAAAACCGCGCCGATGGTGGTGGCCGCCGGCGGCATTTCGTCGGGCCGCGTGCTGTTCGCCAAGGAAGACACCACCGAGACCGCGCCGGGCTGGTGGGAAGGCGTGGCCGGTCCGGGCGAGGCCCTCGACCTCAATCGCTTCCGGGTGCTGAGCATCGAATTCGCCCCGCGCCTGCCGGCCAATCATGTCTATACCATCACCACCCAGGATCAGGCGCGGCTGGTCAAGCTGCTGCTCGACAAGCTCGGCGTGGAGCGCATCTTCAATTTCGTCGGCGCGTCCTACGGCGCCATGATCGGCCTGGCCTTTGCCGAGCTGTATCCGGACGCGGTCGAACGGCTGTGCGTCATCTCCGCCGCCCATCGCTCGCATCCGATGGCGACGGCCTTCCGTGGTTTGCAACGCCGTCTGCTGCAATTCGGCAAGGATAATGGCAAGCCGCAGGACGGTATTTCGCTGGCCCGGCAACTGGCCATGACCACCTATCGCTCCGACGCCGAGTTTTCCGAGCGCTTCGACGGCCCGGCACCGGCGGCGGCGGGTGAATTGTACGCGGTATGCCAGTACCTGAAGTCGCGCGGCGACGCCTATACGGCCACCGACGTCAACCGCTGGATCTCGATGTCCGACAGCCTGGACCGCCACCGCGTCGATCCGAGCAAGATCAAGGCGAGGGTGTACCTGGCCGCCGTGCCGACCGACCGGCTGGTGCCGTACGAAGACATGAAGGCGTTGTCCGAAATGCTGAAGGACAGCGTGTTCATCGACTTCCCCTCCCTTTACGGACACGATGCTTTCCTGAAGGAAATCAAACTTGTCT
>CAYULN010000081.1:0-6996 GCA_964445605.1 uncultured Caulobacteraceae bacterium | reverse complement strand
CTGGAAGCACATGTCACGCGATCAGCTGGTCGATTCCTGGGGCCAGCCCGTACAGGAAGGCCAGAAGCGCGACGGCAACCGCACCAAGGAAGTCTTTCGCTACCGCCCGATGCCCGGCCGCCCGTTCGGCCAGCGCGTCATCCTGGAAAACGGCCGCGTCATCGGCTGGGACACGAAGGGCGCCTAGTCGCCTCACTTTTTTGCGCCTCATGTTCTTCCCAAAAGTGCACGCATATCAGTCAGGCACTTTTGAGCATGAGGCTTGACCAAAAAAAGAAAAGGGAGGTCCGCATGAGCGGCCTCCCCTTCCCCGTCTGTCTCCCCGGATGTGCAGCCCCCCGGCTAAGCACATTCCCTCGACAGACCCCCCAAGGCCGGCCGGCGGATTCCTTGCGCGAGCCCCCCGGAAAACGCACCCCCACGGCGGTTTTCCGATGCGCATAGTCTGGAACCCGACCCCATCCAGGCCCGGTTTTAGCCTCCCGGTTGCCGATGAGGCATTATGATACCTCTTCGCGGCGACGTTTGTCCCGCTCTAGGGCACATCCTCAAGGCTGTCCGGGAGAGATTCCGGCCGCACTCCAACGCGCTCCAGCGAAGCCGGAGTCAGCAAAAGCCAGGTTATTTGCGAGAATACTGATCAGTAGAGATCATATTTCGGGCTTGTGCCGGGACTTTATTAAGTTTTCCCAGAGTTTCTTTACACTCGATGGGGCGAAACTTGCTTTCAGTCACGCGCCAGCTTGTTCAGCGGCAATTGACGTCTATGTGGCGATCATTTCCATTCGCTCGTTCTGTCGCAGCTAAGGACTTAACTCAATCTTGCGACGCACACATATTACGCTTGTGCGAAATAACTGCAAAGCGAAACCGGACAGTCATCACGTGGATGTGATACGTGGTTAATGGAAATAAAGCCTCATGCCAAAAAGTGCCTGACTGATACGCGCGCACTTTTTGGATAACATGAGGCGTTCTTAAAGAGCTGCAAATTGTCGCAGCCCCTTGTTTTCCTTACCGTTGATTGAGGTTGATGAACGGCGTGGCGCTGCCGGTCACCTGCGGCAGGTGGCCATCCCACTTCTCGACCGCCTTCAGCTGGACGACTTCCGGGTTGCTGGCGATCGACTGGGCCAGCAGGCGGTTCGATTCCGCCTGGCCGCGCGCGATTTCGATCTGGGCGTCGGCCTGGGCCTTGGCCACGGCGACCTGGGCCTGGGCGGCGGCGGCGTCCGCGTCGGCCTTGGTCTTGGCCTGGATCGAATCGAGGATGACCTGCGGGTAGCGGATGGTGCCGATCCAGTCGAGCTGGCTGATCTCGACGCCCTGGCCCGACCATTTGCGGTTGACGCGCGCCAGAGCCTTCTGGATCACCTGCTGGCGGCCGCCGCGATACAGATATTCGACGCTGACCAGTTCGGTCTCGGCGGCAACGGCGGTGCGCACGTCGTTGCGCAGCGGCCCTTCGAACAGCTGATCGAAATTCAGGCGGTAGCGCTTGTACAGGGCCGGCGCCTTCGACGGATCGATGCGCATCACCAATTGCACGTCGGCGGTCATCGGCAAGGCGTTGTTGTCCGAGAAGGTCAGTTCCTCGTTCTCGGGCCCGCGCTCATCCTTTTCCGCCGTATAGGTATAGGTGCGCTGGATGGCCGGAAACTCGACGATGCGTTCGCCGATCAGATTGATATGCCAGCCCGACGGCAGCGGCGTCGCGTCGACCCCGGCATTGGGCCCGAGCGTGCGGATCTTGACCCCGACATTGCCCGGCTGGATGGTCTGGCCGCAGGACGCCAGGCCGATCAGCAGAACCAGCAGGCCGCCGCCGGCGAAAATGAACGGCCGCAGCCGGTTGAGACCGTCAAGGAAATTGCCCGGACCCGGGTTTGACAACGCCATGATCTTCTACCCCGTGATGATTGATCCTGTGAACGCGGGAACTAAGCCGATTTTGGCGCAGGGGCCGGCGCGGCCTTGGCGGCAGCGGCGGCGGCATCGTCCTTCTGGCGGAAGCGTTTCTTCATGCCCGCCACCCAGCCGGTGAAGCTGTCCGTGGCCGCGGCGGTGGCGGCAAAGTCGCGGGCGCTGACCGAGCCGCCGTCAAGCGGCGCCAGGGCGACGCGCAGCGCGTCCGGCGACGAGGCCGTGGCCGAGAACTTCGACCAGCGCTCCGACAGCCGGGTCAGCGACGCCTGGTCCTTGAGCAGGCTGTAGGCGACGGCGCAGCGGATCAGCCGGCCTTCCTCGGCCAGGCTCAGCGGCGCGTCCGATTTCCAGCGGTCGCCCAAGCCCTTTTCCAGGACGGCCGAGGCCTTGGTCCAGTCCGACTGCTTCCAGTAGATGTCGGCGCGCACGTCGTTGCCGTCCGGCGAATTGTCGGTGCCCAGGGCGTCGAGCGCCTGGTCCGGCTGACCCAGCTCGTTGAGCGCCCGCGCCTCCAGCACCCGGCGTTCGGCCATGATCGGCTTCGGCAGCAGGGTGGTGCGCGTGTTCCACAGCGCCTGCAAGGCCTTCTGCGGGTTGCGGTCCATCAGGTAGATCGCCGCAAGGTCCGAGGCCACCGACGATTTGGCTACGCCCTGCAGGCGGTTGTCGATCTGGTACTGCAGCAGGTCGGCGGCCTGGTCGAGCAGGTCGACATCGACCAGGCGGCGCACGATGCGGCGCACCATCTCATCGCCGTCCGCCCCGATCGGCGTCAGGTCGCGGAAATCGTTGAACAGGCCCAAAGCCTCGACCGGCTGCATGCCGTCGGCCATGCCGCCCAGGAACAAGTTGCGGAAGGCGGTGTTGAGCGACGCCTGGATCTGCACGGCCTGCGGCTGGTTGCCGAACTGCTGGCCGGCCGTTTTAAGCACCTGCAAGGCCTCGCGGTAGCGGCCCTGGCCGAGATAGATCGAGCCCATGTTGTTGATGATCTGCAGCTCGGTGTCGTCGCCGCGCCATCGATAGCGCAACGCGTCGAGCTGGGTCAGGGTCTGGTTGGCCGGCTGCTGGCCCAGGTCGAGGCGCAACATGGCGGCGTGCATCATGGCCGGAGTGGCGATCCGGTCGTCGGAGGCGCGCGACACCGCCGTGTACACCGCCAGGGCGCGCGTCTTGTCGCCCATCGCTTCTATGATCTGGGCGTCGACCAGATACGCGCCGAGTTTGTCGAGCGGCGCGGCGTCCTGCTGGTTGACGGCGTAGCCGATCATGCCCTGCGCCGTCTTCATGTCCTTGGTCTGCAAGGCGGCGAAGGCATAGGCCGCCCCCAGCCGCGTCCGCCACTGCACCTGGAACTGGTCGAGCGCCCGGATGCCGGCCTTGAAATCCTTGGTGGCGTCGGCGAAGTGGCCGTTCTTGGTCTCGGCATAGGCCTGCCACAGCCGCGCCGCCGGATCGGCCGCCAGCTGCGGCGACGCCAGGTCGCCGGCCGCGTCGTCGAAGCGGTTGGACAACATGCGCGCCACCACCCGCAACCCACGCACCTGCGGGTCGTCCATGGCGCGCGGCGACTGCTTGGTCAGCAGGTCGAGCACGCCCTGCGCCTCGTACGACAGGCCCTGCCCCACCAGGAACCGCGCCAGGGCCAACCGCGCCTTGGTGGCGGCGTTGGGCCCGAGCTGCGCCTCGTCGGCGGCGGCGACTTGCAAGGCATTGTAGCGTGCCAGGAAGCCTTCCTGCGGCGGCACTGACCAGTCCGGGTTCATCAGCGACGGATAGAGCGCGTTCTTGTATTCCAGCCGGGCATCGCCCAGGGCGGCATTGGGGTTGACCGGCGACAGGGTCAGGCCGTCCGGCCGCGAAATCTCGATCAGATCGCCGTCGATCGACACCTTCACGTCCGGCGTCATATGAGTGACGACCACACCATGCGCCGTCGACGCCAGGGTGGCTTCGAGTGTCGTGCGCGCCGCGCTCAGGTTCTTCACCGGTCCGCGCGCCGTCACGATGGCCATGCGGTCGCCGACGGAAGGGTCGCGGATCCAGGCGATCTTGGTCGCCCCGGCGATATTGACGTTGAGCCCCGGCACGCCGGCCGAATCGTCGCGGATGATCGACACCGCCGACGCCTTGCCGTCGAGCGGCTTGCCGCCCATGCGCACCCGCCAGATCATGCCGTCCTGCTGCACCGACAGCGACCCGGCCGACGGCGCCTTCAGCCGCATGGCGGTGAAGCCGTCATTGTGCGTCCATTGCGCGTCCTGGATAACCTGGCCGTCCTTGAGGTCAGGCGGCAGGCGCAGGGCGACCTCGGTATCGAACACCACCCACACCGAATCGCCACGCCGGAACACCGCCGAGCCGACCGGCCCCTGGAACTGGAAGGCGATATCGGCCACGCCGTCGGCGATCTGCGCCTCGATCGGCACCACCGGGACGTCGGCCACCGCCGCCGGGGCGACCTGGCCGGTGGCCACCTTATGCGCGTCCTGGCCCTTTAAAATGTCCTGAAGATTGATGCTGATCGGCGAATTCGGCGCCGGCTTGCCCGAGGTGTTGGCCTGGTCCTCGGCCTTCGGATCGACCTGGATATAGACCGCGCCGTCCTCACGGCCGAAATGGGTGTCGTAGCCGTCCGCCACCTTGAGCCACAGCTCGGTGGCGCGCGGGTCCTGCTTCAGGTCGACGCTGGCAATGCCGATCGGCGGATGCGAGCGGATATCGCCGAGATCGGGGCGCAGGCTGCCCGGCATGCGGATGACCACCTGGCCGTCCTGGCGGCGCACCGAGGCGCGGCTGCCGACCGTGCCATAGATCTCGATACGGCCGGACTGCTGGTTGCGCCCGACCCGGATATCGATATCGGCCCGCGAAGCGAAATTGAGATTAAGCGGATCGGAAAAGGCAAAGCCGCCAAGCCCGACACTGGCGGCGGTCACCAGGGCGGCGGTGGCGCCCAGCACCTTGCCCAGGCCCTTTTTGACAGGCGTTTTCGGAGAAGGCGTCAGCAGATCGCGCGCAGCCGCAAGCTCCCGCTGCACGGGAGCGGCGTCGGCCGGGTCAGGTTGAGACGCACGAGTCATTGCGTCCAAACATGCCTAATCGGCGTTTAACGAAGGTTAAAAATCGGGAAAATTCTGGTCGCCAAATAAATTTCCGCCGCCGCGATGCATTCCGCTCCGCCCGGACGTCCTTCCTTTCGCAACCATCACGAAGGAGGGCCGCCATGGCCGATCTGCACAACATTCCCGTCACCGTCGTCGGCGCCAGCCGGGGCTTAGGCCGCGTCATCGCCGAAACCTTTCACCGCCTCGGCGCGCGGGTCCTGGTCACGGCGCGCGGCCAGGCCGATCTCGATGCCCTGGCCCGCGACCTGTCCGGCATCGCCACCCTGGCCTGCGACGCCTCGGCGCCGGAAACGCCGGAGCGCGTTTTTGCTGTGCAGACCCCGCGCATCCTGGTCCTGTGCGGCGGCGCCATGCCGGTGTGCAAGCCCTTCCCCGAGGTCGACTGGGACGAGTTCAGCCGCAACTGGAACAACGACACCCGCATGAGCTTCCATTTCCTGCAGGCGGCGCTGAAACGCCCCCTGCCCGCCGGCACGACTATCGTCAGCATCACCAGCGGCGCCGTCCGCCAGGGCTCGCCGATTTCCGGCGGCTATGCCGGCGCCAAGCAGATGCAGGTCTTTATGAACGGCTACGCCCAGAAATCGGCCGACCGCGCCAATCTGGGCCTGCGTTTCCTGTCGCTGGCCCCGGCGCGCCTGATGCCGCAGACCGATATCGGCAAGGCCGGCGTCAAGGGCTACGCCGCCTATAACAACACCAGCGAAGCCGGCTTCCTCGAAGCCATGGGCGCCGGCCAGACGCCGCAGCAGGTGGCCGATGCCGTGCTCAGCCTGATCGACGACGCCGCGCCCGGTGGCAATTTTATCGTTTCCGCCGACGGCGTGGCGGCCTTAAACTGATGCTTATGCATCCCGACGCAGTCCCCGACCGTTCCGGCGCCTTTTCCGCCCTCGCCGATTCCCTGCGCGACGAGCTGGCCCGGCATTGCTACCGCATGATGGGCGGCGTGCAGGACGCCGAGGACTGCGTCCAGGAGACCTTGCTGCGCGGCTGGCGGGAATTCGCCAGCCTGCGCGATCCGGTGGCCGGACGGGCGTGGCTGTATAGCATCGCCACGCGCGTCTGCCTCGACGCCTTGCGGTCGCGGCGGCGGCGTCAGACCCTGTTCGGCCCCAGCCTGGACGAAAGCGAACCGGGCACCGAGCCGTGGGTCGAACCGTGGCCGGGCAAAGCGCCGGAAGCCGAACGCGGCCAGGATATCCGCCTGGCCTTCGTCTCGTTGCTGCATCATCTGTCGCCGCGCGCCCGCGCCGTCTTTTTGCTGCACGACGGCGCCGGCATGACGGCGGCGGAAGCAGCCAACGCGCTGGGCCTGAGCGTGGCGGCGGCGCGCAGCGCCCTGCAGCGGGCGCGGACCACCTTGTCGCGCCAGGATATGCCGCCGCCATCACTGAATGCGCCCGTCGATGCATACGTCGACGCCTGGAAGGCCGGCGACCTGAACGCGCTGATCGGCCTGATGCACCAGGACATCGTCATGACCATGCCGCCCTGGCGGCGGACTTTCATCGGCCGCGACGCGGTCACCGCCTTCATGACCCATGTCTGGCCGCGTTATGATGGCTTCGACGCCGTATCGGTCACCGCCAACGGCCAGCCGGCCGTCGCCGTCTATGCCCGGCGCGGCGACGGGCCCCTGCTGCCGCATTCCCTGCATGTCCTGGCCGGCGACGGGCACATCCGCGAGATGGTGCTCTACGCGCCGCCTTTGGGCGGCGACCTGTTTGCCGCCTTCGGGCTTTAGGTCTTCTCCTCCCCATTCTTCATGGGGAGGTGGCAGACGTCGCTGCCAAGCGGCGGCTGACGGAGGGGTCACTTACGACGGCAAGTGTCCCCTCCGTCGGCTGCGCCGCCACCTGCCCACACGTGGGGTGGCGAGATCAGAACATGAAATCCGGCCGCAGGGCCAGCGCCTCTTTCAGCGCCTTGCTCCACTCGT
>CAYULN010000080.1:0-7481 GCA_964445605.1 uncultured Caulobacteraceae bacterium | reverse complement strand
TGCGGCCGAAAATCGTGATGACCTTGTTATCCGGCGTATCCGCAGCGGAATCCACTGGCGCCGGCTTGGCGGGAACCGGGGGCGCCGCTTGGGTCTGGGCTTCCGCTGACATGCCGGCCAGCGCCAGGCAGGCAATCCATGCGCCGGCCCAAAAATAATTATTCTTTGCCAACAGTCCCACCCCCTTATGTTTCGCCGCAATTTACGCCCTTACCGCGAAACGGGCAAGTCCCACGGCGGACGCCAGCTACGCCTTGGGCTTGGGGTTGAGGATGGCGTCGGCCTGCGCCCGTTCATCGGCCGTCAGCTTCGGGCCGAGTTCGGTGACGGCGGCCTGGGCCTTGTCGAGCCCGCTGGCCGCGGCCAGCTTGAACCAGACAAAGGCCATGGCCCGGTCCTTGGGCCCGCCTTCGCCGTTGAACAGCATGACGGCGAGGTTGAACATGGCTTCCGGCTCGCCCTGCTGGGCGGCTGCCTGGAACAGCTTTCGGGCGGTATCCACGTCCTTCGGCGCGCCGCCTTCGCCGGTGTAGAGATAGGTCGCCAGCGTGGTCTGGGCATCGACCTGTCCTTTGACGGCGGCTTCCTTGTAATAGATCAGCGCCGTCTGGAGGTTGGCCGTCGCCCCGCCTTCGCCCAGGTCGTACATCCGGCCGACGGCATAAAGCGCGTCCGGGTGACCGGCCTTGGCCGCCGCCAGCAGCCAGGCCCCGGCCTTGGTCTTGTCCTGCGGCACGCCGTCGGCGCCGGTGTAGTAGATCTCGCCCAAGGTATAGAGCGACGGCGCGAATCCGGTCTTGCCGGCGCGTTCGAAATAGGTCATCGCCTTGGGCACGTTCTTTTCGCCGCCATAGCCCGACTGCAGCATCAGGCCGACGTCGTGCATCGCCGGGACGTAGCCGCCGTCGGCGGCGGCCATGAACCATTTCTTGGCTTCCTTGGGGTCCTTGGCCACGCCGGTGCCGGTCATGTAAAGCCGCGCCAGGGCCATGCAGCCCTGGGTGCGGTATTCCGTCATTTCATAGGGATGTTCCGGATCGAACGGGGCGCGGTTCCGGGGGTCGGACACCGGCAGCTCGGCGACCTTCTTCAGCCAGTAGACGGCCTTGGTGACGTCGCGCGCCGTGCCCTCGCCGTTGAGATACATCTGGGCCAGCATCAGGGCCGCGTCGTCATGGCCCGAGATCTTGTTGTAGGTCTTTTCGAACAGGACCAGGGCTTTGGCATAGTCCTTGGCGTCGTAGGCGGCATAGGCGTCCTTGAGCGACGTGTCCTTGCGGGCGATGAAGTTCCGTCCGCCGGCGAAAGCGCCTTCCGCCTGGGTGCAACCGCCGGGGGTGGCGGCGGTCATGCCGTAGCCGCTGGCGCCGCCCGACATGTCGCCGGGGTTGGTCTGGCCCAGATTGCCGGTCGTCTGCGATGCGTCGCCGTAGATGGCGCGATCGTTGACTCGAGGCCGGGTGTCGCCCGTCGTGTCCGGATTGCCGGTGTTAGGATCGATGACCTGCGCCGGCGCCTGCTGGGTCATGTTGCCGGTGTCATAGCCCATGTCCGACAGATAACTGTCGGTGAGGTCCTCGGCTTCCGCGTTGCCGGTCATGAAGGAACAGGAATCGCTGGTGCCCGACGAAATCGTGCTGAAGCTGCGGACGCTGACCGGCGGACGGCGCTTGGCGAGGATGGTCACGGTGGTCGTGCCGGAGCCGTCGCTGGGCGGCTGGGCCTGGCTTTGCGCCGGCGCGGTCTTCGTCGTCTGGGCCAGGGCCGGGAAGGCCATGAAAATCGCCGCGGTCAGGCAGAAAGCGGCGCGGTGCGAACGGCGTGACAAATACATAAGACTCCCCCGTTTATTGTCGCAGGCCCGGCATTATATTACGGGCTTGTAATAATATAATTCGCTTATACTGTCTAAGACTCAGGACGGCGATACGTCAAGTATAATCGCCCGATTGTGCGCGAAGCTGATCAGGCGAGCATTTCTGCCACGGTGCGGGCGAAATAGGTCAGGACGCCGCTGGCGCCGGCGCGCTTGAAAGCCAACAGGGTTTCCAGAACGGCGCGGTTTTCGTCAACCCAGCCCTTTTCCGCCGCCGCCTTGATCTGGGCGTACTCGCCGCTGACCTGGTAGACGAAGGTCGGCACGCGGAAGGTTTCGGCCACGCGCTGGACGATATCCAGGTAGGGCAGGCCGGGCTTGACCATCACCATATCAGCGCCTTCGGCGATATCCATGGCGACCTCGCGGAGGGCTTCGTCACTGTTGGCCGAATCCATCTGATAGGTCTTCTTGTCGCCCCTGAGCGCCTTGACGCCGATGGCGTCGCGATAGGGGCCGTAGAAAGCGGAGGCGTATTTCGCCGCGTAGGACATGATCAAGGTGTCCTGGTGGCCGCGCGCCTCCAGGGCCTGGCGGATGGCCAGGACGCGGCCGTCCATCATGTCCGACGGCGCCACGATATCGGCGCCGCCCTCGACCTGGACGATCGCCTGTTCGACTAGCATCTCCACGGTGGCGTCGTTGACAATCCGGCCGTCGCGCAGCAGGCCGTCATGGCCATGGTCGGTGTAGGGGTCGAGCGCCACGTCGACCAGCAGGCCGATGTCGGGCACGGCCGCCTTGATCGCCCGGCAGGCCGACGGGATCAGGCCTTTCGGATCGAGCGCGGCTTTCGCATCAGCGCTGCGCAGCTTTTCATCCAGATGAGGAAACAGCGCCAGAACCTTGATTCCCAAGGACTGCGCCAGCTTCGCTTCCTTCACCACTTCATCGAGGCTCAGCCGGTCGACACCTGCCAGTGAGCCGATCGGTTCGCGCGCCACGTCGCGATCGTGCACGAACACCGGCCAGATCAGGTCCGAGACGTGCAGGCGATTTTCGGCCACCAGGTCGCGCACCCAGGCCGATTGTCTCAGGCGGCGGGGACGGGCGAGCGGGAAGGGGGCGGGAACAGGTTGTTTCATAAGGCGTGTTTACGGCCTTCGCGGGGCGTTGTCACGGCGCAATTCCACAAATCGGCACGACCCGCGGCCACCTTTGAACCCGGAGACGCGCCCCAGCATTAAGTGTGATCACAACGCACAAGAAGGACCTCCCCATGCTGAAATCCGCCGCGCTTGCCGCCCTGCTTGCCATCTCCGCCCAAACCGCCTGGGCAAGCGATACCTGGCGCGGCGCCTACGCCGAGGCCTTCGTCGCCTCGGATTCGGTATCCGTCCAGGGCGGCGCCCAGGTCGATCCGGCGCAGAACACCTATTTCCTGGCGGACAGCCTTTCGGACATCGCCCGGACCAGCGCTTTCCATCGCAAGGCCGACAAGGGCGCCATCGGTCTCCTGGCCGGTTATGACTTCGCCAGCCGCGGCCCCTGGGTCTTCGGCGTCGAGGGCGACATCGACTCCGGCCGGGCGCGCGTCGCCTCGAGCAAGACGGCGGTCTATCCGTGCTGCGAGACGCTTCATTATACGATTTCGCAGACTTTCGACACGCGCGACTTCGCCACGGCCCGGCTGCGCGTCGGCTATGCCATGGGCAGGCATCTCATCTATGCGACCGCCGGCGCCGCCACGCTCCGCGCCCGTATTTCCGGCCGTTTCAGCGATACCTTGACGGCCGACGAAAGCGTCGGCGGCACGGCGGACAAGACCCTGACCGGCTGGGCCGCCGGTGTCGGTGGCGAAGTTCGTGTCGCCAGCCACTGGACGATCCGCGCCGACTACCTCCACGCCGATCTGGGCCGCGCCACCGCTCTGGGCACCGTCATCCGGCCCGATGTAACGGTGGGCTCTGGATCATCCGCAAATCCGATGGCCGGGGTGTCGCATGCCGCTGCCATCAAGATTTCGCAGCTGCGAATTGGGCTGGCCTATAAATTTTAACCAGCTTGGTCAGTATTGCCGCTGCGGTGCAAAACGGGAATAGTCTGTTTCATAATGGCGCTGTTTTCGGCTTTCTGGTTGTATGGTCGGGCTCTATTGCCGCGTCTCCGGGGAAAAGCTTAGCGTGTGTTTGGGTGTGTTGCTACCTTCGCAAAGCTGTCTTGTTTTGGGGCGTGTAGCATGTCGAATATCCTGGAAAGCGTGGCGACGGGGGTGGAAACCCTCGGCCGGACCTCGGAGCAGTTTGTCTTCGATTTCGGCCGGGCCTTTTCCATGCTGTGGACGTCCAACCCGTTCCTCGCCCTGGCCCTGATCGTCGCCGGCCTGCTGCTGATGATGATCGCCGGCACCAGCTTCGCCAGACGCTGATCTAACCCATATCCTTAGCCATATCGCGTAAGGTCTCGACCGTATTGAGATTGCGCGCCGTCATGTCGGCCTTGATGGCGCGGCCGAGCTTTTCGATCAGCACCGACCGGCCGATGCCGTCCGGCGCATAGAAATACATCAGTTCGTCGGTGACCGTGTAGGCCTCGCTGTCGGCCTTCAGGCTGTCCATTAGCGCGCGGTCGACCTTGGCGGGCGGGGCCTTGAAAAAGAAGACGTGCTGCGCCTTGCCCTTGTGTTGATGGTCCTTGTACGGGTTTTCCGCCAGCACCTTTTCCAGGTGCTTCAGCGTGATCAGGAACAGCGACGGCCGGAAACCGAAGGTCTTTTCGATGCCGTCGCCGATTTTCGCCTCGATGTCGCTTTCCGGTAGGTCGGAGCGGAACAAAATATTGCCGCTGGCGATATAGGTCTTCGCGTCGGCAAAACCGAGGTTTTCCATCATCTTGGCCAGTTCCTTCATCGGCAGCTTGTTGTTGCCGCCGACATTGACACCGCGAAACAGCCCGACCCAGAGCGGATGAGACATAAGATATCCTCCTAAAGCGCCCTATTTGATCCGCCACGGCGGATAGCGCCGGGCTTCGCCGGCCTTGTAAAGACAAAGCTTCGTGCCGGCGGGATCGGTGAACCAGGCCTCCCGCCACAGCCAATCCTTATCCTGCGCATTGCTATCGAAGACGACACCTCTTGCCTTCAGCGCCGTGACGCGGGCGTCGAGGTCGTCGCATTCGAAATAGATGCCGGCGCCGTCCGCGGCACGACCGGCGTCCTCGGTCAGGTGAATCGAAAACGTCGCCTCGCCGTCCGGCAATTCGAAGCGGGCATAATGGGGCGCTTCCACGATCAGGCGCAGGCCAAGCGTCCGGTAGAAGGCGATGGAACGGGCCATGTCGAGCGCCGGAACGGTGACTTGATTGAGGCGCATCGGCTTCCTTTGACAGTGGGACGGGCGGAGAGACTGCGACAATTCGCGTCACAGCAGATACGGAATTTGCGCTGGAAATAAAGTACGTTGTGGCGCACAGTGCGTTACATTATCCGGCCGGATGCCTTTTAATCGTCCGATGGGCTTGTTTTGCCTGGACGCGAAGGTTATGTGGCCAAGGGTACGCGCTTCGTCTAGGGGGCGCCGAAGTCGAAAAGCGTGGAAGAGACCATGGACTATACCGCCGCGTTCGAGGCCGCCGTCGAGCAGGTTCGCTCCGAAGGGCGCTATCGCGTGTTCGCCAACCTGAAGCGCAAGGCCGGCGATTTTCCGCGCGCCACCTGGATTCGCGACGACGGCAGCGAGCAGGACGTGACGGTGTGGTGCTCGAACGACTATCTCGGCCAGGGCCAGAACCCGGTCGTGCTTGAGGCCATGCACAAGGCGATCGACGAGGTCGGCTCGGGTTCGGGCGGCACGCGCAACATCTCCGGCACCACCTGGTATCACAACGCCCTGGAAGCCGAACTAGCCGACCTGCACCAGAAGGAATCGGCCCTGGTCTTCACCTCGGGCTACGTCGCCAACGAGGCGGCCCTGTCGACCCTGTACAAAATCCTGCCGGGCCTGATCGTCTTTTCCGACGCCTTCAACCACGCCTCGATGATCGAAGGCATCCGCAACGGCCGCGGCCATCGTCACATCTATCGCCACAACGATCTCGACCACCTGGAAGAGCTGCTCAAGGCGGCGCCGGTCAATGCCCCCAAGCTGATCGCCTTTGAGTCGGTCTATTCGATGGACGGCGACATCTCCGACATTCGCGGCACCGTTGCGCTGGCCAAGAAATACGGCTGCTTGACCTATATCGACGAAGTCCACGCCGTCGGCCTGTATGGCGATCGCGGCGCCGGCGTTGCCGAACGCGACGGCATCATGGGCGAGATCGACATCATTGAAGGCACGCTCGGCAAGGCTTTCGGCATGATGGGCGGCTACATCGCCGCCAAGTCGGTGATCATCGACGCCATCCGCTCCTGGGCCTCGGGCTTCATCTTCACCACGTCGCTGCCGCCATCGATCATGGCCGGCGCCGCCGCCAGCGTACGCTGGCTGAAGGAACACAACGAAAAGCGCATCCACCATCAGGAACGCGCCAGGACCCTGATGCAGCGCTTCCAGGCCGTCGGCATCCCCGTGTTTCCGTCCGTGTCGCATATCGTGCCTGTCAAGGTCGGCGACGCCAAGCACTGCAAGATGATCTCCGACATCCTGCTCAAGGATTTTGGCATCTACGTCCAGCCGATCAATTACCCGACCGTGCCGAAGGGCACCGAGCGTCTACGCTTCACGCCGTCTCCGGACCACACCGACGCCATGATGGACCACCTGGTCGATGCCATGGACAAGTTGTGGACGCATTGCAACGTCGCGCGTTTGCCGAGCGTTGCCTAGCACTTTTCGGGTAAAAAAGTGCGTGAAAACAAGTCGCCTCACTTCGGTCACGACGGGGGCGTATCACGGGACCGGTAGATGAAACCGGAGGGGACATGGCCTTGTGCCGCCTGAGGATTGCTGGACTTGCCGTTGCCACCGCCCTGGTGGCGATGCCCGCGGCGGCGGGCGTTGTCGATTTCCAGAACGACGAATTCAATTTCCACGTCACGTTCCCGGTCGGCAGCCAGGTCTGCTCGGCCGTCGCGTCCGAGCATCCGTATGGCTTCTACGCCTGGTACGGCCAGCCGACCGATTGCGCCGCCACCGCCAAGGCCGACGCGTCGGCCAGCGCCATGGGGGTCTACGCCGCCTATAACACCACCTATCTGCGCTCGGCCCTGGCGACCCTGCCCAAGGCGTGCCGTCCCGCCAAGCCCGTCCCAGCCGCCACCCCGGCCGATGGCGTCAAGCCTGAGGCGCCCGCTGAAACCAAGCCTGTCGCGGCGCCGGTTCCAGCGCCGGTCGACGCCAAGACCTTGGCCGAGCTGAATTTCCGACGCTACAAATCGGTGCAGTGCGCGACCGTTCAGCCGGACGGTTCGATCGATATCGACGTGGCGACCCAGGCCGGCAAGTGGCAGGACGGCAATGATCCGGGCTTCGAGACGCCGCTGATCAACTACCGGGCGACACTGCATACCTCGCCGGACCGGCTGGACAAGGACTTGGCCATGTTCCGCAAGTTCCTCGCCAAGGTCGACATCAAGTTCTGAGTTCAGGGTGGGTCGCGACTTCCGCAAGGATTTTAAACCACGAACCACACGAACGTCGCAGAGCGGACGGCGCGGTATAAT
>CAYULN010000079.1:0-18017 GCA_964445605.1 uncultured Caulobacteraceae bacterium | reverse complement strand
GGTTGGATCAGGTCGGCCGGAACCTGCGGGCGGGCGCCGACGCACCAGCCTTCGAACAGGATGACATCGGCGGCTTCGACCAGCGACCATTCGCTTTCCGACAGGGGATTGTCGGCGGCCTTGTCGAAGCGCGGCAGGCGGACGGGCTTGCCGGCTTTCAACGCATCGAGCACGCGCAGGCCCAGGCTCACATCGTGGGTGCCGGGCACACCGCGTGTGGCGAACATCGGATGGACTTTGTCGGCCAAAGCCTGGCGGGCATCATGCGGCAGATAGAGATCGTCCAGTGAGAGGATTACCGTGCGGTGGCCCAGGTCTTCCAGTTCCTCGCTCAGGTGCCGGGCCAGGGTCGACTTGCCGGATCCCTGCGCGCCGCAGATGCCGACCACCAAAGGCCGCTTGCCGTTCGAAAGCCAGCCCAAAACCGCTTTTAAAATAAGATCAAGCGATCCGGTCACGCGGCTGTTCCCCGGCGAAGAAGGCCGCGGCGTTTTCTGCCGCGCGCAGGCCCATATTGGTGCGCGTCTCGATGGTGGCCGAACCGAGATGCGGCAACAGGACGGCGTTTTCCAGCCCGAGCAGGTCGGGATGAACCACCGGCTCCCTTTCGTAGACATCGAGGCCCGCCGCCCAGATGGTGCGCGCCCTCAATGCCGCCGCCAGGGCGCCCTCATCGACCACAGAGCCACGCGCCGTGTTGATCAGGATGGCGGTCGGTTTCATAACCTTCAGCAAGTCGGCATTGACAATGTGATAGGTTTCCGCGCCGCCAGGGCAATGCAGCGACAGCACGTCCGATTGCTTCGCCAGCTCGGCCAGCGTGGGGACATAGCGTGCGTGGAAAAGGAACTCGACCTCGTCCGAGGCGCGGCTGCGGCTGGCATAGGCGATGTTCATGCCCAGGGCCACGTGGGCGCGATGGGCGGTGGCGCGGGCGATGCGGCCGAAACCGTACAGGCCCAGCGTCTTGCCTTCCAGTGACTGGCCCAGCATATGGGTGGTCCCCCAACCCTTCCACTCGTCGGCGCGAAGCTGGCGCTCACCCTCCCCACCGCGCCGGCTGGTCATCAGCATCAGCAGCAGGGCGATGTCGGCAGTGGCTTCGGTCAGCACGTCGGGCGTGTTGGTGACGACGATGCCGGCGGCCTTAGCGGCGTTGAGGTCGATATGTTCGAAACCAACGCCGAAATTGGCGATGACCTTGACCCGCGCCCCCGGCATCGCCAGGACTTCGGCGTCGAACTTGTCGACCACGGTCGGGCAGATGCCGTCATAGTCGCGCATGGCGGCCTTGAGTTCGTCACGCGTCAGCGGCTTTTCGCGGTTGATGGTGACGTCGAAACGTTCGGAGATCCATTGCTCGGCGGCTTCGGGCCAGGGGCGGGTCAGCAGGATTTTAGGCTTGGTCATCAGTTGATCTTGTCGGTGTAGGTCCAGTGAACGGTGTCGCGGAGGTCTTTGCCTGCCGTTGCGACGATTTCATTGTCGCCATCGGCCAGATTGATCTTCCAGGTGGCGATGTGGTCGGTGACCGGCTGCGGTGGCAGGGCCTGGCCGTTCAGGGTCAGGTCGACCTTATCGGCATTGGTGTAGACCCTGACGGTCGTCGCCCGCACCCGGCGTGTGACAAAGCGCCCGCTGGTAATATGGACCATCGGTTTGTCGGACCAGTTGGCCTGGTAGAAGTAATAGGTGTCCTTCTTGGTCGTGCGGTCCTCGGTGACCAGGCCCTTGTCGTTGATTGACGGCCGGTCGCCTTCGTTGCGCGGATAGGCCGGGAAGTCGAAGCCGACCCAGACGAAGTCGAAGACCAGCCACGGCCGTGCCGCCAGTTCCTTCCAGTAATATTCGTGGTACTTGGACTGATACTGTTCCGGGTGCCAGGTGCTGCCGGGCTGAACGCGTGACACCGGGTCCTCCTGCTGTTTGACGCTGGCGCCGGCGCCGTATTCGCTCATGGCGAAGACGCGGTCGGGGAACTGGGCGTGGATGCCGTCGGCCCACTTGCCGATATCGGTGAATTCGCCGGTATACCAGCCGTAATAACGATTGTATGACGTTATATCGCCGTGCATGGCGATGGGATCGTCGTCGGCCAGGCAGCAATGCGAATACAGCGTCGGCCGGTTGGGGTCCATGCCCTTGGCAGTGGTTTGAAGCGACGCCAGGACGGCGTTGGCGTCGGCCGACTTGTCGCGCAGTTCGTTGCCCAGCCCCCACATCGCCACCGACGGGTGGTTATAGTTCTGGGCGATCAACTCGCGCATCTGCTCGTTGATATTGTCGCGGAAGGCGTCGCCGGGAGTGATGTCGTTAACCAGCGGCACTTCGGTGGAGACGAGGATGCCGTATGTGTCGGCGTCGTCATAGACGCGCTGCGGGTGCTGCATGTGGGCCAGGCGCATGCCGGTGACGCCTAGGTCGGCCATGATCTGCATGTCCTGGTCGATGTCGGCGTCGCTGACGCCCGTGCCTTTGCCCGGACGGCCGGGTTGCTGCATGTTGGCGCCGTGGACGGCGTAAAGCGCGCCGTTCAGCCGGAAACCATCCTTGGCGACCGTCAGGGTGCGGATGCCGAGCGGCACCGTCACCTTGTCCGAGCCGGTATCGATTTCGACGTGGTAGAGATAGGGCGCCTTGCGGCCTTGCCAGAGGTGGGCGTCCTTGACCTTCAAGGGAAAATCGAGCGGCGCCGTCGTACCCGCCGGCAGGTTGCGCGTGTCCTGGACCTGGGCCACCACCTTGCCGTCAGCGTCGATGACGCGGGCATGGACGGTGACCACGGCCGCCGCCGCGCCCTGGTTGGCGATCAGGGCATGGGCGGAAACATCGGCGGCCACGGGCACGGTCAGCTTCTTGCCCTGATAGACAGCCGGATAGAGTTTCTGCGTCGTCACATAGACGCCCGGCCCGCCATGGTCCTTCAGGTCGACGTGGACGTCCGGCACAGCGATCAGCGACACCCCTCTGGTCAAGCCGCCGAAGACGTTGAAATCGCCGTTGAGCGGCGCGATCTGCGGCACCTTGGTATTGTCCACGCGCACGGCAATCAGGTTGGTGCCCGCTTTCAGCGCGTCGGTGACGTCGAAGCGGAAGGCCGCGTAGCCGCCTTCGTGGCGGCCGATGCTCTGGCCATTGATATAGACATCGGCGGCCAGGGTGGCGCCGTCGAATTGCAGGTAATAGTGCTTGCCGGCTTCGGGCTTGAAATCGAGGCTGTGGCGGTACCAGGCCGGGCCACGGTAAGGGCCGTCGGGGCTCGGGGTCGCGTCCTTGTCGCCCGCCGCACGGACGTCGTGGGCGTTGAAACTGTGCGGCAGGTCGATGGTTTGCCAGGCGATGTGGCCGTCATAGGCCGGGTCCTTGACCTGCGGATTGTCGGCACGGACAAACTGCCAAGTGGCGTTGAGCGAAGTGACGTCGCGCGCTTCGGCGCCGAACGGCAACAGCATGGCGGCCAGCGCCAGGCCCATGAGTGACGATTTCATCGGCATCCTCCCTGTTCTTATCTGCTTTGCACGCAGCTATAGGGTCTTTTCGTCGCCCGATTCAATCGGCATTGTCAGGCAACTGAGCCATTTTCTCTGGCGAAAAGTATTTTTACCACAGAAAAATCAGAACGGCGCGGGGGCATGGAAACGCATGGTTTCACCCGTCTCAGGATGTGGAATTTCCAGGCGTTCGGCATGCAGCAGCAGGCGTGGGCTGGCGGCGGCGATGTCGGGCGACGCGTAGAAAACATCGCCGAGGATCGGATGGCCGAGGCTCAGCATGTGCACGCGCAACTGGTGCGAACGGCCAGTGACCGGTTGCAGTTCGACGCGGCTTGTCCCCTCGCCCCGCGCCAGAACGCGATAGCGGGTCAGGGAGGGTTTGCCGGTAGTATGATCGACCATTTGCCTGGGACGATTGGGCCAGTCGGTGATCAGCGGCAGGTCGATTTCGCCTTCGTCGGCGGCCACTTCGCCCGCCACGACCGCCACATAGGTTTTGGCCACTTGCCGATCGGCAAAGGCCCTGGACAGGGCGCGATGCGCCTCAGGCCCACGCGCCAGGACAAGCAAGCCGGAGGTGGCCATATCCAGACGGTGGACGATCAGGGCGTCGGGATAATCGGCCTGAACGCGGCGGATCAGGCAGTCCTGGTTAGCCTCCCCTCGCCCCGGCACGCTGAGCAGGCCGGCCGGTTTGTCGGCGACCAGCATATGGTCATCGGCGTAAAGGATCATCGCCGGCCGAAGGCGCGGGTAATGCGGCGTTCCAAGTCGACCCAGGCCCTGGCGCCGGAGGCATGCAGACGTTTGACGTCGATCAGGGTGACGTCGCCGCAGGCCGACAGGGTGTGCAAACCATCGTTATAACCGGCCAGCAAACGGCCGGGCGAGAGGTTGGAGACGACCTCGGCGGCAAACCGATCGGGCGTCAGGTCGTCGATACGCAATATATTGAGGCCAACGCCGTAGCCGCCGATGCAATCCTGGACCGGCAGGTGGAGTTTGCCTTCATGGACAAACGGCGTGCCGCCGGGGCGGCTGGCGTCCAGGCCGGTGCGCACCGGATTACCGGAATGTTGGGTCCACGGCCCTTTGAGGCTTGGCGCGTGGACGACGTGCAGCTCGCGCATGGCTCGGTTGTCCTCGCCCGGCAAGGCATGGAACATCCACCACCGCTCGTCGTGGCGGATGACGCTGGCGTCGATGGCCGGTATATCAAGCAGATTCGCGACCGGTTGCCAGCGGTCCGGGAAACGCTCGGCGCGATAGAGCGTCAGCTTGCCGCTGCGGCTGGCTTCCGGCAGCATGTAGATGTCGCCGCCATCCTCGATCAGGCTGGGATAGGACAGATGAAAAGGCTGGCGCAGCGCCACGCCCCGCCGGGCCAGGCTCCAGTCGGCGTTATAGGTATAATAGTGAATCTCGCCGCGCTTTATCCGGTAGTCAAGCGCCTCGACCATCACCGTAAAGCCGCCGTCGTGCTTGACGCCGAACGGGTCGGCATTGAAACGGAAAGGACCGGGATCGGGCAACCAGGTGATTTCCGCCGTGTGCAAGGCCTTCGCATCAAGCAGGCGTGCCGCCGGGGCATGGACGATGCCGGTCTGCCAGAGTTCGGTGATAAGGGCCATTGCGGGCGCGGTCTTCCTGTTTCGCCCAGCTTAGGCCGATTGGCGGCAGCCGATCAACGGCCTTATTCCGCCGGGAACCGGCCGAATTCGGCCGCAGGCGCGGCGACGGGGAGCGCCGGCCAGCCCGCGGCCTCCGCGCGGCCGGTAGCCTGAGCGCGAATGGTACGAATGGCAGAGCCAAGGCGCGCGCGCCCGGCGGCGAACCCGAAAGTCTGCATGGCATGGCGTTGCGCCTGGCGGGCCTGGCCGAGGGCGGTCTTCCAGTCGGCGAAGACTTCGCCGATGGCATTGGTCAAGGCGACCGCGTTGCCGCTTTCGAATAGCTTGCCCAGGCTGCCCGCCTTGAGGATGTCGCGCGGACCTTCGATATCCGAGGCGACCACCGGCACGCCCGCCGCCATGGCTTCGATGACCACCAGGCCGAAGCCTTCCGACCGCGACGACAGAACGAACAAGTCGAGGCCGCTCAGGAAGGCTTTCGGATCGGCGGCCCAGCCGCAGAATTCGACATTGTCCGACAGGCCGTATTCGGCCACCATCGCCTTCAATGTCTCCCGTTCCGGGCCGTCCCCGGCAATTTTAAGGGCGAAGTCGTAGCCGCGCTGCCGCAGCATTCCCGCCGACTTCAGCAGCAGATCGAAGCGCTTGACTTCGTGCAGCCGCCCTAAGGCCCCGATCACCGGCCGCGTTCCCGGTAACGCTTTGACCTGGTGCGATTTCAGATGCGCGAAGTTGGCGACTTCGATCGGACGCACGCTCGGGTAAGCGGCCTCCAGACTGTCGCGGACGCCCGCGCTGACACACACCACCGCGTCGACGCGCTGGATGTGCGGCTTGTAACCTCGGTTGTGCAGGACCTGCACGGTACGCGCATCGCCCGCCACGAACGGCATCAGGCTCAAACCCGTGGCGCGATTGCCGTGGGTGAGCACCAGGTGGGGACGGAAGGCGCGGATTTTCTGGGCCAGCCGAAAGGCGGCGAACGGATCGCGGTCGCACAGGGCGGTCAGGGGCTGGAATACGTCGCCGGACAGGTTTTCGGCCAGGACGCCCTTGGGGTGGCCGAGGCTCACGACCTCAAAGCCTTCGGCGGCCAAGGCTTCGTGATAGCGCAGGCCCATCGACTCGACCCCGCCCTTGCCCTTGGCAAGCATCACGTTCAGAATACGCGCGTCCAAATTCTTGGCCCCTGTCAGCTACTCGACATGCCGGACTCCGAAGCCGTCGCTTCGCCGGAATAGTGGGCCGAAAAATACCGCCGGACGACGGTACGCATGCGCGCCCATGTAGTTAAGAACCCGCCAGGTGGCCAGACCCGTAAAGAAAAATAAACAAATCGTAAGTTTTTTTATTTTACCTAAAATATCAAATAGTTGTGCGAAAATTTTTCACCTCGCCGCGCGTTTTTCAAGGCGAGACAAGGTTAAATTTTGCACGCCGGATTGGCCTTGCCAGAACGCCGTTCCGATGCCATGAAATGGGGCCTGGCGGGCGGTGCCTGCTGCCCCTTTCCGCCAACCAACGCCCAAAGATCGTGTCCGCGCCCTCGCCGTCAAAATCCGTCCTGCTCAAGGCCTATCTTGAAAAGCGCGTCATTTTGCTGCGTTATTTTACCCGTTTGGCCGGTGATTCGGCGCTGGCCGAGGACATTGTTCAGGATCTGTATCTGAAAATCACCGCGCTCAGCGACGACTACGAGGTGGAGGACCCGGTGGCCTTCCTGTTCAAGATGGCCCACAACGTTTACCTGAACCAGTTGCGGGCCCTGCAGAGCGGCCGCAATCGCGACAGCGCCTGGTCGGACCTCAGCCGCCACCGCATCGGCGGAGACGACGTCGCTGATGAGCCCTCTCCTGAAGCTCAGACCGCCGGCCGGCAGCAATTGCAGAAGGCGATGGGCGCATTGGGTGAGCTACCCGACAAGACTCAGGCTATCTTCCGGTTGCACAAGTTCGACGGACTGAGCCAGGCCGACGTCGCCAGCCGGCTCGATATCTCGCTGAGTTCGGTGGAAAAGCACCTGAGTTCAGCTCTGAGACACCTCATGCAAAGGTTGAAAACCGGTCCCTGAGGTGGAAAATAACAACTTGCAAATATTTTTGCGGGTTTGTGATGTTTGGTGTGTCTAGTAGGCAAGGAAGCGAATAGCGTAAATGGCAGTTTTTGAGCACGACGACGGCCCCGAGACGACGGACATCGAAGCGATGGCCGCGTTGTGGGTTGTGCGTGCCCAAGGCGACGCCTTCGGTGAAAACGACATTATCGCCCTGACCGAATGGCTGGAAGCCGACGACGCGCACGCCGAAGCGTATCGCCGCGCGGTTGCGCTGTGGAGCGGCTTCGATCTGCCGGAAACGGCCGTTGCGCCGGCTGAACCTTCTGTTGACATTCCCGTTGTCGTCCGTTTGGCCGACCGGAAGCCGCACGTCATGGCGCGGCCGCCGGCTTGGGCCTGGGGCGTGGGCGGCGCCGTTGCCGCAGGCCTGGCTGCCGCCCTTTTCCTCCCGCAACTCGCTGCCAAGCCTGATCCGATCGCGGTCTACCAGACCGTCAAAGGGCAGCGCCAAACAATCGCGCTCGCCGACGGCAGCGAACTGAAGCTCAATACCGACACCCAGGTCAGCGTGCAGATCGGCAAGGCCGGCCGCAAGCTGACTCTCGATCACGGCGAAGTGGCGCTCAAGGTGGTGCACGACGAAAAGCGACCGTTCACGCTCGACAGCGGCGACGTGCGCCTGACCGATATCGGTACCGAATTCAACGTGCTGCGCGGCGACGCCGATACGCGCGTCACGGTGCGCGAAGGCAGCGTCATGCTCAAGCCGATCGCCGCGGCCGACATCCAGCCCGTGGTGCTCCGCTCCGGCGACCTGGGCGTGCATCGCGACGGCCATTTCGCCAGTACGGTGAACAAGGTCAACGCCGATGAGGCGTTTGCGTGGCAAACAGCCCACGCCGTCTACAGAAACCAACCTTTGTCTGTTGTGGTCAAGGACTTAAACCGCTACTTTGCCATACCTATAACAGTTGACAATGACGCGGGGCAGATGCGGCTGAATGCCGTTCTGACCCTGGATTCGGAGAGCTCGGTTGTCGGGCGGCTGCAGGAGTTTTTACCGCTGGACGTCAAAACGACGGATAAGGGCATTGTCCTTAGCCGCGGGTCTGGCCGTCTCCGCTAATCCCGACCTGGCGCATGCCGCCGACGGCACCTTTGCCATTCCCGCCCAGCCGGTCCAGGACGCCCTCGTGGCGCTGGCCATGCAAAGCAATATCTCGGTCGGCGGCGCCGATCCGGTTCGCTGCCTGAAAACCTCGGCGCCGGTCAACGGCCGCATGGCGCCGGAAAGGGCGTTGCGCCTGATGATGGCCGGTGGCCGGTGCCAGGTGCAGCGGATCGATGGCCGGACCTTCCGTCTGGTGTTCAAATCCGCCGCGCTCAAGGCTCCGCCGGAGCCGAAGCGTGGCGACGAAGCCATCCCGGACAATAGCGACACCACCGTGCTGATCGTCCGCCGTCCGCAACGGATCAGCGCCTCCCCGTCCGCCATTAGCGTCATTCCCGGCTCGGTAATGGCCGACGACGATCAGGACATCTCGCTACTGGCCCAGCGCGTGCCGGGCATGACCGTCACCAACCTGGGGCCCGGCCGCAACAAGATCCTGTTGCGCGGCATCTCCGACAGCGTCCTGACCGGGCGGACGCAGTCGACCGTCGGCATCTATCTCGACGACGCCGCCCTGACCTACAACGCGCCCGATCCCGACCTGATGCTCGTCGACATGGCGCGCATCGAAGTGCTCAAGGGCCCGCAGGGCGCGCTCTACGGCCAGGGCTCGCTGTCGGGCGTGGTGCGTCTGGTGACCAACAAGCCGCGCCCCGACCTCTATCAAAGCGATGCGTCGGTCGGCGTGGGCTATACCGAAAACGGCGATGTGTCGTCGCGGGCGGTCGGTATGATCAACCTGCCCCTGAACGGCAAACAGGCGGCGCTGCGCGCCGTCATTTACGATGACAATTCCGGCGGCTTCATCAAGGACCCGACGCTCGGCAAGCAGGCGAGCAACGCCACGACGCGCGTGGGTGCACGTATGGCCCTGCTGTGGCCGATCGATCCGCGCTTTACCCTGAACGCTTCGGCTGTCTTCCAGCGGCTGAATTCCAGCAACAGCCAATACGTCACCAGCCAGCGCGCCCCGTACCGGCGCGCCTTGGCGGTGGCAGAGCCGCACAACAACGGCTTCGCCAACCTGTCGGCAGATCTCGACGGCACCTTCGATTCCGGCACGCTCAAGGTGTCGTTCAATCACCTGCGCCATACCATTTCCAGCGCCTATGACGCCGAACCGGTGGCGCGTTTCGCCACCATCCCGACCTCGGGCATCCTGCTGTACAACGAAGACCAGGCGATCAGCCTGTCGACTGAGGAAATCAGCTTCCTGTCGCCGTCCCATAGCCGGCTGCGCTGGCTGGCCGGCCTGTTCGCCGCCCAGAGCGAGGAGCATTTCGACCCGCACCTTGTCGACGTCTACACCCACGACGCCTTCTACGACGAGGCGCGCATCGACAAGATCGATGACGTGGCGGCATTCGGGGAAATCAACTACGACATCACTTCGAAATGGACGGCATCGCTGGGTTTACGCGCGACACGGTCACGGCACGAAACGGCAAGCCGCATCGACAATGTTCACCTGACGGGCAATGCTCCAGACGGGCAGATCAAGGGCGTCATCCATGCCGGTCACATCGCCCATTCGCTGCTGGTAAGCTATCAGCCGCATTCAGGATTGCTGCTGTACGTTCAGACCGGCGACGGTTTCCGCACCGGCGGGTTCAACACGACGACACAACTGGTGACCAATGTGCCGGCCGTCTATACCGGCGACGAACTGAACAGCTACGAAGGCGGCCTGCGCTTTTCGACGCCGGATAATAAAGTCCGGATGCAACTGGCGGTGTTCGCCATCGCCTGGCGCAATATCCAGAGCGACCAGTTGCGCTCCACCGGCCTGCCGATTACCGTCAACATCGGCAAGGGCGTCAATGATGGCGTCGAGTTGGAGGCGGACTGGCAGGCGCTGCGGAATCTCACCCTGCACCTGGCGGCGCAGGTCAACGACCCGCGACTGACGCGGCCGAGCGCCAATTTCGCCCGCGATAAGGACCGCGGCATGCCGTTCATCGCCCGGCAATCGGTTAATCTGAGCGCCGAATGGCAAGAGGTCGTCTGGCGCCACCGCTTCGAGAACAGTTTCTGGGTCACCTACCGCAGCGGCTCGCCGCTCAATTACGGCGCCCTGCGCGAGGTGCGCATCGACGGCTATACCAATTGCGGCTTTTCGTCCTTCATCAATTTGAGACAAGTGCGGCTGGGCCTGCGTGTCACCAACCTGACGGGAGTCAAGTCGAACAGCTTCGCCTACGGCAATCCGTTCAGCGTCGACGGTTCGAGCCAGATCACACCGCTGCGGCCGCGCACGCTTTGGCTGTCGGTCAGCCATCGCTACTGAGAAATATTCCCATTTTGGGGAATTGGTCGGAATTACTCCCCTTTTCAGGAATAAATAAAAGCGACGCTTTCGGGTTGACCGTAGTTGCGCAAGCGGTTGATAATTCAGCCATTGAGGCGCGAATCTCTGAGCCATGGAGCGGGTAATGCGGAACATAGCGGTGCTGATCGGCAGTCTGCGTCAGGAGTCGATCAACAGGAAATATGCCCATGCGCTGGAGACGCTGGCGGCGGGTCAGTTCGCTTTCGACCATGTCGACATGGACCTGCCGTTGTACAATGACGACCTATGGAAAGCGCCGCCGGCCAAGATATTGCGGCTCAAAGAGCAGGTCCGGGCAGCGGACGGCATCCTGATCATCACGCCGGAATATAACCGCTCGATACCCGCCGTGACCAAGAACGCCGTCGACTGGGCATCGCGGCCCTACGGCCAGAATGCCTGGCCGGGCAAGCCGGTGGCCATCACTGGCGCGTCGAACGGCAATATCGGCACGGCGGTCTGCCAGTCGCAGCTACGCAGTACGATGGCCATCGTGGGAACGATCGTGATGGGGGATCCGGAGGTCTATATGACCATTAAGCCGGATACTTTCGCCGAGGATGGTTCCTTCGCCAGTGAGGGAACGGTCAAGTTTCTGAAGGGGTTTCTCGACGCTTTCGACGCTTGGATTGGCCGGGTGTCGGGCTGATCCGGCCTAGGGTTTGGGGACTGCGCCCCCGCAAACGCTTAAGTCCAATAAAAAAGGCCTCGCCCCGAAGGGGGGCGGGCCTTCCTTATTGGAACAAGGAAGTCTTGGGGGCACAGCCCCCAAACCCCATAACAATTCATCGCTACTACTTCGCCGGATCAAACAACGGCTTCTGCGCCTTCACATAATCCACCCACTCCGCCTGGGAGTGGAAGTCCAGGCCCTTGTCCCACGCCGCACCGGCATAATAGACAAACGGCTTGCCCGGCGTGACCTTGATCAGCACCACATAATTGTCCGCCTCGTTGGTCTTGACGTCGACGATCGAAGCCGGATCGACCATGACGGCCGTGCCCATGGTCCCCTTGTCGGGGTCGGTTGGGCCCCACCAGATGAACTTGCCGCTGGCGCGGTCCTGGGTGAATGTCCCCATGGCCGGACCCGTTGGCTTCTTGCTGATGCCGATGCCGACCACCAGGTCACCCGGCTTGTCCGAGTTGATCGTCGACGTCAGGCGCGTGAAGTTGGTCCCCATCGGCAGACTGAACTTGCGCGTCTCCCAAACCTTGCGGTCGACATCGACAGGCCACGGCGCATAGTCGACCTCGAACTCGGCGACCTTCGGACCCGGATTGAGAATGCGCGCCTTGACATAGTTGCGCGACACCCAAAGCTTGTTGTCGTACCAGATGCCCAAACCGCCCATGCCGCGGAAGGTATTCACGTCGTAGAAGTCGATGCCTTCGCCGTGGAAGCCGTGCTGGTCGCCAGTCTTCAACTGGCGCTCCATGAACGGCCAGCGCACATTCTTGCCCCAGGCGTCGATACCTGAGCTCGATGGCGGCTCGGCGGTTTCCAGGGCGTGGCCATAGATGCGATGCGCAATGCGATCGTTCTCGAACAGCACGTCGTCGTACCGATATGGCGCCACGCCGGCAAAAGCCGCCGGCGTCTTATCGGCGGGCGGCGCCAGGGTCACGCCCTTGATCTGGGGCATGACCGGCGCGTCAGCGGCATAGGCCAGGCCGGCGGCGGCCGACAGGGCGACCAGCCCCACGCAGAGTTTAGAAATCAGGCTCATTTGCGTTTCCTCATTTTTGAAGATTAGACATAGGCTTCCCAGTGATTGGTGACTTGTAATCCGGGTCATCGGTGACCGGATCGTAGGCCAGGTCGTTCATTGCCTGGCGTTCCAGATTGCGACGTCGGTTTTCGGCCTCCTGGGCCGGTGTGAGCGGCCCCGTCGGCTGGGCGCGCACCGGCATGGTATCGACACCCATCGGCGACGGCGCGGCGACGTTCAGCGGCATAGGCAACGGCGACACCGGATCATGCAGCTTGGCCATCTCCGTCCCCGCCAGCAAGTAACCGCCGCTGGCGTACAGGCCGGTGGTCCCAAGGCGCGTCGGCACCGGCTGATCGCCACCGGTCTGCACCTGGCCCATCAAGCCGTTCGGCAGGATGAAGGCGTTCATGCCCGCCCACGCCTTCGTCACCACCGGCAGATATTTGGCGCGATCGAGCAGGCCGTGATTGATGCCGAAGGCGATCGCGTAAGTATCGAGCGCCGTGCCCGAAGTCTCCGGCTCCGGGAAAGCCTCGATATGCAACAGGCTGGTCCGCCACAGACCGTCCGGCTGCTGCAGCGACACCAGCTGGTCGACCATCTGCTTGTAGACCGCGACATATTTCGGGCGTGACGGATAGTTGGCCGGCATCACTTCCAGAACGCGCGCCAGGCCGGCAATCACCCAGCCTTCGCCGCGCGACCAGACGATCTTCTTGCCGGCGTCGTCGCGGCGGGTGAGGAAGCGCTCGTCGCGGGCGAACAAATGCTCCTGCGTATCCCACAACAGGTCATAGGCGCGCCAGTACTGCGCATCCATGGCGTCGAGATATTTGCGATCGCCGCTGAGCGCCGCCATGCGGGCATAGACTGGCGGAGCCATGAACAGGCTGTCGCACCACCACCAGACCAGCTTCTTCGGTTTCGGTGTCTTGGCCAGATATTGCAGGTTGAAGTCGAGGCGGTCCTTCAGCGGCATCAGGATGCCGGGCTGCGGATCGCGCTCATAGAGGGTTTCGTAGACGTCGCCGATGGTCTGATCATCGGCATTGATCAGGTTGACAGGCGATCCGCCCCCTTCGAGAGCGTAATTGAATTTCTTGGTCGTGGCGGCGACGTAGGCCTGGACATCGGGCGCGTCCGGAACGCGTGACGCGCCGATCAGGAAGGTGCCCGACACCCAGTTCGGCGAAATGGCGCCGCCGACGCGGGGCGCCGACGGATTGGCGTCGATCGCGGTCAGACGCTTGACCTCGGACATGGCCTCATGGCGGACGGCGTTCAGAATATCTTCGCGCGGCGCCAGCGTATTGGGATCGAATTTCGGCGCCGTCCAACCGTCGACAAATCCGGCCTGAGCTCCCGTTTGCGTATACAGCGCCGGTGCCTGGACCTGAGCCGCCGCCTGGCCGCAGCAGACCAAGGCCAGGAAAAGACCGGCGCAGGTCGACTTAAGCTGACTTTTGGACATTGCTGGTTTTCTCTCTGTATTCGACAGTCAATCCCGGCAGTTCGTCAGCCTCTTCAGCCCGCCGGATTCACGTCCCGCAAACGCCTTCGAGCGGATCAGGCGTAACGTAAGTGCAGGCGGACTGCAAGGCTTGCCAGGAAAATAGACATGCCGTTTCAATTATAGGTACGCAGCCGAACCATGGCCCCGCCCCTAGTGTCAAAAACGTAGCAAGAAGCAAAATCCGCCGTTGCTGTTCATATAAAATTGGTCAGGCCAAATTGACAAGTCGCCGCCGCGTCATATAGAGCTAAGTGTGCGCCGGACGATTTGTCCGGCAATTCTGTTAACGCTATCTTTGCGGTCGGGCCAATCCCGCCGCTCTCAAGATTTTCGCCAGGATTTTTGAATGCCCAACGCCGCCGAACGCCTTCCCAAGGACCAGCCCGAAACCGGTTCGCGCCTGCGCATCACCGCCGCGCGCGTGATCGTCACTTGCCCAGGACGCAATTTCGTCACGCTGAAGATCGAAACGGATCAAGGCGTCTATGGCATCGGCGACGGCACGCTTAACGGTCGCGAACTGTCGGTGGTCGCCTATCTGGAAGAGCATGTCATTCCCAACCTGATCGGTCGCGACGCCCAGCAGATCGAGGATATCTGGCAATTCCTGTATCGCGGCGCCTATTGGCGGCGCGGGCCGGTGACCATGTCGGCGATCGCGGCCGTCGACACCGCCCTGTGGGACATCAAGGCCAAGGTGGCCGGCCTGCCGCTCTATCAGCTGCTCAGCGGCCGGTCGCGCGACCGCGTGCTGGTCTACGGCCACGCCAACGGATCCGACATCGCCGAAACCGTTGAGGAAGTCGGCCGCTACAAGGAGATGGGCTATCGCGCCATTCGCGCCCAGTCGGGCGTCCCAGGCGTCAAGGGGGCCTATGGGGTTGGTCGCGGTAAGATGTATTACGAGCCCGCCGACGGTACTCTGCCGACCGAAACCCTGTGGAACACGCCAGCCTATCTCAACCACGCGCCGAAACTGTTCGAGGCGGTGCGCACGGCCCACGGCGACGACATAGAGCTTCTGCACGACGTCCACCATCGCCTGACTCCGATCGAGGCCGGGCGGCTGGGCAAGTCGCTGGAACCCTATCGCCTGTTCTGGATGGAGGATTCGACACCGGCCGAGAACCAGGAAGCCTTCAAGCTGATCCGCCAGCATACGGTGACCCCATTGGCGGTTGGTGAGATCTTCAACACCATCTGGGACTGCAAGGACCTGATCCAGAACCAGTTGATCGATTATATCCGCACCACCGTTGTGCATGCCGGCGGCATTACCCACCTACGCCGCATCGCCGACCTGGCTTCGCTTTATCAGGTGCGCACCGGCAGCCACGGCGCCACCGACTTGTCGCCGGTGTGCATGGGCGCGGCGCTGCACTTCGACACCTGGGTGCCCAATTTCGGCATCCAGGAATATATGCGCCACCTGGAGCAGACCGATGAGGTCTTCCCGCACGACTATCACTTCGAGGCGGGTTATCTGTATTGCGGCGAAACCCCCGGCCACGGGGTCGATATCGACGAGACCCTGGCGGCGAAATATCCGTACAAGCCGATGCAGCTGCCGGTCGCCCGCCTGGATGACGGCACGCTCTGGCACTGGTAGCCCTCCCCAGAGCCCTCTCCCCCGGAGGTTGTTCGAAATAGCTTTGCCGCCGCGTTCGCCGGTGTTTAGTCGGGCCGTCCTTTTTGGGGTGGTCCGCCATGAGTCCAGACAAGGGTTCCCTGCAGTCGCCCGAAAGTCGGCGCGCGCTTGAAGACATCAACGCGCGCTATCGTGACGTGGTGCGACGCTATTTCCTCAAACGCATCGGCAACCATGCCGAGGCCGAGGACCTGACGCAGGACCTGATGGTCCGCCTGGCGCAGCGATTGGCGCAGAATCCCATCGAAAACCCGGAAGCCTTCCTGTTCACCACGGCCGCCAACCTGCTTAGGGACCGCGGCCGCCGCCAGCGCACGGCCAGCCGTTTCCTGGCGGACATGGCGGCGTCGCGCTCAGAAAATTTTGAGGCATTGTCGCCGGAGCGCGTTTTAGTCAGTAAGCAATCGCTCCGGGCCATTTTGGAGGCCCAGGCCGAATTGGATCCCAGAGTACGCGACGTGTTTATTCTCCACAGGCTCGAAGGCATGAAGTACGCCGATATCGCCAAGCTGTACGGCCTGTCCGTGAGTTCGATCGAGAAAGACATCATCAAGGCCCTGGCGCATCTGGCCAGGCAGTCGGCGAAGCTCGAGGAATAGGCGTCTTGTCCGAACCGGAGTCCGAGGAAGAGTTGATCTACGAAGCGGCGGCGCGCTGGTGGCAAGCCGTGCGCGGCGACGCGCCCTATGATGCCGACGCTTTCGAAGCCTGGATCGAAGAGCCGCGCCATGCCGCCGCGCTCGACCACGTCAAGGCGGCATGGGACAGCTTCGAGGATCACGGCACGGAACCCGAACTTCTGGCCCTGCGCAGCGAAGTGTTGAACCGCGTCTATCGCGTCGGCCGCCGCCGTTGGGGTGGCTTGAGCATCGACCGGCGGACCTTGATGATCGGCACCGGGATCGCCGCCGCTGCCGCCGTGGCAGTGCCTGTGACCACGACATGGCTGATGGGCCGGCCGCGCCAGGTCGTGACCGGCATCGGCGAACAGCGCGTCCTCACCCTGTCGGACGGATCTCGCGTCACCGTCGACGCCAATTCCATGCTCAAGATCGCCTTCGGCCGCGATGCGCGACTGATCGACCTGGTGTCCGGCCGCGCCCATTTCGAGGTCGCCAAGGACCCGTCACGCCCCTTCAAGGTGCGCGCCGGCGACCGCACGGTGACCGCGATCGGTACCGCTTTCACCGTCGAATTGCGTGAGACCAAGGTATCGGTCACCCTGTTCGAGGGGCGCATCGCCGTCAGCGACGACACGCCCAACGCCGTCAAGAAGCCGCCTCTCGAAGAGATCAAACCGCTCGAACAAGTGGTGATGCGGGACGGTGATGCCGCCCTGCCCGCCCCGGCGCCGGTCAATCCCGAACGCGCCCTGGGCTGGCGCGACGGCAAGCTGTTCTTCGACGATGAGCCATTGAGCGAGGCGGCGGCGCGCATGAACGACTATTCGCGCGTCAAGATCACGGTCACCGGCCCGGCCGCGGCCTTGCGCATCAACGGCATGTTCCTGGCCGGCCAGACGGGCGCTTTCGTCGAGGCGCTGGAAAGCTATTACCCGGTGACCGCCGAATATGGCGCGGACAGTGTGACAATTAAGTCTCGCTCGTAAAAGCCAGGCTTTTAAACTTAATTTTCTGTCAAATTCCCGTTGAGGGATGTCGAGGGGACTGCGTTGTAACCTGTGTTCGCCTGTAAAACGGCCGATAGGCGTACCCAACAAAAAAATACCGGGACGGTCGAGGAAACACGATGAGGAAAGCCAACAGGGGTCTCCGCCGTCTGCTGATGGCCAGTGCCTGCGCCCTTGCGGTGCTGGCGACCGCGACGCCCGGCTTTGCCCAAAATACCAGTCAGGCCACCTACCGGTTCAACATCCCTTCCGAGGACATGGCGACGGCGCTCAAGGCATTCGGCGCCGCGTCGAACACGTCCGTCCTGTTCGACGGCGCCCTGGTCCGTAACGTCCGCAGCCCCGCGCTCAACGGCACCTTTACGCAGACTGAAGGCCTCAAGCGGTTGCTGGCGGGCAGCAACCTGACTTACCGCGTCACCGATTCCGGCGTCCTGCTGATTTCGGCGGTGCCTGTGCCGGCCGATCCTCCGGCTCGCCCGGCCGCCGCCGTGACGCCGGCGCCCGAGGAGGAAACCACGGTGGTCATCACCGGTTTCCGAGCTTCATTGAAGAGCGCCCTCACCATCAAGCGGAATAACAACGGCACGGTGGACAGCATCCTGGCCGAAGATATCGCCAAATATCCCGACAGTAATCTCGCCGAGTCTATGCAGCGCATTGCCGGCGTGACCCTGTCGCGTGGCGATGGCGGCGAAGGGCGCAATGTTTCCGTTCGGGGTTTGGGTCCGACGTTTACGCGGGTTCGGATCAATGGGCTTGAGAGTTCGTCGCAGACGGGGTCTTCGGATATCTACGGCGCCGGCAACAATGGCCGCAGCTTCGACTTC
>CAYULN010000078.1:0-15201 GCA_964445605.1 uncultured Caulobacteraceae bacterium | reverse complement strand
TGACCACGCCGTTCATGTAGCGCGGGGCGCCGCGCACGATGGCGCGGTATTCGCGGTCGATGTCATGCTTGGAAAACAGCGCCGACAGGCCGCGATGGGCGGCGTCGGACTTGGCGGCGACCAGCACGCCCGAAGTTTCCTTGTCGAGGCGATGGACGATGCCCGGCCGCAATACCCCGCCGATGCCGGACAGCGTGTCGCCGCAGTGAAAGAGCAGGGCATTGACCAGCGTGCCGTCCGGCGTGCCGGGGCCAGGGTGGGCGGCCATGCCGGCCGGTTTGTCGACGACGATCAGGTGCGCGTCTTCGTAGAGGATAACGAGCGGTATATCCTGTGGCTGCGGAACGGCCTCGACCGGCGCTGGAACGGTGAGTGTATAGACGCCTGGCCGCGCCTTGTGCTTGCCGTCGGTCACCACGTGACCGTCGAAACTCAGGCGTCCCTCACTGATCAGGGCCTGCAATCGCGCGCGCGACAGGTCAGCGAAATAGCCGGCCAGGACGCGGTCAAGCCGGTCGCCGGCGTGCTCGGGCGCGACCTCGGCGGCCAGGGTTTCGCCGCCTTCGTCTTCCAGTTCGTCGTCAGTATCGGAATCCATCGGGGTGCTTTAGACGCCAACGACGCGGAAAGTAAGAGGTTTTGTCATCGCGATTATTCCTTCATCCGTGAAGCGATATTGACGTAGTGCTATCAAAGTGATATCATTTTGACATAATCACAGCGGAGGGCTGCATGATGGCTGACGATACCAAACCCTTGAGCGACCTGGTGGCGCAGGGATGGGAGATTCTGCATTACACCGCGTCGAACGACACCGGCGGCGCTGTGGTCGAGAACTTCCTGCTGCGCCGGCAGAAGGCGCACCGCATTCTCAGCCTGCGGCCGAAGATGATGGGCACGGGCTATGTGGTGAAGGAAATGGACGTCTGAACAAGGAGGGGAACATGAACGATCAACCGATTAACAGCACGCGTGAAAAACCCGGCTCGGGCAGCAATGGCGGCCTGATGCTGCTGATTTTTCTGGCCCTTGTGGCGGGCGTTTTCGCCGCTCCGATCCTGAATGGCAAGCCGGGCATCCTGGTGTCCATACCGCTCTTCCTGGCAGCCCTTTTCACTCTGATAGGCTTCTATACCGTCCAGCCCAATCAGGCGGTGGCGCTGACGGTGTTCGGCAATTACAAGGGCAGTGACCGTACAACCGGGTTACGCTGGGTACCGTTCTGGTATGGGCGCAAGAAGGTGTCCCTGCGGGTGCGCAACGTCACCAGTGAAGCCTTGAAGGTCAACGACCAGCGCGGCAATCCGATCGAGATCGCCGCCAACATCGTCTGGCACGTCGCCGACTCGGCCCAGGCGCTGTTCGACGTCGACGACTACACGGCTTTCGTCAACATCCAGATCGAAACGGCCTTGCGCGAAACGGCGCGCCAATATGCCTATGACCACGCCGAGGACGGCCAGCCGACGCTGCGTGACGATGCCGAAATCGTTGGCCAGCGGCTGAAGGCCGACCTGCAGGCGCGCGTCGAAGTCGCCGGGGTGGCGGTCGACGAGGCCCACCTGATGCACTTGGCCTACGCGCCGGAAATCGCCGGCGCGATGCTCAAGCGGCAGCAGGCCGAGGCGGTCATCGCCGCCCGCCAGAAGATCGTCGCCGGCGCCGTCGGCATGGTCGAGCAGGCGCTGGAGCAACTGTCCGAACGCGGCGTGGTCAAGCTCGACGAAGAGCGTAAGGCCGCCATGGTATCGAACCTGCTGGTCGTGTTGTGCGCCGATCGTGAAGCGCAGCCGGTGGTCAATACCGGCACGCTGTACGGCTGAGTCGTGGCCTCGCCCGGCAAGAAGGCCTATCCTCTGCGCCTGCGGCCGGAGGTCCTGAAGGCGGTCGAGCGCCTGGCCGCGGCCGAACTGCGCTCGACCAACGCCCAGCTCGAGATGCTGTTGCGTGAAGCCCTGACGCGGCGGGGCATACGCCTGATACCGCCCGGCGAGGATGGCGAAGACAAATAAAAACCCCGGCAGAATATCTGCCGGGGTTTTGAATTCTAAAGAGGCGATGGACTACTGGATATCTTCGTTGATCAGGCCGATCTTGAGGTAGCCGTTTTGCTGCAGCGTGTTCAGCACCTGCACGAAGTCATTGTATTCGATGTCCTTGTCGCCGCGGATCAGCAGGCGTTCATTGAACGGGTCCGGCGAGTTCAGGGCGCGCGCCACTTCGGCCGGCAGGTCCTTCACAGCCACCTTGAGGGCGGGGCCGCCATTGGGCTGGCTGACATAGACGTCGTCCTTACCCATCACCGAGATGAAGACCGGCTTGACCTTCGGCGGAGTGGACGGCGCATTGGCCGGCGGCAGGTCGAGCTTGATCGAGATCGTTGCAGGCGGAATCGAACACATGAAGATGATCAGGAGCACGAGCATGACGTCGACGAACGGCGTCACGTTGATGTCCGAATTCTGTTCGACGGTATACCGGCTTCCGCCGCCGCCACCGAGCTTTGCGCCCATAGACTAAACTCCCTATATGCCGCAGGTCTTAAACCGACCGCGGAACCATTATGCCATCGGCGTTCAGGTCTCGCAACCGTGACGCCCGCCGAAATCGGTTCGGCGTAAATTCAAACCCGGACCCCGATTTAGGACAGATCACGGTAAAAAGTAAAGGCCTCGCATGACCGCTCCGAGCCATAATGCAGAGAGATTAAGATATTTCAAAGGCGGAGCGGGGCAGAGATCGCCCAAAAAGCGAACCCCCGGTCAGACGCTCGCCTTTTCGAGGAAGCAATAAAGCCTACTTTTGCGTCAGGCGCATGAAGCGGTCTTGAAGGGCCTGATCCGTCTTGAAAACGCCTGTGAAGCGCGTGGTGATAGTCGAGACATGCTTATGGTGCACACCGCGCGTGGTCATGCACTGGTGTTCGGCGTCGATCAGGACGGCGACGCCCAGCGGATGCAGGGTTTCCTCGATGGCGTCGACGATCTGCTTGGTCATCGTCTCCTGCGTCTGCAGGCGTTTGGCGAAGATTTCAACCACGCGCGCCAGCTTGGAAATGCCGACAACTTTCTGCGTCGGCATGTAGGCGACATAGGCCTTGCCGAGGAACGGCGCCATGTGGTGTTCGCAGTGCGATTCGACGTCGATCTCGCGCAGCATGACCATGTCGTCATAGCCCTGCACGTCCTCGAAGACACGCGACAGTTCCTTACGCGGATCAGCATTGTAGCCCTGGAACCACTCGTCATAGGCTTCGACGACGCGTTTCGGCGTGTCGATCAAGCCCTCGCGGTTCGGATTGTCACCGGCCCAGGCGAGGAGGGTACGGACGGCCGCCATGGCCTCTTCCTTGCTCGGGCGATTGGTGAAGGTGGTGATGCTCTTGGGCTTCGACGAGTTCAGCAGATTTTCCGCCAATAAACTTTCAGATCGGGGATCGAGACTGTCCATATTCAAATCTATTCCTCTGAGGGCCGAGTAGCGCCGGAACGACGGTTCCGGAATGACGCGTGGCATCCCTCACGGCCGCATTGAAGGGGCGGTGACCCTGTCCGGGCCGGATGGGCCCGGTTTAGTTGTTTGACGACCCTGTCGCAAAAAGGTTCCCGGAAAATTTTCCGGATGTCGCCCGATAGCATACAGCAAACCCCTTCGCGGCGCAAAAAAGCGTCAGGAGCCTGCGGCCGACCCAAGACCTAGTGACAAGGTTCGGCCCGGCCTATATGGGGGAAGGGGCCAGGATTGCAACCGAAAACGCCCCCAAACCCGCTCAAAACAAGTTACACTTCACGATATGAAACTGCTTATCCACGACACGCTCAAGCGCGAAAAGGTCGAATTCCAGCCGCGCAACCCCGGACGTGTGACGATGTACGTCTGCGGTCCCACAGTCTACAGCTTCGCCCATATTGGCAACGCCCGGCCGGTGGTGGTGTTCGACGTGCTGTTCCGGCTGCTGCGGCACATCTACGGTGAGACGGCCGTCGTCTATGCGCGCAACATCACCGACGTCGACGACAAGATCAATGCCAGGGCGATGGAGGAAGGCGTCGGCATCGACGTCATCACCAACCGCTATGCCGACATCTACCACGCCGATATGAAGGCGCTCGGCACCTTGTCGCCGACGCTGGAGCCGCGCGTCACGCACAATATGGACGCGATTGTCGATCAGATAAAATCAATCATGGATAACGGCCATGCCTATGCGGCTGAAGGGCATGTGCTGTTCGACGTCGAAAGCTTCAAGGCCTATGGCGCCCTGTCGAATCGCTCGGTCGACGACATGATCGCTGGCGCGCGGGTCGAGGTGGCGCCGTACAAGAAGAACCCGCAGGATTTCGTGCTGTGGAAGCCGTCGAAGCGGGGCGAGCCGTCGTGGGACAGCCCGTGGGGCGCTGGCCGGCCGGGCTGGCATATCGAATGCTCGGCGATGATCGAGGCCAATCTCGGCCTGCCGATCGACATCCACGGCGGCGGCCACGACCTGATCTTCCCGCACCATGAAAATGAACTGGCGCAGGGGGTCTGCGCCCAGCATGCGCATGACGCCGAATATGCGCGTTATTGGATGCACAACGGCTTCCTCGACTTCTCGGGCGAGAAGATGTCGAAGAGCCTGGGCAATGTGAAACTGGTCCACGACCTGATCCAGGACGTGCCGGGCGAAGTGATCCGCCTGGCTCTGCTGTCGGCGCATTATCGCGGGCCGCTCGACTGGACGCCGGAACTGGTGGCGCAATGCCGGGCACGGCTCGACGGGTTGTACGGCACGTTGCGCAAGGTGCAGGACGTAGCGGGGCGCGAAGTGGTGGTGCCGGCCGCCGTCATGGACGCCCTGTGCGACGACCTCAACACGCCGCGCGCCCTGGCCGAACTGTCGGCGCTGGCCAAGGCGGTCGAAACCGCCGGAAGCGATGCGGCGCGCAGCATGGCCAAGTCGGAACTACTGGCGGCGGGCGCCATCATGGGTTTGCTGCAAGGCAATGTCGAGGCCTGGTTCAAGGCTGGGGCCGACGACGACCTGACGGCGAAGGTCGACGCCTTGCTGGTCGAACGGACGGCGGCGCGCGCGGCGAAGAACTGGCCGGAGGCCGACCGCATCCGCAAGGCGATCGACGACCTCGGCGTCGAGGTGATGGACGGGCCGAACGGCGCGACCTGGAAAATGAAGGGCGGCTGATGGCCATCAAGATCGAACACCGCATAGGAGTCGCCGCGCCGGTCGACGACATCTACGAACTGCTGGAAGACATCAACGCTTGGCCGGAATGGAGTCCGATCCACAAGGCGGCGTTGGGCGAGCTGCATTTCGGTTATCCGGTGCACCTCGAGGAATATTACGAAGGGCTTGGGACGTGGGAAATCAATGGCGTGGTCGCCGACTGGTCGCCGCTGTCGCATATCCACATCGACGTGCCGAAGCCGTTCTACGCCGGCAAGCTGATCCGCTATTTCGAGATGGACGCCTTGTCCGATCAGGGCTCGACCTTCACGGTCGGGGCGCTGTTCTCAGGCTTCCTGTCGGAGCGCGAAGGCAAGCAATACAGGCAATTCCTGCGCAAGGGCTTCGAAGCGTTTGCCGAGGCGGTCAAGGCCAAATCCGAGGCGCGGTTCGCCGCCGGGCACAATTCCCGCCGCACCCATATGCCGATCAAGGAACCGGAAAAGCCGAAACTGGGGCCGGAACGGCCGGTGTGGAACAAGTCGCAGTTCCTGTTCTTTCCGAAAAAGAAGCGGTAGCCGGGCTTTCGCGCCGCCCGAAACCGATTATCTAGATGGCAATGATCGACGAGCTCTATTCCCGCGAAATCCTGCGCCGCACCACTCAGCTGGCCAATGTCGGGCGGTTGGCCAGCCCTCAGGCGTTGGCCGACCGGGTCGCCAAGCTGTGCGGTTCGACCGTGCATATCGAGCTGTCGCTCGACGGCGGTGTGATCAGCGAATTTGCCCAGGAAATTCAAGCCTGTGCCTTAGGCCAGGCGGCGGCGGCCATCTTGTCGCAGCACGTGATCGGCGCGACAACGCAGGAAGTGTTCGCGGCCCGCGACGGTTTGCGCGCCTTGCTAAAGGGCGAGGACGTGGTCTTTCCCGAACGCTTCAGCGATCTGGAAATCCTCAGGTCGGTCAAGGACTTCCCGGCGCGGCACGCTTCGACTTTGCTGGCGCTTGAAGCGACCTGCGACGCCATCGCGAAGGTGGGTTAGGCCTTAAGCCGCGCCTCGACCCAGGTCTTGAACAGGTCCGGCCAGTGGTCGGCCGGCGGGCGGCGCAGGGCGAAGCCGTGGCCGCCGGTCTCGAACAGATGCAATTCGACCGGGACCTTGAGCGACAGCAGTCTGGCAGTGGCGAGAATGCTGCCGCCCGGCGGCGCCTTGGGATCGTCGGCGGCGTGGACGATAAAGGCCGGCGACGTATCGCTCGTGACCTTCTTGCCGATTTCCGGAATGCCCTGGGCGTCGCTGCCGAACCCCGGATAGACAAGGGCGGCGAAGTCCGGCCGGGCCGACTGCGCGTCCGCCTGGTCGACCTGTCCGTCAAGCCGTTCGTTGAACCGCGTCGCCAGGGCGGCGGCAAGATAGCCGCCGGCGGAAAAGCCCATCACGCCGACCTTGCCGCCTTTCATTTCCTGGCGCAGCAGGCGCAGGGCGCGCTGGCCGTCCTGAACGGCAACGTCGATGCCGGCCTTCCAGCCGTCGGCGGGCAGGCGATATTTGAGCGCCGCCGCCGTGAAACCGAGCGTCGCCAGCCAGGCGGCGACCTCGGTGCCTTCCTTGTCATAGGCCAGGCTGTTGAAGCCACCGCCGGGCAGGACCAGAACGCCGGCGCCGTTCGGCGTCTTCGGGCGAACCAGGTTGAGGGTCGGGATGCGGACGCCGGTAATCGACCTGTTGATCTGATCGGATTTTTCGCGGTTGTCGGTGAGGGTCTCCTTGACGGAGACGCCGTCGCTGCCTGGCGGTACGTTCGGCCACAGCGGGATTTCGCTGGGCGTATCGGCACCGGCCTGAGCAGCCAGACCGGCGGCAAGCGTCGTCAGGGCGCCGGTCAACAATCCGCGCCGGCTGGGAGAACGATTGACCATGACGTATTTCCCCTCTTGAAAGAGGACGATTCTACCGGGCTGTTGGCTCGGGTCAAGCCTTCGACGGCGCGATTAGGGTCTTTTCCCAGGTGTCGAACAGGCCGGGCCAAACGTCGCCGGGAGAGGTGCGCAGGGCAAAGCCATGGCCACCGGCTTCGAACATGTGCAGTTCGGCCGGGACGCCGGCCGCGACCAGGCGCGCTTCCATCTCGAGGCTGTTGTTCGGCGTGACGCGCTTGTCGTCGGCGGCCTGGGCGATGAAGGCCGGCGGTGTCTGGGCGTTGACGCGGTCGAAGACCGGATAGCACATGTTGCCGGGCAGGGCGCGCAGGCCGAGCGCCGGATAGAGCAGGGCCATGAAGTCCGGCCGGGCCGACAGGTCGTCGGTGGCGTCGATCCGGTCGTACAATGGATCGGCATAGCGGGTGCCGAGCACCGCGGCCAGGTGGCCGCCGGCGGAGAAGCCCATGACGCCGACCTTGTTGACGCCGCTGACCTTGCGTAGCAGCCGCAGGGCGCGCAGGGCGTCCTGGCCGGGCGTGTCCAGGCCCGCCGCCCAGCCGTCGCCGGGCAGGCGATATTTGAGCACGCCGGTGACATAGCCTTCACCGGTCAGCCAGGCGGCGATCTCGTTGCCTTCCTTGTCTAGCACCACCTTGGTATAGGCGCCGCCCGGCAGGACCAGGACGGCGGCGCCGTTCGGCTTTTCAGGATAGCGGAGGGTCAGGTCGGGGGTGCGGACGCCGTAGACGAACTTGTTCGGCTGGTCAGGTTTTTCGCGGTTGTCGGTGATCTTTTCCTGCACGGTCACCTTGGCATCGCCGCCCGGCGGCTGATTCGGCCAGATATTGAGCACCTTGGGCGTGCCGGCGGCCAGTACCGGCCGCGCCATCAGCAGCGCCAGTCCTCCGGCGGCGGCGGTCAGAATCCCGCGCCGATTCATTGTCCCCTGCGTGTTCATGCTTATATCCTCCCCGTCTGTGACCGTTGTTTTTCTATATCGGCGATGACACCGGTAGCACATTCGCGACGGCTTGGGGAGTCCTGCAACGCCGGAGGGAGTGCGGCGATTTCATCACGCCGTAAATGCGAAATTGGCTCCGGTTAACCAAACGTCTTGCCAAGCTGTTAAAAATATCCTCCTATGCAGCGGCTGTTGCGGGGACTATCTGCCTAAGGGCTTGACGCCTTTACGTGTTTTGTGTTTTGGGAAAGTCGCCATATGCCCGGTTTGAGTCGCCCTGGTGTAAATCCGACCGGCCTCTATGAGCGTTGTGTCCGGGCCGGCCTGAAAGCCTACAAGCTGACCCTGTCGCCCTATATTGGCCAGGCCTGCCGGTTCAAGCCCACCTGTTCCGAGTACATGGCGTCCGCGCTCATCGCTCACGGTCCTGTCGCGGGTGCGTGGCTGGGCGTCAAGCGTATTTGCCGATGCCGCCCCGGCGGCGGTTTCGGCTTCGACCCTGTTCCCATGAAATAAGGGAACATCTCCACGGCGGCGTGCATAAAACTGTCGCACGCGACCGATAAATATGACTGAGCGATGAAGCCTGCGGTAAGGGCTACAGGTCGCCAACGAAAGTATTTTTGAGATGCCTGCGATGGATTTTGTGTTTCCCGATGGCGCCGTTCGTGCCTTTCCCGCCGGAACCACCGGCCGGGACATTGCGGAAAGCCTGTCCAAGTCGCTGGCCAAAAAGGCCGCTCTTATCAAGCTTGACGGTGAACTGCTCGATCTCGACCGCCCACTGGAGCGGGGCGGCAAGCTCGAGATCCTGACGCGCGAGGCGCCCGAGGCGCTTGAAGTCATCCGTCACGACGTTTCGCACATCCTGGCCGAAGCGGTGCAGGAGCTGTTTCCTGGCACGCAGGTGACCATCGGCCCGGCGATCGATGACGGCTTCTATTACGATTTCGCCCGCGACGAACCGTTCTCGACCGACGATTTCGCCCGCATCGAAGCCAGGATGAAGGAAATCGTCGACCGCGACGAGAAGATCGTGCGCGAGGTCTGGGATCGCGACGAAGCCATCAAGCATTTCGAATCGATCGGCGAGACCTACAAGGCCGAGATCGTCCGCGACCTGCCGGGCACCGAGACGATCACCGTCTACCGCCACGGTGACAAGTGGAAGGACCTGTGCCGCGGGCCGCACCTGCCGTCGTCGAAGTTCGCCGGCAAGGCGTTCAAGCTGACCAAGCTGGCCGGGGCTTACTGGCGCGGCGACCACAACAACGCCCAACTGCAGCGCATCTACGGCACGGCCTGGGCGTCGGAAGCCGATCTCGAAGCCTACCTGACCCGCCTCGAGGAAGCCGAGAAGCGCGACCACCGCAAGATCGGCAAGGCCATGGACCTGTTCCACATGCAGGAAGAGGGCCGGGGCATGGTGTTCTGGCACTCGAAAGGCTGGACCCTGTGGCGGACGCTCGAGGCCTATATGCGCCGCCGCCTGGATACGGCCGGCTATATCGAGGTCAAGACGCCGCAGGTGCTCGACATGTCGTTCTGGCAGAAGTCGGGTCACTGGGACAAATACCGGCCGAACATGTTTGTCTGCGAAACGGTCGAGGGCGAGGTGCTGTCGCTCAAGCCGATGAACTGCCCGGGCCATGTGCAGATCTTCAAGGTCGGCCTGCGGTCGTACAAGGAATTGCCGATCCGCATGGGCGAATTCGGCGCCTGCCACCGTTATGAGCCGTCCGGCGCCCTGCACGGCCTGATGCGGGTACGTGGCTTCACCCAGGACGACGCGCACATCTTCTGCCGCGAGGACCAGATCGTCGAGGAAACGGAAAAGTTCGTCCGCCTGACGCGGATGATCCACGCCGACCTCGGCATGCAGACGGCCTATATCAACCTGGCGACGCGCCCTGAGGTTCGCGCCGGTTCCGACGAATTCTGGGACAAGGCCGAAGGCATGCTGGCCGAGGCCGCCCGTGCCGCCGGGGTCGAACCGGTGATCGCCGAAGGCGATGGCGCCTTCTATGCGCCCAAGCTCGACTTCATCGTCAAGGACGCCATCGGCCGCGAATGGACGTGCGGCACCTTGCAGCTCGATTACGTGCTGCCGGAACGCCTTGACGCCGAATATGTCGCCGAAGATGGCTCGCGCCAGCGGCCGGTGATGCTGCACCGGGCGATCCTGGGCTCGTTCGAACGCTTCATCGGCATCATGATCGAAAACTATGCCGGCCGCTTCCCGATGTGGCTGGCGCCGGTGCAGGTGGTGGTCGCGCCAATCACCTCGGATGCCAACGACTACGCCGACCGAGTGGCGGCGCAGTTCCGTGCGGCCGGCCTGCGCGTCGAGACCGATCTGCGCAACGAAAAGATCAATTACAAAGTACGCGAGCATTCGCTGGCCAAGGTGCCGGTGATCGCCGTCGTCGGCCGCAAGGAGGCCGAAAGCGGCGAAGTGGCCCTGCGTTTCCTCGGAAGCGACGGGCAAAGCATACTGAGCGTGGGCGATGCCACCGTCCGCCTCAGCGAGGAGGCATTGCCGCCTGACTTGCGGCCCGTGTCGTCACAGCACAGGGTTGCGGAGGCGGATTTTGCCGCTAAAACGGATTTCAAGGAAGCTGTCTAGGGGGAAGGACAAGCCATGAATCATAACCTGCCGGACTCGATCGTCGACCTCCTCAAGGAGCGCAAGCTGACCGCGCACGAGGCGCCGTATCTCCTGTCGCATCTCGACATGACGCCGTTCGAGAGTACCGTCGGCGGGGTCAGTGTGATCATGATCGTCTACCACACCGGCAAGATCCTGTTCGACAGCATCGAGGCGGTGCTGAACGAGCGCCGTGTCGAGCAGTTCATCATCATCGACAACGGCTCGCCCGACGACGTGGCGCTGCGCCTGCAGGAACTGAGCGAAGCTTACGACCATATTCTGCTCGTCCAGGGCCACGGCAATATCGGTTTCGCCAAGGCCGCCAATCTCGGCGCTCACCTGGCCAACCAGCCGTGGCTGGTTTTCCTCAACCCGGACGCCCAGTTGCAGCCGCACTGCGTCGAACGTCTCGTCGCCGCGACCGAAAATCAGCCGAGCCCCTGCATCGTCGGGGCGCGCCTGCTTAACCCGGACCTGACCGAACAGCGCGGTGCGCGCCGCGGTGAAGTGACTCCGTTGACGACCCTGGTCAGCCTGCTGCACCTGCAACGTTTCTGGCCGGCCCTGGCCAAGTACGAAATCCACCTTGAGGACCAGGCCTTGCCGGAAGAACCGGCCGAGGTGCCGACCATTTCGGGCGCTTGCTTCGCCATGCGGCGCGGCGATTTCGCTCGGCTGAAGGGTTTCGATACCGGCTTCTTCCTGCACGTCGAAGATGTCGATCTGTGCTGGCGGGCGCGCCAGATGGGTGGCGTGGTTCTGTTCCACCCGCAGGCGGAAGTCATTCATGAAGGGCAGACCTCGCGCGCCGAGCCGGTGTTCGTCGAATGGAACAAGGGGCGTGGGCTGGTGTACTATTTCCGCAAACGCGCCAAGGGTTTCTGGCGCAAACTGTCGGTGCTGACCCTGTCGCCGTTCATCCTTGGGGTGTCGGTGTAGCGCGCCGCCCGCCGTCCACGCCTGAAGGACCGTGACCTTCCTGCGGAATAAGTCGGCGGATCAAGTCGCGTCGAATCCGAAAACCGTGATGACGGCGAGCCCGACCGCCAGAGCCATGCCAATCAGGCCGGACCATTGCCACAACCGGCATAGCCAATTGAACAGCGGGTCATCTGCCCCTTCGGTATCCAAGGCGAACATAAAACGCAACGCCCGTAATTTTCGCCGGGCCAAATAGCCATGAAGTTGACGTCGACGACCGGCACACCGCGTTTGCGCAGTCGATTCTGAAAGATGGCCAGGATAATGCTGAGGACGAGGTTAATGATGACAGCGACTCCCATCGCTGAAACGCATAATATCGTCTGCCAGTCCGCCATCTTCCCCCCGGAAATCCCCGCCTACTGCCCGTCGTCGTCCGGGGGCGGATTGTCGTACAGGGTGATCACCTGGTCATGGCCGTTATAATTGTGCCCCTTGATCACCTTCAGGGCCAGTGGGGTCAGGTCGAGCACCCCGGCCGCCGCCAGGAACGGCTTTTCCTGGGTCTGCTGGACAAACACCGGCCGGCCGTCGGCCAGGGCGCGGGCGCAGGCCTTGGCGTCCTCGTTGCACAGCTGGGTCTTGGTGCCCATGGTGAAGACGAAGCTTGGTTCGGCATAGCCCAAGGTGGCGACCGGGCCGGGGGCGATGCCCTGACGCGGATCGAGATGGGTGTCGATTAGCGCCTGTTCCATCTGGCGCGATAGCCACAGCGGCTTCAGCGACGCGCCCAGGCTGATCAGGACCAGGTGGCTGATGATGCCGGCGGCGACCAGGAAACCGAAGCCGTAGCGCGAGTGGTTGCGCCACAGCAGCCGGCCGGCCAGGGCGGCGATGACCAGGCTTGACGCCGCTTCCATGATGGCCAGGGTCAGCGACATGCCGGAGCCATAGAGGCTATTGCCGGCAAAGGCCGCGACGGTCAGGACCAATCCGCCGATCAGCCCGATGGCGATATTGGCGATACGCGCCCACATCTTGAGCGGCACGTCGAGCGAGACGGCGCACAGCCAGGCCAGGGCGCCGAAGGCCGGCAGGGGGTAGTGCGGCAGCTTGGTCGGCGTCAGCTCGAAGATCAGGAAGTTCGGCAGGAACCAGCACAGGGCGAAGCGGATGGCCGCTTCGTTGCGGCGGAAGAAGCCGACCTGGGCGGCGCCGCCCAGCAACCAGCTGGCGGGAAAGAAGGTGATCGGCAAGAGGGCCAAGTGATAACCGGGCCACATGAAATGACCTTCGGAGCCGCCTTCCAGCTTCGAGGCCAGATCGCCGCCAATGGCCGTGCCCCAGAAGGCGCCGTCGGTGGTGATGGTGATGGCCACCGCCCATGGCCCGCAAATGGCGAGGACCAGGATCAGCCCCCAACCCCAGCCGAGATAGCGCGCCCAGCGGATCTTGCGGTCCCAGCCCCACAGGGAAAAAATGGTCGCCGCGGCGATCATCGGCGCGATCGGCCCCTTGACCAGGATGCCCGCCGCCATGGCCAGCCAGAAGATCAGCTTTTCCTTGCGTAGGTTTGGGCGCAGGCCCGTATCGTGTGCCTCCTTGTCGAGGTCGCGGGTGCGCAGATAGATTTGCGACAGGGCGGCCATCATCAGGGTGATCAGGCCGCACAATACGCCGTCGGTCTTGGCGATGAACGCCTCGGTCGACAGCATGAAGGTGACGCCGAACAGGATGCCGGCCTTGGTGCCGGTGCTGGTGCCGAACGCCCGGCAGGCGCCCCAGGCACAGGCGAACGCCGCCAGGGCCGCCCCCAGCAGCGATGGAATGCGGTAGTTGAAGATATTGCGCGCGCCGGCCGTCGAGGTCAGCTTGACGCTGATGGCCTGCAGCCAATGGATGCCGACCGGCTTCTTGTGGCGCGGCGTCTTCTGGTAGTTGATGTTGATATAGTCGTGGCTTTCCAACATCTGCGACGTCGCCTGGGCGAAGCGCGATTCGTCGCGGTCGAGCGGCGGCAGGATCAGGGCGCAGGGCAGGGCGGCGACCAGGGTGATCAGGGCCGCCAGCAAAGGCCCGCGAAGGCCGCTGAACACCTCGTGCAGGTGCAGGTCGTCCAGCCATTGGCGAGGGATGTAGCGGGACAGCGATTGAATCAGGTCGGTGCGCGTCGTCATCTTGTCAGGCCTTCAGGTTCGCCATTGCGACCGATTCGGGGTTCGAAACCCGGGGCGAGTCAGCCTAAACACTTGCAGTTTCCGGTACTTAAGACCAATACTATTTACGCGCCAGAGCAAAGCGGTTAAGAGGTTCTGGCTTCGCCGGAGGAATCCCAAGCGGCGCTCCGTCTTCAAAGCCCTTTGAGTCCCCCATGCCGCAGAACCCGTCCTTGGCCGTCTCCGTGATCGTGCCCGTCTATAACGAAGAAGGGGCCGCCGTACAAGTCGCCAGGGAGATTGAATCGGTTTTTTCAAAGGCTTACGGCGCCGACGGCTATGAGATCGTCATGGTCGACGACCGCAGCAGCGACCTGAGTTTTCCGCGTCTGACCGAGCTGAAAAAGGACCTGCCGACGCTGCGCGTGCTGCGCCACGAAAAGAACGCCGGCAAGAGCGCGGCCATCCGTTCCGGCATCATGGCGGCGCGCTCGGACATCGTGGTGACGCTGGACGGCGACGGCCAGAACCCGCCGGCGGACGCGGCGCGCATGGCCGCCATCCTCCGCGCCGCCGGGCCCGAGGTCGGGCTGGTGGCCGGGCAAAGGCGCAACCGCCAGGATACGGCGTCGAAAAAGTGGGCGTCGCGCTGGGCCAACGGCATCCGCAAGAAGCTGCTCAACGACAATTGCGACGATACGGCGTGCGGTCTGAAGGCGATCCGGCGCGACCTGTTCCTGCGCCTGCCGTTCTTCGATCAGCTGCATCGCTACCTGCCGGCCCTGGTCAATCGTGAGGGCTATCAGACGCTTATCGAGATCGTCGACGATCGCGCCCGTACCACAGGTCAGTCGAAATATACCAATATCGGACGTTTAGCCGTAGCCTTAACCGACCTTCCCGGTGTAATGTGGTTAAATCGCCGTTTACGCAGGCCCGGCGCGGTCAGCGAAGCGGAGTAGGTTGGGACTGAGGGGGAGGAAAACTGTATGGCATCTCGCGACCCCCGCAAGCTCCTGGGCGCCGAATCCGCGGTCGGCCTGTTCGATCCGGATACGCGCACCGTCAACAAAAGGAACGTCAGCGTGGTTACAGCCTTTCCGCTACTGCTTATCCCGGTGCTCGTCTACAACATCCTCGCCATCATCTCGCTGTGGGGCGGCGCCGACGCGGCCTACATGGCCACCACCCAGATCATGTTCCGCATGCCGATGCCGGCGCCCGATACGCACTGGGCGGTGTCGACCGGCGACTTCATCCTGTTCGGCTCGCTGATCTGCCTGTTCTTCGAACTGCTGAAGTCGACCCAGTCGGACAAGGTGGCGATCATCAACCACTCGCTGTCGATGGTGCTGTTCATCGTCTGCCTGGTCGAATTCCTGCTGCTGCGGCCGTTCGCCACCTCGACCTTCTTCCTGCTGACCAG
>CAYULN010000077.1:0-10610 GCA_964445605.1 uncultured Caulobacteraceae bacterium | reverse complement strand
CAAGGGCACGCTGTCGATCAAGTTCGTCGGCGACGACGGAAAGGTCATCGAGCATGAAGTGTTCAAGTCGCCGGGTTCGGGCGTCGCCATGGGCATGTACAACCTCGACGAATCGATCCGCGACTTCGCGCACGCCTCTCTGAGCTACGGCCTGACGCGGAACTATCCGGTCTATCTGTCGACCAAGAACACCATCCTGAAGGCCTATGACGGCCGCTTCAAGGACATCTTCCAGGAAGTTTTCGACGCCGAATATGCCGACAAGTTCAAGGCGGCCGGCCTGGTCTACGAACACCGCCTGATCGACGACATGGTCGCTTCGGCGTTGAAGTGGTCCGGCGGTTTCGTCTGGGCGTGCAAGAACTACGACGGCGACGTGCAGTCGGATACGGTGGCGCAAGGCTATGGCTCGCTGGGCCTGATGACCTCGGCCCTGGTCACGCCGGACGGCAAGATCATGGAAGCCGAAGCCGCCCACGGCACCGTCACCCGCCACTATCGCCAGCACCAGAAGGGCGAAGCGACCTCGACCAACTCGATCGCCTCGATCTTCGCCTGGACGCAAGGCCTGAAGCACCGCGCCAAGCTCGACAACAATGCCGAGCTGAAGCGCTTCGCCGAAACCCTGGAAAAGGTCTGTGTCGACACCGTCGAAGCCGGTTTCATGACCAAGGACCTGGCCCTGCTGGTCGGCGACAAGCAAGGCTGGTTGACCACGGAGGCTTTCCTCGACAAGATCAGCGAGAACCTCACCCAGGCAATGGCCGCCTAACCGCGTTTTACATCTGTATTACAGGCCGCCGCGATGGGCGTGAGGGAACCGAGAGGGGACTTTCATGCGGATCGCGGCGGCTTTTTTATTGATTTTATTGGTGTCCGGCACTGCCCAGGCCGAATGCCTGATCACCGACAAGGCGGCGCCAAACTCGGCGCCGCAGTTTGCCACCTATCCGGCCAAGGCCTGGAGCGGCCATCCGGCGACCCTCGTTATAACCGGCAAATCGGCGAAACTGTTCCGCACGCAATTGCGTGAACAAGCCCCGTCTGGCCCCGACTTCGCCGGACATTACAAGATCGCGCAGTGGGGCTGTGGCGCCGGCTGCGTCGACTGGGCGGTGATCGACAGCCAAACCGGCGCGGTCACCTTCACCAAGGCCTGGGAAGCCTACGACCGCTCGCAAAGCCTTGGCGAGGTCCTGGCCTTTCGCCGCGATAGTCGCCTGCTGATCATCGAAGGCGGTCCGTCGGAAAATCCGAACGACGGCAATACGGGCCTGACCTATCTTCTCTGGAGTGGCAAGAGCTTCAAGAAACTGGCTTTTTATCCGCAGGCCAAGGCCTGCCTGCAGACCGATACAAGCAAGATTCCGTAGAACGGCCATAGACCGCATTGACACGCTTCGGCAAGCGAGCCGAGAATGCGTGTCTCGAACGGGAGGGGACCATGCGCCATACGATCCGCTTTATTGCCGCCGCGTGCCTGCTGACAGCGGCTTCCGCGTCCGCCCAGACTCCGCCGAAAACGCCGCCACAGGTCATGGAGCCCGGCGTCAAATACGAAGACCTGCCTCTGCGCGCCGTCGGACGCGTCACCGGCGACGGGCGGCAGCAATGGCCGGGGGTCTATTTCGAAGGCGCCTTCACCGGCGGCGGCGCCAATATCCAATTGAGCGATCCGGTCAATGCCTACAATATCTATCTCGACGGCGACCTTGTCTCGCACATTTCCCCTCGCCCGCACCTGACCACCCGCGTGCAAAGCTGGACGCCGGGGCGGCATGTCGTCCGCATCGAGAAGGCGAGCGAATCCCAGGGCAGCGACGCACCGCTGCCCACCGCCTATGTGACACAGCGGCCGGCGCCGACCGGACTGGGTCCCGTCGACAATTCGCTGGAGGACAATCATCCGCTTCCGCCCCCGCCCGCCCGTCCGCGCCAGATCGAATTCATCGGCGATTCCTATACCGTCGGCTACGGCAACACGTCCGGCAAGCGCCAATGCACCGGCGATGAAATCCAGGCGACGACCGATACGTCGAAGGCTTTCGGGCCGCTAACCGCCAAGCACTACAACGCCGACTACCAGATCAACGCCTATTCCGGGCGCGGTATCGTGCGCAACTGGGACGGCGGCGCCGGCGTTCCCATGCCAGTGCTTTATCCTTACGCGCTGTTCGACGGCAAAACCCTGCCCGCGCCTACGGCCTGGACGCCGCAAGTCATCGTCATCGGCCTGGGCACCAACGACTTTTCCACACAGTTGCATACAGGCGAAAAATGGCCGACGCGCGATGCCCTGCATGCCGATTACGAAGCTACCTATGTCAAGTTCGTCCAGGACCTCAGGACCAAAAATCCCAAGGCTTTCTTCATCCTGATGGCCAGCGACCAGATGGACGGCGAGTTCCAGGCCGAGGTCAAAAAGGTCATCGCCTCTTTACAGGCCCAGGGCGAAAGCCGCATCGCCTTCGTCGGTTTCAGCGGCCTAGATTACATGGCCTGCAACTGGCACCCGTCGACCGCCGACGACGGACTGATCTCGCAAAATATTATCGCTTTCATCGATGCCCACCCGGAGCTGTGGCAGGGCAAATAACCCCACCGGACCATGCGCCTTTTCCGTTGTGACAATTGCGGCAATTCCGTCCATTTCGACAATCGGGCCTGCCTGAATTGCGGCTTTCGTCTCGGCTTTGCGCCGGAATCGCTTGGGCTGCACGCTGTGGCGCCCGAACCGGATGACCGAACTTTCCGCCGGATCGACAATGGTGCGCTTTATCGCTTCTGTCCCAACGCCGCCTGGGATATCTGCAACTGGCTGATCCCGGCCGGCAGCGGCGAAGATTACTGTGTCGCCTGTCGTTATAACGGCCTGGTGCCCGATCCCAACACGCCCGACGGCCTGCGTCGCTGGCGCGCCATCGGCGAGGCGCAACGCCACCTGTTCTATGCCTTCCTGCGCTGGGATCTGCCGCGCCCGAGCCGCCGGGAAGACCCGCAGGGCGGCCTGCAGTTCGACCTGAAGGACGACGAAATCCTGCCGGACGGCACCTGCAAGCCGGCGCTGATCGGCCATGACGAAGGCCATATCGTCATCCGCACGGCCGAGGCCGACGATCTGACCCGCGAACAAGCCCGCGAGCAAATGAACGAGCCCTACCGCACGCTGCTCGGTCATTTCCGCCACGAAACCGGGCATTTCATCTGGAACAAGCTGGTGCGCGACGCCAACAAATTCGACGGTTTCCGCGCCTTGTTCGGCGATGAACGCACCGACTATGCCCTGGCCCTGGACAAGCATTACAAGGACGGCCCGTCGCCCGGCTGGGGGTCGTCATACATAAGTTATTACGCAACCTCTCACCCGTGGGAAGATTTCGCCGAATGCTTCGCCCATGTTTTACATATTGTCGACTCACTCGAAACCGCCCACATCTACGGCATCGCCCTGGCGCCATTGCGTCACCGTGAAATGACGGCCTTCGCCGCCTTCGATCCCTATACCATGCTGGATTTCGAGAAGATCGCCGAGGTGTGGATTCCGTTGTCGGTGGCACTGAATTCCATCCACCATTCGATGGGCGAGCGCGATCTTTATCCGTTTATCCTTACGCCGGCGATCCAGGCCAAGCTGGCCTACGTCCACGGTTTGCTTACCCGCCAAATTTAAGCCATAATGGTTAACGGCCGCAGGATGCGGCTGATGGGGCCAGGGGACAATGCTGAAATCCGTCATGCCGGCGCTGCTGTTGAGCGCCGCGATCGCCGTAACGGCGTCCGCTAAAACCGCACCTCCGCCCCCTCCCGAACCGCTGCCGCCCGGCCTGGTGGTCAGCCAGCCCGTCGAAACACGCCTCGACATGCACATCGGCGGCCGTGTCCTGCCGTTGGTGCGCGGCACGGACCGGGCCTGGGCCTATCAGTGGCCCGCCATCTATTTCGAAGGCCGGTTCAAGGGGCCGTCGGTGGCGCTGGCCTTCGATGATCCGAACAACAGTTTCAATGTCCTGGTCGACGACCGCGTCGTGGCGCAACTCAACAAACCCGGCCGCACCCGCTTCACCCTCGACAATCTCGGCGACGGCCCGCACGTCATCCGCCTGGAAAAGCGCACGGAAACCCAATATGGCACAGGGATTTTCAAGGGCTTCTTCGTGCCCGATAAAAGCCTGGCCCTGGCACCGCCGAAAACCAAACGCGCCATCGAATTCATCGGCGATTCCGTCATCGCCGGCTCGGGCAACACCGCCCCGGCCGCCAATTGCACGGCGGATCAGGTCCTGGCCGCCACCGACAGCCAGCAATCGCCGGGCGCCGTGACGGCCAAGCATTACAAGGCGGATTACCAGATCAACGCCTTTTCCGGCCTGGGCATGGTGCGCAATTTCGACGGCCGCGCCCATCCGAAATACGATCTGCCGATGCTGTATCCGCGCGTGCTGTTCGACGACAAGCGCGCCGATGACACGGACTGGTCGCCGCAGATTATCGTGGTCGATCTCGGCGCCGCCGACTTCGCCACGCCGGTACACGCCGACGAGCCGTGGAAGAGCGAATCCCAGTTGCGCAACGATTTCGAAGCCGCCTATCTCGCCTTCGTATCCGACCTGCGGCAACGTCACCCGCAGGCGACGATCGTTCTGGCGGCGCCGGCCGGCCGCGGCGGCTATACGGACGGCACGCTGGGGGCCTATTACAAACTCAAGGCGCAGGGCGATACGCGCGTTGTCCACCTGACTCTGCCGGCGACGACGGCGACGGGCTGCAACGGCTTTCCCAACATCCAGGCCGACGCGCAACTGGCCGACGCCTATGTCGCCCTGATCGACGGCCTGCCCGACGCCTGGCAGGAAACGCCGCCGCCAGCGAAACCCGCGCCCGTCAAGCCCAAGGCCAAAGCCGCAGCGGCGAAAGTCACAGCGGCGAAAGTCACAGCGCAAAAGAAAAAACCATGAGATCAACGCCCTGGGGCGACAAGCGCCGCCGGTCGTGCTAATATTTTGTTAACCAGTCGAATTTTGGGGGAAATCCAGCGGTGTCCAGAGCTCTCGGTCTGATCATTCTTCTCGCCGTCGCCGCGGCGGCAGCCTTTTTCTACTTCTCGCCGGTCATCGCGTTGTACGACATTCGCGGCGCCGCCCAGACCCAGGACGTGGATTCGCTCGCCAAGCTGATCGATTTCGACGCCGTGCGCACCAGCCTGAAGCAGCAACTCGACGCCGGCAATGGCGACGTCGCCGCTCCGGATCCCAAGGATCCGGTGGCCGCGACCGGCAACGTCATCAAGAAGGCCACCGATTCCATCGGCCAGGTGTGGAATAACATCGTCAATCCGACGACTGCGCCCAAGGCGCCGCTGGCCATCCTGGTCACGCCCGACGACTACTTGAAGCCGCGCGCCATCTACGCCCTGACCTACGGCGCCGGCCGCGCCGCCCCCAAGGTTCAGGTCGGCGACAAGGATGAAAAGCCGATGCCGCAGATGGTGTTCTTCAGCCTGGACCGCGCCCGCGTGACGGTGATGAGCAAGCAGTACGACCAGGGCACGACCACCTTCACCTTCGAACGCAAGGGCCTGACGCACTGGGTGCTGGTGCATATCGCCCTGCCCAAGCCCGAGGAAGCCGGGGCGCTGCATCGCGCCGCTGCGGCTGACACGGCCTCGGAATCGGCGGCCGCTTCGCCGGCGCAATAAGCGCTTGCCAGCGGTCCGCCGGGCCGTCACAAGAGGCGCATGATCGATACTCTCTCGCGCGTCCTCGTCTTCTTCGCTTTTATCGCCGCGGGCGCGATTCTGGTGCGCTTCAAGCGGCTCGATCAGGCGGGTTTGAACGGCCTGAGCGCCTATTTTTACTGGCTCGGCTTTCCGGCGTGGCTGCTGGTGAGCTTCTCGCAACTGCCGCGTTTCGACAGTCATATGGCGACGGCTCTGGCAGCTTATATCGCCGCTATGATCGCCTGCGCAGCCATTGTGGTGACGGCCGGGCTGCTGCTCCGCCAGCCAAAGACGGCGGCGGTACCGGCCGGCATGGCCAGTTTCATCAACAATTCCGCCTTCTTAGGCATTCCGATCGCGGTCAGCCTGTTCGGCCCGGCGGCGGCGACCAGTGGGCCATTGGTCGTCGCGTGTGATTTTCTGGCGCTGTTCTGCCTGGGTTGCGCCGCCCTGGCCAAGGCGTCGGGCCACACGTTCAAGGAAGCCCTGGTCCACACAGCGCGCAATCCGACCCTGATCGGCGCGCTGCTGGGATTGATCTGCCTGTTCGCTGGAATCCGCTTGCCGATACCCGTCGAAACCGCGCTGGAGATCATGGGCAAGTCCGGGCCGCCGGTCGCCCTGGTGGCGCTGGGCGGGATGCTTGGGTTGATGCCGGCGCGGGCGCTGCTCCGCATCGATACCGCCAGCGCGCTCGCCATCGCCGCCAAGATCCTGCTGGCGCCAGCCCTTGTGGCGCTGGTGCTGACGCTGATCGGCGTCGATCCCTTGTTCTTCAAGATCTGCGTTTTGCTCAGCGCCACCCCGACCGCCGTGTCCGTGTTCATCCAGACCAAGATGTACGGCACCTGGTACGAAGGCGCGGCCACGACCGTCGCCCAGGGCACCTTCATCAGCCTGTTCACCCTGTCGGCGCTGGCGCTGGTTTTGACGCGCATCGCATAAAAAGTTCTTGATTTGTTCCTTCTGCGTGCTAGGGTGCCGCCACCCGCAACCAGGGAGGATGAGATGATCGGTTACGCGACTTTCGGCGTCAAGGACAGGGACGCCTCCGTGAAGTTTTTCGAGGCGGTGCTGACGCCGCTGGGGTATCAGAAATTCTATGATGACGGCTGGGCGGGCTTTGCCAAGGACGGCAATCCCGAAGCCGGACCGGGCACGGTCTGGGTCGGTGCGCCGTTTGACGGCAACGAAGCCAAGCCGTCGAACGGCGCCATGATCGGGTTTGTTGCTCCGACGCGCGCGGCCGTGCGGGCCTTTTACGAGGCTGCCCTGGCCAACGGCGGCAGCAGCGAAGGCGAACCGGGCATTCGCGAAGCCTACGGGCCGGATTTCTACATGGCCTATGTGCGCGACCCGGTCGGCAACAAGATGTCGGCCATGTGCCGCAGTACCGGGGAATAAAAAACAGGCCCGCCCTCAGCATAAGGGCGGGCCTGCCTATTCATTCAAATCAAAACTTAGCTCACCAGAGCCTTGGCGGCTTCAAGTCCAGCTTCGGCCTGAGAGTCGTCCGGTGCGCCACCCTGGGCAAAGTCCGGCTTGCCGCCGGCGCCCTGGCCGCCCATGGCGATAACCGCCGCCTTGGCCAGCTCGGCCGCGTTGAAACGTCCGGTCAGGTCCGGCGTCACGGCCACGGTGACCGCCGCCTTGCCGTCAAGCTTGCCGACCAGAACCACGATGCCGTTGCCGATCTGCTTCTTGAAGTCCTCAGCCAGCGGCCGAAGATCCTTGCCGCCGACGCCATCGAGGATGCGGGCCAGGACCTTGATGCCGTTGATCTCTTCCGGACCGACCGCCGCGCCGCCACCGCCGACCGCCAGGGCGCGCTTGGCCTCGGCCAGCTCCTTTTCCAGGCGCTTGCGTTCATTGAGCAGGGCTTCGACACGGGCTTCGACCTGAGCGACCGGCACCTTGAACTGGTCGGCCAAGCTACGGGCGACGCCGGATTGCTCGAGCAGATATTGGCGGGCTGCCTCACCGGTCAGGGCCTCGATGCGGCGGACACCGGCGGCGATGCCGCTTTCCGAGACGATCTTGAACAGGGCGATATCGCCGGTACGGGCGACGTGGGTGCCACCACACAGCTCGACCGAATAGCTGCCCTCGCCGTCCAGCGCGTGGCCAAGCGCCAGGACGCGCACTTCGTCACCGTACTTTTCACCGAACAGCGCCACGGCGCCGGCTTCGATGGCCTTTTCCGGCGACATCAGTTCGGTGGTCGACGGCACATTCTGCTGAACGATCGCGTTGACCTCGGTCTCGATGCGAGCGATTTCCTCAGGTGTCAGCGGGCCGCCATGGCTGAAGTCGAAGCGCATGCGCTCGGCATCGACCAATTGACCCTTCTGCGCGACGTGCGGCCCCAGGACATTCTTGAGCGCAGCGTGCAGCAGGTGCGCCGCCGAATGGTTGGCGCGCGTGGTGGTGCGCTTGTGAGCATCGACCTTGAGTTCGGCCGCGTCACCGATTTTCAACGCACCCTGCATGATTTCGACGCGGTGGACGAACAGGTCGCCGGCCTGCTTTTGCGTATCGAGCACACGGCCCTTGCCACCGGCAAAGACGATCTCGCCGATATCGCCGGCCTGACCGCCGCTTTCGGCATAGAACGGCGTGCTGTCGAACACGACCTCGACCGTATCGCCTGACGCGGCGTCGGCAACGCTTTCGCCATCGAGCACGATGACTTCGACGCGGCCCTTGCCAATGGTTTGCTCATAACCGACGAAGTCGGTAGCACCGACCTTGTCCTTGATAGAGAACCATTCGGCGGCAACGGCCTTTTCACCCGAGCCGGTCCAGTGTTCGCGAGCGCGATTGCGCTGCTCTTCCATGGCGGCTTCGAAGCCGGCGACGTTGACGCTCAAGCCCTTGGCGCGCACGGCGTCCTGCGTCAGGTCGAGCGGGAAACCATAGGTGTCATACAGCTTGAAGGCAGTCTCGCCCTCGAGGATATCACCGGCCTTCAAGTCACGGGTCGCCTCGTCAAGCAAGGTCATGCCACGGCCCAACGTGCGGCGGAAACGTTCTTCTTCCTGGCGCAAGGTTTCGACAATGGTCGCCTCGGCGCGCTTCAGTTCGCCGTAATGACCGCCCATTTCGCTGATCAAAGTCGGCGCCAGACGGTGCAGCAGCGGCTCCTGGGCGCCGAGCAGATAGGCATGGCGCATGGCGCGGCGCATGATGCGGCGCAGGACATAGCCCGGACCTTCGTTCGACGGCGTCACGCCATCGGCGATCAGGAAGCTGGTCGAACGCAGGTGATCGGCGATGACGCGATGCGACGGCAGGTTGTCGCCTTCGGCGGCAACACCCGTGGCGTCGACACTCGCCTGGATCAGGGTCTTGAACAGGTCGATGTCGTAATTGTTGTGCACGCCCTGCAGAACGGCGGCGACGCGTTCCAGGCCCATGCCGGTATCGATCGACGGCTTGGGCAGGTTGACGCGCGTACCATCGTCCTTCTGGTCGAACTGCATGAAGACCAGGTTCCAAATTTCGACGAAGCGGTCGCCGTCCTCTTCCAGCGTCCCCGGAGGGCCGCCCCAGATATGGTCGCCGTGGTCGTAGAAGATTTCGGTGCACGGACCGCACGGGCCAGTATCGCCCATGCTCCAGAAGTTGTCCGTGCCGGCGATGCGGGCAATCTTGGATTCGGGCAGACCGGCGATCTTCTTCCACAGATTGAAGGCTTCATCGTCGTCGACATAGACGGTCGCCATCAGACGGTTCTTGTCGAGGCCGTAGTCTTCAGTGATCAGCTTCCAGGCAAATTCGATGGCTTCCGCCTTGAAGTAGTCGCCGAAGGAGAAGTTGCCGAGCATCTCGAAGAAGGTGTGATGGCGGGCGGTATAGCCGACATTGTCGAGGTCGTTGTGCTTGCCGCCGGCGCGCACGACCTTCTGCGACGTGGTGGCGCGCTTGTAGGGCCGGGTTTCGGCGCCGGTGAAGACGTTCTTGAACTGCACCATGCCGGCATTGGTGAACATCAGGGTCGGATCGTTCTTTGGCACAAGCGACGACGAGCTCACCACCTCGTGCTGATGCTTGGCGAAGTAGTCGAGAAAGGTCTGACGGATCTGATTGAGGGACGGCGTAGTGGCAGGCATGGGAAAAGACGGATAACCGCTCCGGTTCGGATGGAATTCTTCAAGCCCTATATAGAGTTGCGCGTACAAGCGCAAAGACCTTTGCGCGCTTATTCGGATGGCGTCACAAAAAAGACGCCCCTGGGTCGAGAAGGGGCGTCTTTCATGTCAGGCCGGACGGGTTCGGTGGGCGTCACCGCCCGGCCCTCCCCCCACTTGATCAAAGCGACTCGTCGCCTTCGTTGGCGTCCGGTTCGGGCGTGCCGAGCAGTTCCTCGGACAGCACGTTCGACTTATTGCGGATGCCATTTTCGATTTCGGTGGCGATCTCCGGATTGGCCTTGAGGAAATCGCGAGCGTTTTCGCGGCCCTGGCCGATGCGGGTCGAATTATAGGAAAACCAAGAGCCGGACTTTTCGACGATACCCGCCTTGACGCCGAGGTCGATGATTTCACCGAGCTTCGAGATGCCATGGCCGTAGAGGATGTCGAATTCGACTTCGCGGAACGGCGGGGCGATCTTGTTCTTGACCACCTTGACCTTGACGTTGTTGCCGATGACTTCGTCGCGCACCTTGATCGAGCCGGTGCGGCGAATGTCGAGACGGACCGAGGCATAGAACTTCAGCGCGTTGCCGCCGGTCGTCGTTTCCGGCGAACCGTACATGACGCCGATCTTCATGCGGATCTGGTTGATGAAGATGACGATGCACTTCGACTTGGAGATCGAACCCGTCAGCTTGCGCAGAGCCTGGCTCATCAGCCGCGCCTGCAAGCCCGGCAGGCTGTCGCCCATGTCGCCT
>CAYULN010000076.1:0-9386 GCA_964445605.1 uncultured Caulobacteraceae bacterium | reverse complement strand
TGCCCGTGCTGCCGCAACGACATGCACCCGTATCAACTCGGCCAAGGCACCTATTCGTTCGCGAATACGAACAACCGCAGCGTCCTGATGACCTGCGAGGCTTGCGCGCACCACAGCTATGCGCCTTTTCCGGACGACGAGTATCTGAACCAGATCTATAGCGGTTCGTATTTCGGCACGGGCGAGGAGGCCTTTTTCGAACAGAACTATCACAGCTACAATATCCCCCTGGCCAAGGACCTCCAGCAGGTGGCGGCCGCGGCGGGCCTGAGGGCCGATTTCCGCCTGCACGAATTCGGTTGCGGCCTTGGTACGACCGTCTATCAGCTGAATCAGCTGGGCGTGCGCGCGACGGGCAGCGACTGGTCGACCGGCGCCATCTCCTTCGGGCAGAAGATGGGCAACGCGGCGCTGAGTGTCGGCAGCAAGGGCGAAATCGCCGGGATGCTCGGCGAAGCCATCGACCTGGTCTTCACCAACCACGTCCTCGAACACCTGACCGATCCGCTGGCCTTCCTGAGGGAGATTGGCACACTGGGCAAGGGCATCCATTTCTATTCCCGCCTGCCCAACGGCTACGACTATACCACCCGGCAATTCTCCATGCTGGTGTCGCCCTGGTTCTACTATCCGCATCACCTGCATCAATATTCTGTGGACTCGATACGTTGCCTCCTGTTGCAGGCCGGCTTCCGGCCGCAATACGTGCGTTCGACGCCCCGCTCCGACAATGTGCTGGCCTTCATCTCGCCGGACAAATGGCCGGTCCCGAACGACCGGGAAGCATCGGTCGTTTTCCTGACCGAGACCAACCAGAGCGAGGAAATCGAGTTCATGGCGGTCTACGAGGGCGGGGACCTGCTGGCGGAGGCAGACTTGCCCGTGCGGGCGGAAAAGGTCGACCAGGATCGCCTGTTCACGCACCGCGCCCTGAACATGGAGACCTTCCCGGCCGAAGGCGGCGCCTGGTCGCGCTGCTTCAGCCGCTCTCCGGGCCACAGCGACGGCGCCATGGTCTATCACCCGCCGGGCAATTATTACTATTACGATCAGGCCGAAATCGCACCGTTCTGGATGTTCCACGGCTATGCCGGCACGGAGCCGATGCTTGTCTGGACGGCCGATGCGTCGCGGCTGTACGACCTGAAGCTGACGGTCTTTCCACTGGTCGCGGAGCAGACGGATGCGACCCTGGACGTCTATCTGGCCGACCGGCAGCTGGCGCGCCTGGCCGTCGCAGGCGCCTTTCCGACCGAACCCACCCGGTTGGCTCTCGACCATTTGCAAGTCAACGCGGGCGAAACTCTGCGTTTCGTCCTGCACCAAGCCCCGGAGGACAAGGCTCACCGGCGGTTCGGCGTCTTTGTCGATATCGCCGACAAGGCGCAAATTCCGCCGAAGCGGGTGGCTCCGGCCGCACCGCCGCCGCCCAGCCTGTTCCGGCGGGCCAAGGACAAGCTGCGCCGGATGATCCGCAGGACGGCCTGAGCCTAGGCCTCCAAGCCCAGGTCCGGCCAAAGCGATTTCAGGTCGGTGCCTTTGAACAACAGGCCCCGGACGCCCGCCCGCCGCGCCGCTTCGACGTCGCTTTCCTGGTCGCCGATCAGCACGGATCGCCCCAGATCCAGGTTCAGGTGCCGCGCGGCGCGCAGCAGCATGCGCGGGCTCGGCTTGCGATCCAGCGGATCGGCGACCTGATAACGGCCGACGGCGCCTTCGCTGTGGTGCGGGCTGTAATAGAAGGCGTCGATGAACGCCCCCATTTTGAACAGGTCGCGCTGGGCCTGGTCATGCAGCTTCCAGACATCGCACTCTTCGTAATAGCCGCGACCGACGCCGGCCTGGTTGGTGACGACGACGGCGGCCAGGCCGGCATCATTGACCGCCCGGATGGTTTCGCGCGCGCCTTGGACCCACTCCCAGTCCTCGAAGCGGTTCAGGTAGTTCTTGTCGATATTCAGTACGCCGTCGCGATCGAAGAAGACGGCGCCGCGCCGCCGGCCGGGCAGATCGTTGCGGGCGGTTGCAAGCGTTTCCGGCAGGCCGATATCCAGGAAATAGCCTTTGGACGTCACGCCGGCCACGGCGCGATGCCGCACCAGTTCGGGGAACAGATCGGTTTCGATGGAGGCGGGCAGGGCGTGGATCCGGTCGACGGCGGAGCGCCGCAAGGCATAGATGCCGCCATTGATCAGGCCGGTTTGACCGAGGCGGGCGGGGTCCTTTTCGCGGAAGGCGGTGATCTTTCCGGAAGCGTCGACTTCGATCGAACCGTAGCGGCCGACGTCGTCGACCTCGCGCAAAGCGATCACCGCCTCGAGACTGTCATCGGCTTTCAGCTGGGCGTCCAGGGCCCGGATATTGGTGTCGAACAGGGTATCGCCGTTGGCCACCATGAAGGATTGCGCGAGATGCGCCCGGGCGAAATGCAGCGCGCCGGCCGTACCCATAGGTTCGGGTTCGATCAGCACGGAAATATCGGCGTCGCCGATCCGGGCGTGGTCATAGCGATCGGCGACCTGCTCGCCGAGATAGCCGGCGATCAGCAGGACCTCGCGAAAACCCTGGCGCACGGCGGCTTCCAGGAAGTAATCGAGGAAGACGCGGCCTTCGGAAATCGGCATCAGCGGCTTGGGCGCCGTTTGTGTCAACGTCCCCAGCCGCGTTCCCTTGCCTCCGACCAGAACCACCAGTTGCCGCGCGTAATCCATAGGTCACCCTTCTTGCGATAGTCGCGGCCTTCATAATGACAAACGCCGGACATAACCAGCGGCAACCCGCCGGGCCGGGTGGGTATTTTTTCGCGCCTTTCCGAAGAACCGCCGCTGTTACAAATGGTTGATGAGAAATGGTTTGACAGGCTTCGTTCCGCATATCATTAACGACAGCCCGAACCTCGTATGCCTTGAAAGAAGCAAGATGCCGTCCGCGCCTTTGCGAAGCCTGGAAGATGCAAAAACTCATGCGCGCCAATGGCTTTTCGACTACGCTGCGCCCCTGTGGGCCAGCGAAGGGATTTGCGGCGACGGCATGTTCGCGGAACGTCTCACGCTTGACGGCAAGCGGGTGGACATGCCTCGGCGCCTACGTGTTCAGGCGCGGCAGATTTACAGCTTCTGCGCGATCGGCCAGCTCGGCTGGAACGGCCCGTGGCGCGAGATCGTCACCCGGGCCGTCGACATCCTGCTGGCCAAGGGCCGGCGTTCGGACGGGCTGTTCGTGCACCTCTTCAGTCCTGAGGGCGATGTGGTCAACCAGAGCCTGGACCTGTACGATCATGCGTTCGGGTTGTTCGCGCTGGCGCACGCCGGCCACGCACTTGGTCGGAGCGACTTGCTGACGATCGCCGAAGACATCCAGGCCAAGCTCGATGCTGACTGGTGGCGGGAAGCGGGGGGCTATTGGGAGGGCGAGCTGACGCCATGCCCGCCGTACCGGCAAAACCCGCACATGCACATGCTTGAAACCGCTTACGCCAACTGGCAGGCCTCGGGCAGCGAGGCTTGGCGTATGCGCCTCGATCGGCTGGGCACGCTCTTCGAAAACAAGTTCTGGGACCCGCAAAGCGGTGCCGTCACGGAATATTTCGATGACGCCTGGAACCGGCTTGATGGGCCGGACGGCCGGATTGTCGAACCGGGACATTGCCTGGAATGGGCCTGGCTGTTCGAAGTCGCGCTCCCCTCGAAAACGCATATTTCCGACGGCTTGACCTGTTTCGCCCGCCAGCATGGCGTCGATGCGGAACGCGGCGTGGCGTTCAACGAGGTTTGGTTGGACGGCCGGCCGAAGGATCAGACAGCGCGGCTGTGGCCGCAGACGGAAAGACTCAAGGCCGCCATGGCGCGCCTGCGCCGCACCGGTGACGCAAGCGAGATGGAGGAAGCCGTCAAGGCCTATAATGGCCTGGCGCTCTATTTCGAAACACCGGCGCGGGGCGTATGGCGAGACCGCCTGAAGGCGGACGACGCGTGGATCGAGGAGGACGCGCCCGCCAGCTCGTTCTACCACATCGTCTGCGCACTGACGGAGTTGTTGAATTGAGGCATTGTCTGGGGGTTGAGAAATTTAGCTGATGATTATTGTACGCACCCCGCTTCGGGTTTCTTTTTTTGGCGGTGGGACCGACCATCCCGACTGGTTTGAAAATTCCGGCCAGGGCGCGGTCCTGTCGACGTCGATCAACAAGTACGTCTATATCCAGTTGCGGCGCATCCCCAACGTGTTCGACTTCAATTACCGCGTCTGCTGGCGCGAGGTCGAACAGGTCAAGACGGTCAACGAAATCAAGCACCCGGTCGTTCAGGCCGTGCTGCGCCATTATGGCGAAGCCGGCGATCCGGGCTTTGAGGTGGTGTACAACGCCGACCTGCCGGCGCGCTCCGGCCTGGGGTCGAGTTCGGCCTTTACCGTGGCGCTGCTTCAGGCCTTCCTGACCGAGCGCGGCCGGTCGATCTCGTCGCGCGAACTGGCGCAGCAGGCGATTTTCGTCGAGCAGGACCTGCTCAAGGAACCGGTGGGCTGCCAGGACCAGATCGCCGTCGCCATGGGCGGCCTCAACCGCATCGATTTCCATACCCGCCGCGACTTCAGCATGACGCCGATCTGCGCGCCGGAGGGCCGGCGCCAGGATCTGAGCGATCACCTGATGATGTTCTTCACCGGCTTCACGCGCTCGGCGTCGAACATCGAAGCCGAAAAGAAGAAGAACTTCGCCCAGAAGAGCGCCGAACTGAACCGGATGTACGAAATGGTTCGCGAAGGGCAGGACATCCTGCAGAGCCAGAACGCCAACCTGGTCGAGTTCGGGCAGTTGCTGCACGAGGCCTGGATGGCCAAGCGCGCCCTGGCCAGCTCGGTGTCGTCCTCCGAAATCGACGAAGTCTACCAGGCGGCGATCGATGCCGGCGCGGTCGGCGGCAAGCTGCTGGGCGCCGGCGGCGGCGGCTTCCTGCTGTTCTTCGTCCCGCCGGAAAAGCGAAACGCTGTCCGGCAGAAACTGCACAAGCTTGTTCATGTTCCCATCTCGATGAGCCGCGAAGGCACTCGGGTCATATTGTTCGATCCCGACCTGTCCAGGAACTATGAAACGACGCCCCTGGTAACGACCTGAAATCACCGGCTTTCGAGACAAAAGAGAATATGATGAGTTTGGATGCATACCTTGTCAGAACCACTGACAGTCTCATGCTGGCGGCGGAAAAGGCGCTGGATAACGGCCTTGGCTGCCTGGTCGCGCTCAACGCCGACGATGTTTATGCCGGGCACGTTACACTCGAAGCCATCCGGGAACGTATTCGCGACGGCGCCTATACCCGCCTGGGCGACATTTCCTCGATCGTGGCGCCGGGTCCGTGCTGCCAGGAAGGCGAGAACGTGCCGGCGGCCAGCCTGCTGACGGCGGTTCTGGACAAGGCGGGCAAGCTGGCCGACGTCAAGGTGACACAGAACGCCGGATTCATACCGGTCGCCGAGCCCTATCTGTCGCGTAATGAGTTCCGCAATCTGATGGACGCCTATCTGTCGACCTGGATTTCGTCGACGGGCGAATATATCCGGGGCTTCGAGCAGAAGTTCGCCTCGGCGTGCGGCGTAAAACAGGGGGTGGCCACCTCCAACGGCACAGTGTCGCTGCACCTGGCCCTGCTGGCGCTTGGCATCGGGCCGGGCGACGAGGTGATCGTGCCCGACCTGACTTTCGCCGCTTCGATCAACACCATCCTTTACTGCGGCGCGACGCCGGTGATCATCGATGTCGACCGGGACACCTGGTGCATGAGCGCCGAAGCCTTCGAGGCGGCGATCACGCCCCAGACGCGCGCGGTCATGCCGGTGCACGTCTTCGGCCGTCCGGCGCCGATGACGGCCATAGCCGAGATCGCCAAGGCGCACCGGATCTATGTCATCGAAGATTGCGCCGAAGCGCACGGCGCCAAGTACGACGGCAAGCCGGTTGGCGCATTCTCCGACATTTCCAGCTTCTCCTTCTTCGCCAACAAGATCCTCACGACCGGCGAGGGAGGCATTTGTCTGACGGACTCACCGGTTCTGGCGGAACGCATGCGCGTGCTGCGCGACCACGGCATGCGGCCGGAGCGCCGCTACTGGCACGAGGAAGTCGGTTACAATTACCGCATGACCAATCTTCAGGCCTCCATCGGCTGCGCCCAGGTCGATCGATTCGATGAACTGCTGGGTGAGCGTCACAAAGTCAACGACGCCTACCGGGCCGCCCTGGGCGGCATTCCGGGCGTGGTCTGGCCGGCCGAAATGGAAAGCCGGGCGACGCCGGTCACCTGGTTTGCCTGCGCCCTGGTGCCGGCGGACAAGCGCGCGGCCCTGATCGCCGAATGTAAGCGCAAAAACATCGATTTAAGACCATTTTTCAATGGACTTTCGATCATGCCTGCCTATAAACGCTGGGCGCGGCCGTGCCCAAATAGTGAATATTTGTCGCAAAGCGGTGTCAATCTGCCGACCTCGCACCGCATAGATAAACATATAGTTTCTCAAATTGAGGCCGCGTTCCGTGCGGTCTTGGCTTAATCAATCAACGCCGGTTGCTGAACGTGGACGCTCTAAAGCATTACTTCACCACTGCCTATAAATACCGTTATCTTGTCATACACTTGGTGGGCGCTGACCTAAGATCGCGTTTCCGCCGCAGTTACTTAGGCATATTGTGGGCAATGCTTCAGCCCATGTTGCTGGCCCTGCTGTTTTCGTTGGTGCTCGCCAACGTCTTCCACGCGCCGTTCCGTGAGCAGTCCCTGTATATCTTCTCCGGCGTGGTGGCATGGGATTTCTTTTCGCAGGCCATAGGCGGCGGGGCGACCTCCCTGCTGACGGTCGAAGGCTTCCTTCGCCAGTCGCACATTCCGCTGATCGCGTTCCATGTGCGCCAGGCCCTGAACAACCTGGCGATCACCGTGCTTGGCTTCATCGGCTTCTCGATATTCGCGGCGATCATCGACCCGCAAGTGTTTACCGTCTACTGGCTATTCATTCCGGTATGGCTGCTTATGGTGCTGATCTTCGCGGTCCCGGTCATCGTCATCTCGTCCATCGTCAACCTGCTCTTCCGCGACTATCAGCAAGCCATCGGCGTCATGCTTCAGGCCTTGTGGTACGTTTCGCCCGCCTTTATCCCACGCGAAATCTTCAACAAGCCCGGCCTGGCGGAGTGGACCCGGATCAATCCCGCCGCCGCCATGCTCGATTCGCTGCGCGATCCGCTGCTGTATCACAAGCTGCCCAGCCTGGACTCCGTGGCCAATCTGGGGATTTGGACGCTCGGCCTGAGCTGTGTGGCGGCGCTACTGCTCTGGCGGTATGAGCGCAAGATCATTTTCCTTTTCTGATCGGGTGATTTGTGGCCGATAAAGAGATTTTCCTAGGTGGCGTCGACCTCAGCTATCCACTTGGACCGTTCCTGCGGGGCAGCATCAAAGAGCAGTTGCTCGGCCTGTTCCTGCCGCGCCGGAACCGGCTGTCGAGGAGCTCGGTCCAGGCGCTGAGGAACATCAATCTGAAGATCACTCATGGCGAGCGCCTGGGGATTATCGGCCGCAATGGTTCGGGCAAGTCCACGCTGCTGCGCACCATCGCCGGGGTCTATCCGCCCTCGCGCGGCACGGTTCAGGTCAAGGGCCACATCCAGTCCATCTTCGATATCGGCCTGGGTTTCGAAAGCGAATCCACCGGTCGCGAGAACATCATGTATCGCGGTCTGGTCATGGGCTCCGATCCGGCGACGATCCGGGCCCGGACGCAGGAAATCGTCGATTTCGCGGATATCGGCGAATTCATCGACTTGCCGATGCGCACCTATTCCGCCGGTATGTTCGTGCGTCTGGCCTTCGCCATTTCCACCTACCTGGAGGGCGAAATCCTGCTGATCGACGAAGTGTTCGGCGCCGGCGACGCCAATTTCGCGCACAAGGCGGTCAGCCGTATCCGCTCCCTGGTGGACGCCGCCTCGATCGTCGTGTTCGTCAGCCACGACCTGGGCACGATCCGCGAGGTCTGCACGCGGGTTATCTGGGTCGATGGCGGCGTCATCAAGATGGAAGGCGACCCGACCGAAGTCACCGAAGCTTATTTGAGCGCCGCTGGTTAAGGCCGCGCATCCGACAAAAGGAAAGTACCATGGCGAAGTTTTTGATTACCGGCGCCGCCGGCTATATCGGTTCGATACTCATTCCGCGCTTGCTGAACGCCGGCCACGAGGTTGTGGCGCTGGACACGTTCGTGCGGGGCGATACCACCTTGGCCGCGGTCTGCGCCGACGAGAAGTTCTCGGTCGTCAAGGGCGATACGCGCGATGAGGCCCTGATCAAGCCGCTGGTCGCCAAGGCCGACGTCATCATCCCGCTGGCCGCCATGGTGGGCGCGCCGATCTGCAAGCAGGACCCGATCAGCGCGCAGTCGATCAATTCCGACGCGGTGCGCAAGATCGTCAGCCTGACCAGCGCCAACCAGATTCTTATCTATCCGAACACCAATTCCGGTTATGGCATTGGTGAGAAGGACCAGTACTGCACCGAGGAAACGCCGCTGAACCCGATCTCGCTCTACGGCACGTCGAAGTGCGAAGCCGAAAACGCGGTGCTGGATTCAGGCCACGGCGTCACTCTGCGCCTGGCGACCGTTTTCGGCATGTCGCCGCGCATGCGCATTGACTTGCTGGTCAACGACTTCGTCTGGCGGGCGACGACGGATCGCGCCGCGACCATTTTCGAGGGCCACTTCAAGCGCAACTACATCCACGTCCGCGACGTGGCCAAGGCCTTCCAGCACGCCTTCGAGAATTTCGACGCCATGAAGTCGAACGCCTACAATGTCGGCCTGTCCGACGCCAACCTGTCGAAACTGGAACTGTGCGCCAAGATCAAGGAGCACATTCCGGCCTTCGTCTATCTGGAAGCGCCGATCGGCGAGGATCCCGACAAGCGGGACTACATCGTTTCCAACGAAAAGATCGAAAAGGCTGGCTTCAAGCCGGAATGGAGCCTGGACCGCGGCATCAAGGAGCTGATGACCGGTTACAAGATGCTGCGCAACAGCCGTTATTCCAACGTTTGATCGGTAAAGCCCGAGAAGACATTTAACCCGTCAATCCAAAAGCCGGATTGGCGGGTTTTGTTTGTCTCAGCTGGCCGCGACGCTTTTTCTGACCCCAACCAGGCAGGTCGCTCTCTGGCCGCCCTGGCCGGGGACGGTATGGGCGGAGAAGGTCACCGTCTGGCCGGCTTGCAGCTCGACCTCGAACAGGTGGATCTGCGGCGCCGATGAAGTGAGAACGAGTTCGCGCAGCGTCCGGCCGTCGCCGGAAATGGTGAGGCCGATATCCGAGCTCTTGATAAATCTCGCCGCTGCTACCACCT
>CAYULN010000075.1:0-13526 GCA_964445605.1 uncultured Caulobacteraceae bacterium | reverse complement strand
CATTGCCACATTAATTGCTCAGCACAGTGAACTACAGCGAAGCTTGTCTGGTGCTTTGCCGGCCGACCTGATGGCAAGAGCCCGTGAAATAGCGCGTGTCGAACAAGAGATCGCAAGGCTCGACGATCTTACTGAAGATTTCACGGAGGCAACCGCGCGCCTAGGATCAACGCACCAACAATACCTCGATAAATCCAAGCGTCTATCAACTCTCAAATCAGACCTTTCCGCGGATGATAAGGCACTCCTTGCCAAATTTCAGACTGTCTTCCGCCGTTACCTTACCGATATTGGGTTCAACTCATTTGAAACGTCGGCACTGATAATAGACGAATACACTCTGCAACCGCGGGTAACAATCAATGGCGTGGACCAAAGAAAACGCATGCGCGCCGATTTCGGCAGCTCGGCAAGTGACTGGATACGAATAATTATTGCGTTTACTCTGGCTCTTCATGCTTGCCGAAAGCACTCCTCGGCCAGCAAACACCCGAATTTCTCAATCTTTGACGAGCCGCTGCAACAGAATATGAACCGTAAGGATTACCTTAAAATATTCGACTGCGTCGCCGAGGTCGCCAACGGCGGAGGTCAGGTAATCATCGCGGCTACAGACGAAACTCACGACGTGCGCACCCGTGCAAACGCACTTGGAATGAAGGTTATCGATTATCAGGATCGATATATATTGGAATAAAACGCACCAATATCTGCCAGTCGGCCATCGGCACCATAGAAAGTTACGCATCAGGCCAACCTTACTCAGATGTCCGCTTTCGCAGTGAATGCTGATGTCCGAAAAGGGCACTCCGGCTCCGCCCGGTTTCTTGCGCGGAGCCGGAACAAACAGTCCGTTAAACCTCTGTGATCAGGCCGTCGATGCGCTTGAGCATGTTTCGAAGCGGCGCAGAATCGGGGTAATTCAACGCAAGAATTTGCCGGACCTCGGCCAACACTACGGGCTGTGGACCGAATCGCTGGCTGACGGGAAGTCCGTTTACCATCAGTTCGAATTCACCATAATAGTATTGCTTAAATTGCTTGTCGGACAGTACGTCTCGCGGATATTCCAGTGCCAGCCACTCGTCTAATTCAGACTGGATAGAGCCAAGCGCTCTTCCCTCTCGACTAAATATTCCGGTGCCAAGCATCGCTATTTTTAGCAATTCTCCCACTCTCCGATGGTGGGATAAGGAGAGCTTCGCCGCGGGCCTTGTGCAACGTTCCCCGCTGAAGGACTTCGTACAGGATATTGAATTCCTCTGTCGGACGGGAGCATCGGGAGCCTTTCGAGGTGCCCGACGAGCGATTTGCTTCTCCAATAGCCCTGGCGTCCAAAACATTTCAGATGTAGAGCCGGATTCGCCGGACCAGTTCACCGAGCTAATCGGCGGCTTCATACGGTTAAGCTTCCTGACCAGGCCTGAAAGGTTATACCCGTCCGCTTCCGCAGCAGCGACATAGAGTTTGGAGCCGAATTCTGGGTAGTACATTCCACCCCAGTCTACGGCCAAAACCTTCCAGCTATTCCTTTTGGCCCACTCCGACCGTCTCCGGTCGAACAATGGTCCAGTTTGTTCGATCCGGCTCTTATACGGCTCGTCCGTGAGGATTAGGTGCCCAGTCAATGCGTCACGCCAGACCGCATAATGATCTCTGCCGGGGAGACCTCCATCATCGTCAAACATCGGAACCGCTTGCCTTAGCTTCGCGCCGGAAGGCTTTAGGCCCGTGGCTTCAATAAAGGCGATTGTTCGGGCGGCGCCGGCTGCATGCAAGCGGGCCTGGGTCTGCGACATGTACCAGCGCTCATCAGCCATGTGATCCGGCGCTTCCAATTTAAACCACCCCAAATATCGATTTTGGCGCTGTTGCCGACGGTTTAACAGTTCCGAGTAGGGCGTCTTTGTATGGATAAGCAGCGTTTCACGACCAGAGGCACGACTCTGCTCGTCCCTCCACCAAGTCGAAATGAAAAGCGGATATCCAATGAAAGGTGTACCGGCGGCCGTCGAACCGAAGTAATTTAAGGCCGTCCTATAGTTGGAAAAGCCAGCCCGCATTGAAGCAATACGAAGTGCTTCGTGGTGGAGAATGCCATCACGACTTCGCAGCTGACGGGCAAGTCTTTTGATACTGGCAACGGTTTTGGGTTGGATCGAGTCCAAGGTCATGTTCGTTCTCCGGCCTTCGACTGAGTGTCACCCTCGCCACCCGCCGGGCCTGAAAAACATGGCCGTTTGGAAATCCTTAGTTAGTAGTGCCGCTAGCAGCTTCGCATGAGGGTGCCTGGCTCCTACCTGAGCCGAATCAGACGATAACATCGACAGGTCATTGGTTCAAGGCAGCCCAGCTATGACGCGTTTTCGTAATCAACGATGAAACCGCATTAAAACCAAACTCCGTGGGGAAACAAAAGCTGCAATTTATGGGTAAAATTATCAATTAAATTTCGAAATCGCTTGAAATGTCATGGCCTCACCCCGCGCGTTGTAACCAATTGTAGATCAGAATTCGAACAAGGTCATAAAGTGTTGTAAATCGATGATGCTCGTAACTTCCCCGCAATGAAGTTCCCCACCCCTCAAGGTCAGAGCGAAATACGCAGCCTCCGTGCGCCACTTCAGATCGCATATTATAAAATTCATTTTTCAATTTGTTTGACGCTGTGTCAGGTGACGTGTGTTGATCTATAAAATTTTTAAATAGCGCTGTATTTCCGATTGATATTGCCTGCTTGCACGTGTCGCAGGTTCCCGTACGAACTGGCGGTCCCATTAAAGCTTCGACGACACTGATCAAAGCAACAAATGAGGGGCTATTACCAAACGGGCCACTCAGCCTTGACTGCTTCAACCAATATGCGGCCCGCAAATAACGTTGGTAATTTTCGGCCGACAGCTTCGCAACCTTTGACAACGAGGTGGCAAGGGAGTCCGGAACTTTGAAGGTATTGTGGTGTTCTGCGGGACTGGAGTAATATTTTTGATAGGCCATCACAGGCAGCGGCGAACAAGATGTTGTGTCTGTAAAAGACTCTGGCGGTCCATGAGGCTTCATATACCCAACTTGCGCATAGTCTTGACGCCAAAGTGAGGTTTCAGAAGGCCCATTCGTCCAAGTCCGGTCAGGCACTTCTACCTGAAGCCGCGATATGGACGGGAGAAGCGGTATGAGCATCAACTCTGTTTTATTGAGCGTACGAGTGCCGCGTGCGTGGCTAGTGAAAGGATTTGAGCTCGATGCAAATGATACCTCGAGTATACTCGGGTGATCCGAACAACTGAAATCAGGACGCGGGCTATCAATAGGCACAGGCAGAATTTGGAATTGATCAGTATGCCGGTAAAAGCCATCCAATCGTGCATGGTTGAAGAGAATTTGCCTCGCGATTTGCGTTGGCCCTGAGCTCAATAGCTCTTCTTCAATCCTGCTCCGCAACGAGATTAAATCGCTTCGGAGGAAATCGGGTCCTGGCTCGACATTAGTAATATTTCCAATTGCGTTGCAGCTTATTTTCAGTGCTATGCGCCCTTGCGCACGCCCGAAAGCGGCTAACCGATCATTTGTGAATTCGCCGTTGCCAAAAAATGCAAGGCACAAATTAATCACTTCGGTTGGATCGGCGTTTGCCAATCCTAACTCATTGAAATAGTTCGGCATAGATCAATCCCCTAGCGATTACCTACTGGCACACCATAGTGCATTAACGCCCAAGGATGATCGCAAGGGAAATAACAACGATAACTAGCGCTAACACTGCAAACGGACCACGAGCACCAGCTGTGAATCCATTTTGCGGCTGATGCCTAATATCGACCTCACATTTTTCAAATAACAATTTGAAGATTTTCAGCATAGCGCGCACTCCTACAAATGAACCAAATGGTTCATGGACCAAAAAATTTGGTTTATAGGTAATGCAAAGGAGGAAGAGTTATAGAGGCATTGTTTGCGTGCCTCGTCAAGCGTAAGCGGTTGTCGCGACAACAAACCATTCACATAAAAATTATAAAATTCAAAAATAATTCTATAATTACAATTTATTACCACCAGGTCCCCATTGACCACGTTATCATTGGCAGGCCCAAATGTACTTATCCACATCATCTTTAGCCACCGGTCGAACGGTTAGCCAGAGCGACACATCTTAATGTGGCGCCGTCGTTATACCTGCTTGAATATTTCAGTCAGCCGCGCACGCTATTTTCCAAACTAATTAAATGTACGCTAAATCGGCCTTGGCTGATTCCACAAATGTCAGCTTTGGACACCAAGCTGCAATCGACCAATGTCCGGATTGGGCCATCACCGTCGCCGACCGGATGCTGGCCAGGATACCGGACAGATTGCCGGAGCCCAACGAAAGCGGCGATGAGGCCGTCTGGGTCACGCCCGCCCGCCAGCGGCTCAGGCGGCATGGATTTCTGATCCAGCCGTTCAGCAGCAGTCTGAAAACGGAAGAGCGGGTCGCAAGACCCGCTCTTTTTGTTACGCCAAGGCCAACTAACTGTAATGCTTCGCGTTCCGCCAAACAGCCTCAATGGGCATCCGCAGCCCCCGGCAATAGGCAATGGCCATGTTGTTTTCATAGGCCATGGCAAACGGCGAATAGGTTTTGCCCAGCACGATGACCTCTTCGCAATAGGGGCGCAGATCGGACACATCGCTTTGCAAAACCAGGAGGCTCGTCGGATGCTGGTCGCGCAGGCCCCAGAGGTAATACTGATTGTGCCCACTTAGTACAGGCGGCAAGCCGCGTGAGCTTGCATAAAGATCCACGGCCGCCGCTTCGCCATAGTTATCGAGCTTGATGCCTGTCTGCGCACGTTCCGATACAGGAATCTTGGTCCACGCTGCTGCAATCTCGTCCGCGAAATCATGCCAGCCGAGTTGATCTGCAAACAATTGCGGCAGCGTCGTGCCCTGGAAGCCGCGTTCCTGCTGCTGGGGGGCCAGACCCGTGCGGTTGATATAGGCGATCAGCGCGGATGGAGGCAGCAAGGGCAACATGAGAGGCGCCATAATCGCCGAGACCACGCTCGCCAGAACCATTCCCGCAACAACCGCGCCCCGACGCACGCGCGTGCTTGCCCAATCGCCCAGCGCAACCCCGCCGATGATAAACAGGGCCGGATAACAGGCGGCAAGATAATAATCCTTACCGTGGCCAAGGCGCACGAGCACAAAGAACACGGCGTAGGCGATCGGGATGAAGCGCAGATCCTTGAGCCTGTTCGACACGAAAGGGGCAACCAATCCGGTCATCCAGAGCGGCGCCAGTATCGGGTTCATCACAAATATCTGGTTGAGCACAAATGGCCCCAGTGCCACGTCGGCATTCTTGCCCTTGGCCGCGGCCATAAGCTCAAGAAAGGGAAAGCCATGCATGGCCTGCCAGATAAGCGATGGCAGGGCGATGATGGCGGCCAGCGCCAGACCGCCCCAGAACGCGGGTCTTTGCAACACCCGCCGCTCAGTGGCTAACAGGCCAATGAAAAGCCCGGCCGCCCACATCGGCAAGGCATATTTTACCTCCATGTCGATCCCGGCAATAACTCCGGCAAACAGCAGCGCCCGATTGTCACCGAGACGGATCGCGCGGACCAGTAGGTAAGCAATCGCCGTCCATGCCAGGGGATCAAAACAGGTGGGGTTGAGCGTGTCGCCCATCCCCATAAGGATTGGCGCCATCACCACCGCCAATGTCGCCAGCACGACGGAAATCCGGCCGCCACCCAGTAATTTTACAAAGCGGATAGTCAGATAGACTATAGCCCCTGCGGCTAGCGCCGTGGGTATCCGAACGCCCAGCGCCCCAAGCTTGAGTTGATACAATATGGCCGACAATATAGGTATCAGAGGTGGCTGATCGACATAGCCAAAGGCTGGATGCTGTCCGCAGACGATGAAATACAACTCATCACGAAATAGATCATAGCGTGCACCAAGTATAAATCGCACTACAGTTACAATCATGGCGGCAAATGAAGCATTCCGATCAAGTCTGGGCAGCGATTGATTTCCACCCTGCTGTTCATGCACCGGCATACATCACCCCCTGACATGGCCTTCACGACACCCCGTCGAATGTACGCTTACCAAGAGCCGGTTGCTAGCCCTCCACCATAAGCGCGTGGCCGACGGCGTCATCGACCCGGCCAAGATCGTGCGCACGGCGCTGCAAGACGCGGCTTCGGTCTCGGGCCTGATCGAAGCCCCGAAAGAAGGAAGCCGCCCCGGCCATGCCGGGCGGCGGCATGGATTTCTAATCCAGCCGTTCAGCACCAAGCTGAAAAAGGAAAGAGCGAGTCGCAAGACCCGCTCTTCTTGCTATACGAATCTTGTACAGCGAGATGACATTTGCGTGGCTTGCCTCAAAAAAACGAAGCAGCTAGTGTGGCTACGATGTCAAAAGATCTTCTAAATCCTGAAAAAGCACTAATTTTTAGGATAGTCCACAAGGACAACATAAACCAGGTTCTTCAGACTGGCTGCCATTGCAGAAGCACAGTGGCGGCGAAGGGAGGGTATGTCGAAATTGGAAATCAAGAGCTAATACAAAAACGAACGCAGCGTGCTGTACCTTGCCCGCCTGGCGGAACGCTAAGCGACTACGTGCCGTTTTATTTTACGCCCTACACGCCTATGCTTTACAATATAAAGACTGGTTATGGCGTGCCTCAAAAGCCCCTTCAAGACATTGTTATTTTAGTATCGTCTTTACGAAGACTACAAAAACAAAATATACCGTTTGTGTTCAGTGATCGGCATGCATATCTAAAGGCTGCACAATTTTCAAATGATCTTAACGATTTAGATTGGATTATTTGGCCTGTGCTCCAGGCGAGGGATTTTAAGCGTGACGATTCGGACAAATTCGAAAAATACCAGGCAGAGGCTCTTGTGTATAAGCACGTACCAATGAAAATATTATTGGGAATTGCGTGTTATGACACCAAAGTTCGCGAAGAAATTCAAAAATTAGCCGTTCAATATAACGCGGAAATCGACGTCGTCGCACAGAGAAGCTGGTACTTATGATGATAGAATTTACACAAGGAAATCTTCTAGATTCGGACGCCGAAGCTCTTGTAAACACCGTCAATACAGTCGGTGTAATGGGAAAGGGCGTCGCTTTGATGTTTAAGGAAGCTTTTCCTGAAAATTTCAAAAAATATGAAGCCGCTTGTAAAGCAAAGGAAATTCATGTTGGGAAAGTGTTCATTACACATCGAGACGCATTTCTTGGCCCAAAGTGGATTGTAAACTTTCCCACTAAGGCACATTGGCGTTATCCATCAAAAATAGAGTGGATTGAGCAAGGGTTGGATGACCTTAAAGCTGTCATTTCGAAAAATAATATACGTTCAATTGCTTTGCCACCACTTGGAGCTGGTAACGGGGGCCTTGAATGGAGTACCGTTAGAGAGCTTATCGTTAATAAGTTACAAAACTTGGAAGAGGTTCGGGTCGTTATCTATGAACCAACCAAAGAATACCAAAACGTTGCGAAGCGATCTGGCGTGGAAAAATTGACGCCCCCAAGAGCCTCAATCGCAGAGCTTATTAGGCAATATTCGATTCTCGGCATTCAATGCTCTCTACTTGAGGTGCAGAAACTCGGATACTTTCTAGAGCGATTTAATCGTAAATTATCGTTGAAAGAGTTCGAGTTTAATTTCGAGGCGAATAAATTTGGTCCTTATTCCGACAAACTTAAACACATGCTAAATGGGCTTGATGGCAGTTATTTGCATTGCGATAAACGTTTATCGGATGCTGGTCCGTTTGAGCCGATTCGCTTTGATGAATCAAAACGTGACTTGGTTGCCCTTTTTATGAAAACGGAAGGTAAGAGCTATCTGCCCTCGGTTGAGGCTACTTCTGCTTTGATAGATGGTTTTGAGTCGCCACTAGGGATGGAGTTGTTAGCAACAGTTGATTGGCTTGTTACCGAAATGGGAGCTGAATCTACAGTTTCTGCAATCAGAGAAAAACTCGCATCTTGGTCAGGCGGTAAAGAATCCGCAGAGCGGAAACTACGTCTTTTTGAGGACCGCATCATCGATATAGCGCTAGATTCCCTTAGACAGTCGGCGCTGATATCGTAATATTTAAGACGAATTAGGTAAGCGACACACGCCACTTATCCCCGCCCCTAGCCATGGCCGTATCCTTTCTCCATGGCTCTCGACTCCACCTCTCCCGCCGACGCGACCGCACTCACTGCGCGGCATGAACGCGTGCGCGCCCTCGCCGAGCGGGTGGCCGAGGCGGTCGAGGCCATTCCCATGCCCGAGAGCTTCCGCGACGGCGAGCGCGCCGCCCGGGCTATCACCGTCGCCGACCGGATGTTGATCCGCTTGCCGGAGCCGAACGAACACGGCGAAGAGGCCGGCTGGGTCACGCCCGCCCGCCACCGCCTGAGGCGCTTTGCCGACCAGGTCTTCGCCGTTATCGAAGACCTGCCCATGCCCAAGACCTTCCTCGACGGCGAACGCGCCGGGCGCTGCGTGCTGGCGACCGAACAGATGTTCACGCAGCTTTATGCCCCGCCGAAGCCGCGCAAAACCACGTCCGAAGACAGCGAAGCCACCACTATCGGCCTCGCGCCCGAATACGAACCGGACGAAACCACCGCCGCCATCACGGCCCGCCTGTTCGAGGACGTCGATCACCTGACCGCCGTCCACGCCCACAAAGCCGGCTTCTATCCCGACGGTTCGGTCTGCGATCCGGCCGCGTCCATCGATTACGACCGGCTGGCCTGCCCGCAGGAAGCCCCCCTGATGGCCAAATGGCTGGCGGTCACCACCGACCCGACCGTCCCGCCGGAAACCGGCATCGACCTGGTGGCGCAGATCATGACCGCCCGCGCCAATGCCTCGACCCGGGCCCAGGCGCGATCATCCGGCCAATGGCCCGACGGCAAGGCGTTCCAGGAAAGCGATCCGGACGCCTGGGCGATCTCAAAAGCCTTCCCGGCCGTGGTCATGCACCAGCCCGGCCCCGGCCGCGACGAAGTCCGCGACAAACCCGGCCCCGAAGGCTTCCCGTGGTGGATGGTCAAAAACCCCGATACGGGTTGAAAAAGCTCAATTGGTCGGCACCATCGGCACGACCAGGCTCGAGGCGAAATTCATCGTCGAATTCCGCGCGAACGGCACCCACAGCACATAGTCGTAGGTCCAGCTGATGCGCTGGATCTGCATGTTGGCGTTCACGGTCTCGGTCGTCAGCGCGACATTCAGGTTGTTCACCGGCACGTCGATGAGCAGCGACTTGGCGTGCGTGGTGATCGTCGCGGCCGATGTCGACGGCGTCAGGATGAGCACCCGCGACGACCTCTGGATGGCGTTGCGCACCGCCGCGCCGCAATAGATGGCGTAGCCGACATTGAACACGCCGATCAGCATGGCGATCATGACCGGCGCGACAATGCCGAACTCCAGGATGGTGGCGCCTCTTCGGTCTCCGGCAAAGCGCCGGCCGACACCCCTCACCGGACGCGCACCTTCTGGTCGGTGGCGAGCGTCGTCGTCGCGAACAGGCCGGTATAGCTGTCGCTGGCCGCCACGGTGATATAGGCCGACGGTACGCTCTGGTCGGGACACAGGCTGGTGCAGTCGCCGGCGGCCCCGGCGCAATAGCACATCTTGCTGGCTGTCACCGACGCGCCGTCGCTGTGCGACGCCCACGCCGACAGGCCGATCGACTGGGCCGTCGCCATGTCGCTGCCGCCGCGCATGATGTACTCGGCCGCCGCGCTGACGCCGGAATGCATGTCGTTCTGTTTGAACAGGAGCTGCGCCCCGTCATTGATGCCGACGATCATCAGCCCCAGAATGGGCGCGATCATGGCGAATTCGACGGCGGCTATGCCATGACAATCGCGAAGGAAGGATGGGCGATTACGCAGGAAAGAGGCGAGACGTTGGATCATCTTCGTTACTCCACAATCTTGACGACACCGCCGACCGGCAGGGTATTCATGCCGTAGGCGCTGCAGTCGATACCGAGGTTGGAATTGCCGCTCCATTGGATCGTGCGGGCGACCAGCTGGGTGCAGCCGTTAGCCCCCTGGAAGTTGCCGATGTAGGAGACGGTCTGTCTGGGGAAGTAGATGGCGCCGGTCATGACGGACGCCGCATTGCCGTTGAGGGTGATCGAGGTCGACGCCGAATTCGAGCGGCTGCCGAAGAACAGCATGCCCGAATAGGCGCCGCTGGTCGGCGGCGACAGGTTGAGCGTGGCGTTGCCGTTGAAGCTGAGCGTGGCGTTGTTGACCAGCACGAAGGTGACGCCCGAACCGTTCAGCACGGCATTGCCGTTGGCCTTGAAGGTGCCGCCGTCGATGATGTAGGTGCCGGGCTTGAAGGTGACGCTGTTGTTGATGCTCAGGCCACCGCAGTAGCGGCCAGGCTGCAGGGTGTTGCCGTTGCCATTCTGGCAGTTGCCGGTGTTGGCCGGTTCCGGCACGTTGCGGAACGGATCGGCGACCGGCGCCAGCTGCGTCATCGGCGAGCCGCAGGCCGTCTCGTTGACGGTGGCGTGCAGCGACACGTCGCCGGCCGTCATCAGGCAGGGCACCGACACCGTCGTGGCGCCCTGGCTGTAGATCGAGGCGCTCGAGATCGAGTCCGACATCACGTTGCAGCCGTTGAGCGCGATGGTCGAACTGCCGGAGAAATAGACCGACTGGCTGATGCTGGGGTCGAGTGCGATGATACAGGCATTGGCGGCATTGACATACGTCGCCACGGCGCGGGCCTTGACGATGGCGGGCGTGGTGTCGAACACCTGCGTGAAATAGCGCTGCTCCGTGCGGGTCAGCAGGACCTCGCTGGAATAGGTGTTCTGAAAGCTGCCGGAGGTCGGCGGCGTGTGCAGGACCAGGGTGTCGCTCGCCAGCCTAAAGCCGTTGTCGGTCGCCGCCGATTGGGCCGAAGCCTGCAAGGCGTCGACGGACTTGCCGGCCCGGTTGTCGACCGCGGCGGCATAGGCGGCCGTATCGGCCATCTGCTGAAGCTTGACCTGGTCGAGATACCAGAGTCCGGTTTCCACCCCGAAGGCCGCGCCACCCACGACAAGCGGCGAGCTTAGGGCGAATATGATGGCGACATTGCCGTTGCGATTGAGGTTGAACAGCCGCGCCAAGGATACTGCGATGTCCAGCATGGCAGCCCTCCCTAAAACCTGATGCGGTCAGCATTAGTCCTGGGGTCTTTCACATAAATGAACAAAGCTGGTTGCCGGCTTTTTAACCGGTTATCCCGTTGAAAACATGAGGAAAAATATGTAACAGATCCGGGAGCGGAGAGATTTCAGGCCGTTTGCGGCGCCGGCATGTACGCCCATACCGCCAGACGGTTCATCGCGGTTCCCGAACCGGGCCGGCGGGCCTACTTGCCGCCCATCATCCGCGCCTCGGCGGCCCAGACGCGGTCGATGTTGAAATAGTAGGTCACCGGCTTGCCGGCTTCGTCCTTGGTGACGAACACGTCGTACATGTGGCCGTCGTGCTTGCTCAGGCTCTGGTTGCCCGGGTCTATGCCCAGGGTGGTGAAGGTATCGTATTCCTCGCCGACGCTGATCACCGTGAAGGCCTGCTCGAACGACAGGCCGTCGCCGGTCTTGATCGAGGCGAAGATGGCGCGCGCGATCTGCTTTTCGCGGTCGGAGTCGGCGGCGCGGCCGAGCTTGTCGTCGGCCATGGCGGCGCCGAAGTGTCCCAGGCCACTGCAATAGTTCTTGTCGAGGACGCGGTTGGCGGCGGCCAGGGCGCCGGTCCAGTCGTCGGCATTGATCGCCTTGAACATGGCGGCGCGTTCGTCGCGGTCGCCGTCCATGACGTAGGACGGCCTTTCGGCATAGGCGAAGCGCAGGGTCTGCCAGTTGACCGGCGCCCCCGCCTTGGCGGCGGCCAGCAGGCTCTGGTAGCGCGCCTCGGCATCGTCGGCGGCGAAGGCCAGCGCGGGCTGCACGGCCAGCCAGGCGACAACGGCGAACAGGACGGTTTTCAGCATGACTTCTCCCCCAGCTGTTTCCACTCAGTATAGTGCAGGCGGAAGTTTCGCACAAATCTCGGCATCCGACCGGGAAAGGACGGCGAAAAGGCAGATAGGCGCAAATCACCGGCCGTCCGGCGTTGGCGCGCCTTTCCGGCGAGAGGCACAATTCACTGGCCATCCCGTCGGATTGCTTATGAATTGCGAGGACCCTATGCTCATTGCCCATGTTACGTTCCGCGTCGCGCCGGATTCCCTCCGGATCGCGCTCGATGCCCTGATGTCGGAGGTGCCGGTGGTGCGCCGGATGAAAGGCTGCCAGGCGTTTATTCCGTTCGCCGATCCCACGGTCGAAGGCGGATTGGGCCTGATCCACGAATGGGACTCCGGCGAGGATTTCGCCGCCTATGTCACCTCGCCCGGCTTTGCCGAGGTCAATGCCCGCCTGCGTCCGCTGATGACCGAGCCGCCGGTCAGCCGCCGCTTCGACGCCCGCCTGGCCGAAAGCGTCAATTAGTTTTTGTTTTATCGCACTTTTTAATCCAAAAAGTGCGTCACACTTTTTGGAAAGTGCTCGCATGGCCCCCGACGCCTATTGCTTTCACAGGCAGTTCGAACCGTCGGAACCGGCGGCCTTCCAGGTCGACCGGCACTACCTGCTCTACGCCCTGAGCGGCACCCTGCGCCTTGAGGCGCAGGGTCTGCGCTGGACCCTGCCGCCGGCGCGCGCCGCCCTGATCGCCGCCGACGAGCCAGTCACCATCTCCATCCTGACCCGGCTGATCTCGGCCTCGGTCCTGTTCGCGCCCGCCTTCATGCCGGCGCCGCGCCAAGCGGTCAGCGTCTTCGAGATGTCGCCGCTTGCCCGCGAACTGATTGGCGAATGCCGCGCCTGGGGACCGGACGACGGCGACCCCGGCCCCTATGCCCGCCGCATCTTCGAAGCCCTGGCGGCGGTCGTCCTCAAGCTGTCGGAAAAGCCCAGCCCCTTCGTCCTGCCGGTCCCGGCCTCGGCGCCGCTGGAACGCGCCCTGGCCCTGACCGGCGAACAGGCCGACGGCGAGCCCAGCTTCGCCGCCATCGCCCGCGCCACCGGACAGTCGACCCGCGCCCTGGCCCGGCGCTTCGCCGACGAGCTCGGCATGACCTGGCGCCAGGCCCTGCGCCGCATCCGCCTGATGCGCGCCGTCGAAGCCCTGGCGACGTCGGATGCACCGGTCACCGACATTGCGCTGGCGGTCGGCTATAACTCGCTGTCGGCTTTCAACGCCGCCTTTCGCGACCTGGTCGGCATGAACCCGACCGAATACCGCCGCTCGCTCCGCCTCTGAGCGCGGCTTGATCAACTCCTTATCTCTTCAGGCTCTTTCCGCACGGTAACCCTACCGGAACAGGCCGCGCCGCCACTGAAAACTTACGCCCGGCGGCCTATCTTTGTGCGGCTTTCGCGTCGACGAAGCCCGATTAACGAGTAAGCACCATGTCCCACGTCATCCATTGGTCCGAGTCCCCCGA
>CAYULN010000074.1:0-3267 GCA_964445605.1 uncultured Caulobacteraceae bacterium | reverse complement strand
GCAACCCTATTTTTTTGGCCAAAGGATTTATCGTGGCTGATCCCGCCTTAGGTACCAAGCAAGTTTGCCCGAATTGCACGGCAAAGTTCTACGATCTCAACCATCACCCCGCTCACTGCCCGCGCTGCGCCTTTGAGTTCGACCAGGACGAAGTGGTCCGTACCCGTCGTTCGCGCGTCCGCACCACGGCCCCCGACTACGAGGATGCCGACGAGGAAGCCGAAGATCAGGTCAAGGGCAAGACCGACGGCGAAGAGGACGAGGAAGAAGCCGAAGTGGTCACGCCGGAAATCGACGAAGTGGTCGCCGATGACACCCTGCTGGCCGAGGAAGACGAAGACCTCGACCCGGCCGATCCGGCCCGCGTCGGCGGCAATGGCGACAATGTCGACATGGACATCGAAGACGCCGACTTAGGCGATGACGATGCCGACGACGTGCCGTTCCTTGAAGACGACGAGGATGCCGACTTCGACGAGGAAATCGACGGCCTGCCCAACGAGGACGACGAGGATCAGATCTAAAATCAGAAACCGCCGGGCGACCGGCGGTTTTTTGTTGCCTGAAACCCCTCGGGCCAAAACGGCAAATTTTTTGGAAAAAGGGGCTTGCGCGGGCGCGGCCCTTGAAATAGAAGTCGCCGCCTCGGGCGACCCCCGGGTCTGTATCTGAATGGATATGGGGCTTTAGCTCAGTTGGTAGAGCGCTTCAATGGCATTGAAGAGGTCAGCGGTTCGACTCCGCTAAGCTCCACCATTAAAAACAGCCACCCTCTTCGGGTGGCTTTTTTATTGCCCATTCTCGGACGAAATAGGTTCCGGCGGCAGGCCATTCGCCGCCCGTTCGTGCATCGTTTCATACAAGGCTTCCAGCGCTCGCGTCGCCCGCGTCGTGTCGAACAGGATAGAGCCGGGCAGGTTGGCCGCCAGCTTCGCCTTGACGGCCGCCATTCGCGCCGGGTCCGTGGCCAGCGCCACCGCCAGGTCTTCATAGGCGTCCGGCGTATCCGTGGTCATCTCCGGCAATCCCACCGCTGTCAGCAGGCTGGCGCCCATGCGGGCCGCGAAGGACTCGCCGCGCCGCGTCAGTATGGGCACGCCCATGCGTAACGCGCCGCTGGCCGTGGCGCCGGCATTGTAAGGAAAGGTGTCGAGGAACAGGTCGGCTAGGGGCAGCCGCGCCAAGTGATCTTCGGGTTGCAAGGGGTCTGCGAAGACCAGCCGTGCCGGATCGACGCCGCGCGCCTGCGCTTCGGCCCTGAGATTGTCGCGAGCGGCGCTCTGGTCGCAGTAGATCCACAACACGCCGTCGGGTATCCGCGCAAGGATGCGCATCCAGCTGTCGAAGACCGCCGGCGTGATCTTGTAGACCTGATTGAACGAGGCAAGGACAAAACCGATTTCCGGCAGACCCGCGTCCTGACGCGTGAACGCCCGGGTGGAGGGCCTTTGCCTGTCGTCGTTGATCTGGAAAACCGGCAGACGGGCGATTTTTTCCGTATAGAAGCTTGCATGCGACGGCGGAATGACCACCGCGTCGGCGATCAGGTAGTCGTAATAGTCCGCCCCCATGGTGCCGAGATAACCAAGCCAGACGGCCTGCACCGGTGCGGCGCGTTCGGCGAAGACGTCGGCCCGGCAGCCTTCGGTCAGGCCGGTCAGGTCGACGGCGATGTCGATCTCCAGCGCCCGCGCCATTTGCGCCAGCGCTTCCGCCGATTGCCCGGCCACGTCCAAGAACCGGTCGGCCGCCGCCTGGACGCGCCGCCCCCAATCTTCCTTCGGCGGGCCGCCGAAGGAAAACAGGACGATCTCGAACCGCGCCCGGTCGTGCGTCTCGAACAGCCCGGCCAGCAGATGGGTGAGCGGATGATTGCGGAAATCCGACGAGAAATAGCCGATGCGCAGGCGCTCGCCCGGCTGGTCCCGCCGTCGCGCCGGCCCGAGGGCGGGCAGCAGGCCGCGGGGCGGCATTTTGGCCACCAGGGTTTCCGCGGCCAGGCGGTGCAGCATTGGATCGTCAGTCAGGGATTGCAGGATGAACGGCGGGGTCGTCGGATCGCCCGTCACCCGGGGCCGGCATTCGGCATATCCTCGCCAGTCGGCCAGGTTCATGCGCATATAATGATCCATGCCCGCTACGCCTTTCAGGCCGGGATTGACCAGCAGCGCCTTGCGGAAATCGTCCAGCGCGGCTTCGATTCGTCCCAGAAGGCGCATGCAGTTGCCACGGTTGGCATAGGCCTGGGCGTAGCGTCGGTCGTAACTCAAGGCCCGGCTATAGCAGGCGGCGGCGTCCTCCGTCCGGCCCATCGCCCGCAAGGCATCGCCCATGACAAGGTGAACCTCGTACTGGTCCGGCACGAGATCGAGCGATTTCCGCAGCCAGCCCAGCGCTTCGGCATTGTTCCCGAGTTGGTGTTCGACGGTGCCCAACAGGCGGAAGGAATCAACGGTCGGCGGTTCGACCTGTCGATAGAGCGCGCGCGCCTCGATCAGTTGCCCCTGGTTGTGCAGGGCGAAGCCCTGTTCGAGCGTCGTCGGTTGGGTGTTCGGCGGAGACATGGTCACGGAGCCTCCGCGCGGATGTGGGCGGGCGGCAATCCGGCCAGATGCCGTTCATGCATGGCGGAAAAGGCGGCTTCCATGGCGCGGGTCGCGCCTTCGGTATCGAACAGGCGGCAGGTGGGGAGATTGGCGGCGAGCGTCTGCTTGACGATAGCCAGGCTTTCCGGGCGGATCGCCAACTCGACGGCCAGCCGCTCATAGGCCTCGGGCGTTTCGGTGATCAGGTCCGGCACGCCCGCGGCGGTCAGCAGGCTGGCGCCCATCCGGGCCGCGAACGCCTTTCCGACGCGTGTCAGCACCGGCAGTCCCATGCGCAGCGCGTTGCTGGCCGTGGCGCCGGCATTGTAAGGGTGGGTGTCGAGGAACAGGTCCGCCGCCGTTTGCCGCGCCAGGTGGTCTTCCAGTGGCACCGTGCCGGCGAACACCAGTCGCTCGCCGTCGATGCCGCGCGCTTGCGCCTCGGTACGCAGGTTCCGCATGGCGGCCGGGCTCTTGGCGTGCAGCCACAACACGCTGTCCGGAACCTGCGCCAGGATCCGCATCCAGCCGTCGAACACCTCGGGGGTCAATTTGAAGGTCTGGTTGAACGAGCAGAAGACGAAGCCGGTTTCCGGCAGACCGACATCCCGGCGGCGGGATTCCCCGCCGGAGGGCATCTGCCGGTCGTCGTTCATCTGATAGGACGGCAGGTAGACGATCT
>CAYULN010000073.1:0-6246 GCA_964445605.1 uncultured Caulobacteraceae bacterium | reverse complement strand
TGCGCGGCGTGCGCACCCTGTTCGTCCGCCTCCGCCAGCAGCAGGAGAGCGCCCAGGCGGTGGCCGAGTGGCTGGTCAAGCAACCGGCGGTCAGGGCAGTGCATTATCCGGGCCTGCCGACCCACCCGCAGCACGAGCTGGCCAAGCGCCAGCAGGCCGGTTTCGGGGCGATGATGAGCTTCGAGCTGAAAGGCGGCCTGGACGCGGTCAAGACCGTGCTCGATGTCGTCGACCTGTTCAGCCTGGCGGAATCCTTGGGCGGTATCGAAAGCCTGATCGTCCATCCGGCGTCGATGACGCATGCCGCCATGTCGCCGGAAGCGCTGGAAACGGCGGGCATCACGGCCGGATTGCTGCGCCTGTCGATCGGCCTGGAAGACGCCGACGACCTGATCAAGGCGCTCGATCGGGCGCTGAAGCATCTGTAACTTGTAATTTCCCCGGTTTGCGGCCACTGTCGCAGCCAACCCGGGGGAATTTGATGTACAAAACCATTTTGCTGGTCGCCGTCGTGGCTTTGGCGCCGACCGCCTATGCCGCACTGCCTGCGCCTTTGCCGGACGCCATTTTCCAGGTCGAGAGCGATTTCGACGCCTTCACCCATGACCATGGCTATACCAAGGGTTTCTTTACCTACTCCGCGCCGGACGCCGTCGCTTTTGACAAGCAAGGGATGGTGCGCATTCATGACAAGCTGGCCGCGCGACTGGCCGAAGACAGCAGCGAAAAGGACGCGCCGTCGAAACTGCGCTGGCGGCCTTATCTCGTAGCCGCTTCAGCCTCCGGCGATCTGGCTTACGACCTGGGTCCGTGGACCATCGAAGACACGGACAGGACCGGCTGGTTTTTCACCCTGTGGAAAAAGCAGGCCGACGGAAACTGGCTGTGGGTGCTCGACACCGGCGCGGGCCCGGCAGACGCCGCCCGCACCCCGCCGCCGGGCGCGCGTGAAACGACCCGCATCGCCGGGTCCATTCCTGACGCGAACGCGCTCAGCGAAGTCGACGGCCTCGACACGGCATTGAATGCCGCCTTGAAAACGCAGCCGGCAACGGACCTATTCAAGAAATCCCAGTTCGACTACATGATCATCGCCAGCGACGCCGCCCCGCCGGCGCGCGACAAGAAAGCCGCCCTGGCGGCTCTGGCCACGCGGCCGTCAGGTCTTGTCTGGACGCAGGACGGCAAGGACATCGCGGCCGATAACCGCTTCGCCTATACCTATGGCCACGCCAGCACCGTCGACGGCGCCTACCAAGGCCACTATGTCCGGGTGTGGGTCAAGATGGGGACGAAACCGACGGACTGGACGCAGAGCGTCGACCTGTATCAATCGGCCAAGTAGGGCCTATTTGCCGCCCTTGTTGGCCTGGTTGTACCAGTCGAAGTCTTCCATCGCGAAGCCGCGGCAGTGCTCAAGCAGGCCCGTGCCCTTCTGCAGCACGATCTTGCGGTCGAACTCGCCGGTCGGCAGGTAGCGGTCGATGCTGCGGATGCCGACGGCGTCGTCATAGGTGTAGGCCATGCGGATCAGGCCGCCGGCATAGAGCTTGACCGTCGTTTCGTGCGAAGCGTCCTCGCCGTTGACCTTGGCATAGACCGGATCGGTCGGCACGACTTCGAAGAACATGTTCTGGCGGTCGAAGCGCTTTTCCTTGCGCGGGATCAGGAAGACGTTGCCTTTGCTGTCCTTGAGGCCGCAGCTGTCAGCGTCGCGCCAGGTGGTGAAGCTCAGGCCCTCGCCCTTTTCGCTGCCCTTGAGCAGGTCTTCCGCCGAAACCTGGCCTTCGTTGGTGAAGTTGATGCGGTGGGTGGCGTGGTTGACGACGATAAAAAAGTCGCCGTCGCCATAGACACCGTAGCGATCCTGCGACATCTGATTACAGCCGCCCAAGGCCAGCAAAGCAGTCGCCGCCAAAACCCAATACTTACGCATATCTGCCCCCAAATTAGCCCTTGCCTCGCAAGGCCACGGCGCTAAAACGCTTTCCACTTCTCATTAACCTATTCCTCCCGATGCCGGAAGACGGGAAATCAAGCCTCGAAGGGAGCGCCCCATGCCGCTTATTCCCGCCTATCTTGCCGATGACATGCGTTACGACTCCATGCCTTACCGCCGCTGCGGCCGGTCGGGCGTGAGGCTGCCGGCGATATCGCTCGGCCTGTGGCAGAACTTCGGCGACATCAACGCGCTGGAAACGCAGCGCGCCATGTTGCGGCGGGCCTTCGACTGCGGCGTCAGCCATTTCGACCTGGCCAACAATTACGGTCCACCGTTCGGCGCCGCCGAGATCAATTTCGGCCGCCTGTTCGCCGAGGATTTCAAGCCGTACCGCGACGAGTTGCTGATCTCGTCCAAGGCGGGCTGGGACATGTGGCCGGGGCCGTATGGCGGCATGAACGGCTCGAAGAAGTACCTGATCGCCAGTTGCGACCAGAGCCTGAAGCGGATGGGGCTCGACTATGTCGACATCTTCTACTCGCACCGCGTCGATCCGTTCACGCCGCTCGAGGAGACCATGGGCGCGCTGGCGCAATTGGTCCGGCAAGGCAAGGCGTTGTATGTCGGCATTTCCAACTACAATTCGGAACTGACCAAGCAGTGCGTGGCCATCCTGAAGTCGGAAGGCGTGCCGCTGACTATCAGCCAGCCTAATTACAGCCTGCTCGACCGCTGGATTGAGCCGGACCTGCTGAAGACCAACGCCGATAACGGTATCGGCACCATCGTCTTTTCGCCGCTCCAGCAGGGTTTCCTGAGCGACAAGTACCTGAAGGCCATTCCGGACGACAGCCGCGCCGCCCGGCTCGACTGGGTGCGCAACGGCCTGACGCCGGAGACGCTCGGCCGCATCGAGGCGCTCAACGAAGTCGCCAAGACGCGCGGCCAGAGCCTGGCGCAAATGGCCCTGAGCTGGACCCTGCGCGATGAACGCGTCACCTCGACCCTGATCGGGGCGCGGACGGTCGAGCAACTCGACGACAGCCTGGGGGCCCTGCTCAACCTCGATTTCACCGCGGCGGAACTGGAGACGATCGACCGGATCACACGCGGTGATCCGGAGGTGTTCACCGCGCCGGCCAAGGCGAACGGCGACGATCTGCGGCAAAATCCAGGTTTCCGCGCCTAGAGCCGGATGATGCCGGCTATTACCGCCAACCCGCTCTAGGTTTTTTGCTGGTCGCGCAATTTAACCGAAAAGTGGTACCCACTTTATCGGATTGCGCTTAATCGGCACGGACCTTGCAATCCGTTATTAAAAACAACGGTTTGTCCCATTCCGCATGCAGCTGCCCGTTACCTTCTTCCTGACTGCGATCTTCGCCCTGATGCTGGTGGCGTTGTCGGCGTTCGTGTCGATGTGGCGGCGCGTGCTCAATGTCGCTTTCGGCGACGGCAACAGCGACGTCCTGCGCCGGCGCATCCGGGCGCATGCCAATTTCATCGAAAACGCGCCCTTCCTCATCCTGATGACCGGCGCGCTCGAAATCGGCCAGGCGACGCAATGGGTGATCGGCCTGATCGCCATCGGCTTCCTGCTGGCGCGGATGCTGCACGCTTTCGCCATCCTGTTCGGCCGAGACGCCAAGCTGCGCGCCGCCGCCATGTTGCTGCAGCACTTCGCCACGGTGATCGCCGCGGTCTATCTGATTATCCTGGTGGTGGCGCCGGACCGGTGACGAAAAACCAGTAGCGCGCTGCGTCGATCCGGTTCATGCTGATTTTAAGTTGTCAGCCTTGGGGGACGGACATGAAAATCATCAATTTTTTCGGTCTCGTAGCCGCCGTTGCATGCCTTACGGCCTGTCAGAAACCTGCCGCCAGTTACGAGGATGCTGCTCCCGCCGCCTATGCGCCGCGTGGCGGCCAGCCTGAGGCGGAGGCTTCCGATGCGAAGGGCGCAACCGAAGCCGCTTTGCGCGTGCCGCAACTGGCCTACGACTACAGCTATGGCTTTTCCGCCGGCGCCGCCAACCTCGAAGCCCTGGTCAAGGCCGATCAAAGCGCCTGCGAGCGCGCCGGCGTGCTGGAATGCCAGATGATTTCCATGACGTCGAACAATGACCGCGACGCCGCTTATGTCAACAAGACCCTTGAGCTGCGCGTCACGCCCCATTGGCTGAAGACGTGGCAAGGCCAGCTTGAAGCCAATGTCGCCAAAGCGCACGGCCGAATTGTCTCGCAAAGCGTCTCGAGCGAGGACCTGAGCCTCCAGATCGTCAACACCACCGCCCATATTCAGAACCAGCAGGCGCTGCGCGACCGGCTGATCCAGATCATCAAGGGCAGCCATGGCAAGATCGCCGACCTGGTCGAGGCCGAAACCCAGCTGGCCAAGGTGCAGGAAGATATCGACGCGTCGCAGTCCGCATTGGCCGTCATGCAGAAACGGGTCGCGACGACCCATCTCACCCTCACCTACCAAAGTGAAGCCGTGGCGGCGTCGCAGGGCACGTTCGCGCCGGTCGTCGACGCCTGCAAGAACATCCTGCGCAACATGATGGGCATGGTCGGCATTCTCATCACCCTGCTGTCCTACCTGGCCGTTCCGGCGGTTATTTTGGTGCCGCTCGCGATGTGGCTGCTCAAGCGGCGGAAGGCGCGAAAGGCCACCGAGACACCACCGCCGGCGCCTTGAGTCAAAAGGCCCTCCGCGTAGAGCGAAGGGCCGGAGGCGCGTTGCCGCCGTTGGCGGACCAACTATGGCGTCTTCGCCTTGGCCAGACCGCTGTTCATGTTGATCTTGATCCCGCCGGGCAGAACCATGTCGCCGGGTTTCATGTCGCCGCAATCACCGAGATATTTGCCATCAACTTCCGCGCTGACAGGCGGACGAGAGGGTGGATCGTAACTTGACTGCATGGTTTGATGATAGCCGTCGGCGGTCAGTTCCATGTGCATCTGGGTTTTGATGGTCCGGCCCTTTTCCTTGCACACGCTTTCGGTGTCGATGACATTGCCGGAACGTGACGCCTTGGTCGTGGTGCAATCCATCTGTGCCGCCATGGACGAGCCGAGTTTGGCGAACTGCGTGCTCATCGCGGTGTCGATGCACATTTTGGCGACCATCGCCCGGGGGCTGCCCGCGGCATGCGTGGTGAGTTCCCATACCCCGGTCTTCAGACCCTGGCCGAGATCGGCAACCGAACCGCCCTTGACGGTGGCCGCCGCCGGCGTGCCGCTGGCTGCGGCCGCGCCGCTAGACGCCGCATCGCCCGCCGGCGCCGCGGGTTTCGAACAGGCCGCCAGCGCGGACAAACCGAGCACGACGAGGGTCATACTTACGTTATAACGCAGTTTACGCATCGGTTTCCTCCGGATTTTAGCCGCTGAAGGACGCGCACGGCGTCCGTAGCTATTGGAGACACACGCCCCGGCGCGTGTCAACGCTTCGCCAATTGTGATCACAAAAGCCGGTTGCCGAAAAATTCGCGACGGTTAAACTCACCGACGAACAGACCAAAGGCGGCCCCATGCGCGACATTCCCCACTTCATCGATGGCCAAGCCGTACAGGGCATATCCGGCCGGTATGGAGATGTCTTTGACCCGAATACCGGCAAGGTCCAGGCGCGCGTCGCCCTGGCTTCCGCCGCCGAAGTCGATACCGCCGTGCAGGGCGCGTTCAAGGCCCAACCCGCCTGGGCCGCGATGAACCCGCAACGTCGGGCGCGCGTCATGTTCGCCTTCAAGGCCCTGCTGGAAAAGCATATGGATGATTTGGCCGTCCTGTTGTCATCGGAACATGGCAAGGTGGTCGCCGACTCGAAAGGTGATATCCAACGCGGGCTCGAGGTCGTCGAATTCGCCTGTGGCATCCCTCACCTGCTGAAGGGCGACTACAGCCTCGGCGCCGGGCCGGGCATTGACGTCTATTCGATGCGCCAGCCCTTGGGCGTGGTCGCGGGCATCACGCCGTTCAATTTCCCGGCCATGATCCCGTTGTGGATGTCGGCCGTGGCGCTGGCCTGCGGCAATGCCTTTATCCTCAAGCCTTCCGAGAAGGATCCGTCAGTGCCGGTGCGGCTGGCCGAACTGCTCATGGAGGCCGGCCTGCCCGAAGGCGTCTTCCAGGTCGTTCAGGGCGACAAGACGGCGGTCGACGCCTTGGTCGCCCATCCCGATGTCAAGGCGATTTCCTTTGTCGGCTCGTCGGATATCGCCGCGCAAGTCTATGCGGCCGGCACAGCGCAGGGCAAGCGCGTCCAGGCCATGGGTGGGGCCAAGAACCATGGCCTGATCCTC
>CAYULN010000072.1:0-19282 GCA_964445605.1 uncultured Caulobacteraceae bacterium | reverse complement strand
ACGCTGGCGGGCAGTAAATTTAGAACGGAAAGGCCGTCACGCCCTTGATCCATTCGTCGACCTTCAGCGCCTTGACCGCCGGCGGAGCGGCGCGTTCAGCGCAGTTCGGCCGCTCGCACAACCGGCACATCGGGCCGGTTTCGACGGCATTGGGCTGGGCAAGGTCGAGGCCGCGCGCGTAGATCAGCTTGTCGGCATATTTCAGCTCGCAGCCCAGGCCGACCGCCTGTTCGGAATAGGCGCCGTCGGCGTAGGGCCGGAGCGCGCGATCCAGCGTTCGCGACAAGGTGAAATAGCGCAGTTTGTCCGGCGTTTCGATGACCTGAGTGATGACGCGGCCGGGCATCTGAAAAGCCTGGTGGATATTCCAACGCGGGCAGGCGCCCCCATAACGCGAAAACGGGAAATGTCCGGCGGCAAAGCGTTTCGACACGTTTCCGGCGGAATCGACACGCATCAGGAAGAAGGGCACGCCGCGCTGGCCCGGACGTGACAAGGTCGTCAGGCGATGGGCGGCCTGCTCGAACGATACCTGGTACGGCGCGCGCAGCAATTCTATGTCGTAGAAATTTGATTCCGCGGTTTCAAGAAATCTCGAATAGGGCATCAAGGTCGCGGCGGCCAAGTAATTTAGCAAGGCGATTTTGTACAGGCGCGCGGCGGCCAGGTCGGGCGCCTTGGCGCGTTCCGACAACGCCTTGATCTCGGCGCCGTATTCCGACAGAGCCAGTTGATAGAGAATGGCAAAACGGCGCGACGACGGGCCCAAGGTTTCCGAAATCATCAGGCGGCGGCGGTGCGGATCGAAGCGGCGCTGATAGATCATCATGACCGACGCCGGCATCAAGCGGATTTCGGTACCGTGGACCGCGCTCAGGCGGCGCTGGGCGGACTCTTCCAATGTATGCGGATCGGAACCGAGCGTGGCGAACAGGGTTTCGCCGAGGTCGTCCAGTTCCGGAAAGAAGTTGTGGTGGCCCTGAATCTGGTCGCGCACCCAGTCGGTCGGCGACTGGTCGAGCACGTCTTCCGGCGCGGTAGCTTCCAGCGCATCGCGCTTTCGGCGTTCAGTATAGGCGCGATAGAGGCGCGTGACGGCTTCGGCGGCCATGGGCGAGGTGGCAACCAGCTCGGAGATTTCGCGGCGCGGCAAACGCAGGTCCTTGAACAGGGGATCGGCGAAGATTTCGACCAGGTCGGCTTCGCCAGACGGTTCGCTGTCGTCGGTAAAGGTGCGCAGGTCGAGGTCATAGGCTGAGGCCAGCTTGAGCAGGACTTGGGCGGTGACCGGACGCTGATTGCGTTCCAGATGGTTGAGGTAGGAAGCGGAGACCCCGAGGTCTTCGGCCATTTGGGTCTGGGTCAGGTCGAGATCGTAGCGGAGCCGCTTCAGCCGGCCGCCCAGATAGAGCTTGCGATCCAAATCGGCCATGGCGGTGCCTCCATGCAAACTATGTCATAAATTTACAAATTTACAACTGTCATTTTTTGCCAAATGACGCGATGTGATGTCCGCATACGCTATCTTTCTTTCTGAACAAGCATTTTAATTCTGTTATACACCCGGCGGCGCGGCCGCCCGAAAGGAGACAGATTATGACAATAGAAGAAATCACTCACCAAGCCGACACCTTGTGGGACGTGGCCGCTGTATACGCTGTCGCCTTCGGGATGTTCACGCCGGGCGCGCTCAGGGCCGCGCGGCAGCTTGCCCCCGTGCCCGTCCCGCCCCCCTCGCAGAACGCGCCCCTCACCCGTCGCTAAGATTTTTCCCACTTCCCAAGTTTTTCCCTCCCCCCAGTAGAGAATATTGCCATGACCACGTTCAAACACCTGATCCCGACCGCGCCGGATGGCCGTTTTGACGGCATTCAGCGCACCTACGCCGCCGAAGATGCGCTGAAGCTGCGCGGTTCCTTCCCGATCGAACATACGCTGGCGACACGCGGCGCCAACAAGCTTTGGGACCTGCTGCATTCGGAGCCCTACATCAATGCCCTGGGCGCCATGACCGGCAACCAGGCCATGCAGATGGTGCGCGCCGGCCTGAAGGCGATCTACCTCAGCGGCTGGCAGGTCGCCGCCGACAGCAATACGGCGTCGGCCATGTATCCGGACCAGTCGCTGTACCCGGCCAATGCCGCGCCGGAGCTGTGCCGCCGCATCAACCGCACCCTGCAACGCGCCGACCAGATCGAGCACGCCGAGGGCGGTGCGCAGCGCGACTGGTTCACGCCGATCGTCGCCGATGCCGAAGCCGGTTTCGGCGGGCCGCTCAACGCCTATGAGATCATGAAGGCCTTTATCGAGGCCGGCGCCGCGGCGGTCCATTTCGAGGACCAGCTGGCATCGGAAAAGAAGTGCGGCCATCTCGGTGGCAAAGTGTTGATCCCGACCCAGGCGCATGAGCGCAACCTCAATGCGGCGCGTCTGGCGGCCGATGTCATGGGCGTGCCGACCCTGGTGGTCGCCCGCACCGACGCCGAGTCGGCCAAGCTGATCACCTCGGACGTCGACGAGCGCGACCGGCCGTTCATCGAGGCCGACTCGCGGACGCCGGAAGGCTTCTATCGCCTCAAGGAGGGCACCGGCCTCGACCACTGCATCGCGCGTGGCCTGGCCTATGCCGAATGCGCCGACCTGCTGTGGTGGGAGACGTCGAAGCCCAATCTCGATGAAGCCCGCGTGTTCGCGGAAGCCGTTCACAAGCGCTTCCCGGGCAAGCTGATGGCCTATAACTGTTCGCCGTCGTTCAACTGGCGCAAGCATCTGGACCCGCAGACCATCGAGACCTATCAGCGCGAGCTGGGGGCGATGGGCTACAAGTTCCAGTTTGTCACCCTGGCCGGCTTCCACAGCCTCAACCACGGCATGTTCGAGCTGGCGTCAGGCTATCGCGACCGCGGCATGGGCGCCTATTCGGAGCTGCAACAGGCCGAATTCGAGTCGGAAGCCAACGGCTATACCGCCACCCGCCACCAGCGCGAAGTCGGCACCGGCTATTTCGACCAGGTGGCCATGACCCTCTCCGGCGGCCGGTCGTCGACCACCGCGATGAAGGAATCGACCGAACACGCCCAGTTCACCAAACACGCCGCCGAGTAACATTTTCTCCTCCCCATCCTTCATGGCGAGGTGGCCCGAAGGGCCGGAGGGGTCACTTACGACAGCAAGATACCCCTCCGTCGGCTGCGCCGACACCTCCCCACACGTGGGGAGGAGAGATAGTTCCAACCCTCTAAACCCAAAGGAGATTTCCCATGGAAACCGATCGACCCAATGACATCACCGACTTCTGCCTGGCGCCGCTGAGCCTCAACCCGTCAGCCGAGGCCACCCGCGAAGTCCGCCGCCGCCTGGAGCACGTCATCAAGACCTTCCAGGCGCGCATCCCACAGCCGGTGTCTGTCGACTTCGCCAAGATGCCGCCGCTGGTCATCAACGAAGCCGCCTTCGGTTACGAATAGAACAGCGGGGCGCCTAAAAGCTCGGCGATGCAGACCTCACCACTGCGCGTACGCCGACAGAAAAATAACCGGCGCCCCACGCCCTCTCCGCCATCCCCCGAGAGTCCGGCGGAGAGGGCTCCCCTTTTGCCTTCTCCTCTCCTTAAACCATGCTAAAGGAGCCCGGCCATGCCACTGGATCAGACCATGCCCGTTTCCGCCGAAGTCCATGCTCCCGTCGCCGGCCGTATGGCCGAGATTCTGACGCCCGAAGCGCTGGCTTTCCTAGCCGAACTGCATCGCCGTTTCGAGCCGCAGCGCCAGGCGCGGCTGGCGGCGCGGCGGGTGCGCCAGGCCGAGTTCGACGCCGGCGCCCTGCCCGATTTTCTCACTGAAACCGCGGCCATCCGGGCGGGTGACTGGACGATTGCTCCGATCCCGGACGATCTCAAGGACCGCCGTGTCGAAATCACCGGCCCGGTCGACCGCAAGATGATCATCAACGCGCTGAATTCGGGAGCGAAGGTGTTCATGGCCGATTTCGAGGACGCCAATTCGCCGACCTTCGCCAACTGCATCGACGGCCAGATCAACCTGAAAGACCGCTGGGCCGGCACGATCGATTTCGTCGATCCGAACACGGACAAATCTTATAAATTGGCGGATAAACCCGCCGTCCTGCTGATCCGGCCGCGCGGCTGGCGGTTGGACGAGCGGCACGTCACAGTCGGCGGCGAGGTCATGTCCGGCGCCTTGTTCGACTTCGGCCTCTACATGTTCCACTGCGCCAAACTGGCCATATCATCCGGGTCCGGACCTTACTTCTACCTGCCGAAGATGGAGTCGCATCTGGAAGCGCGGCTGTGGAACGAAGTCATTGTGTTTGCCCAGGATTATCTCGGCCTGCCACAGGGCACGGTCAAGGCGACCGTGCTGATCGAAACCCTGCCCGCCGCCTTCGAGATGGACGAAATCCTTTACGAACTGCGCCAGCATATTGTCGGCCTGAATTGCGGCCGCTGGGACTATATTTTCAGTTTTATCAAGACCTTCGCCGAAAACCCGCACTTCCTGACGCCGGATCGGGCGAAGATGACGATGGGTGAGGCGTTCCTGAAGGCCTATTCGCTGGAGCTGATCAAGACCTGCCACCGGCGCGGCGCCTTTGCCATGGGCGGCATGGCGGCGCAGATTCCGGTCAAGAACAACCCGGAGGCCAATGCCGCCGCCTTTGCCCGCGTCAAGGCGGACAAGGAACGCGAAGCCGGCAACGGCCACGACGGCACCTGGGTGGCGCACCCGGACCTGGTGCCGGTCGCCATGGAGGTGTTCGACCGATTGATGCCGCAGCCGAACCAGCTCGATAAACTGCGCCAGGACGTCGAAACCGGCCGCATGGACCTGCTGAAAGTCCATGATGGCACACGCACCGAGGCGGGCCTGCGCGAAAACATCCGCGTTGGCATCCAGTACATCGAGGCCTGGCTGCGCGGCAAAGGCGCCGTGCCGCTGTACAACCTGATGGAGGACGCGGCGACTGCCGAGATTTCGCGCACCCAGGTGTGGCAGTGGATCAGGCACGGCGCGGCGCTGGAAGACGGCCGCGTCGTGACCAAGGCAATGGTCCTGGCACTGATCGACGACGAGATGGCCAAACTCGATGCGACCTCGGGGCAGTTCCCGGAGGCTATTCGTCTGTTCACGGAGCTGTCGACCGCGCCGGCCTGCCGCGACTTCCTGACGGTGCCGGCGTACGAAATGCTGGATTAGGCATTCAACCACTGCTCGACCTGGAGGCTGGAGGTGCGGATCTGACGGATGCGCACCTTCAGCTCGTTGGCGATGATGGTGGTGTTGAAGCCATTGTAACGACGGAACAAAATCTCAGTGAACACATCGAATTTCTCGGCGTCAGCGGCGGCGAAATGGCCGCGGATTAGTTGCTTTACCGCGGCGCACGCGACATCGGGATCGGTGCCTTTGCGTTGTAATTTCTGAAATACAAGATCAATTTCCTGCTCAAGCATAATGACCTCCGTTGCAATGCAACACGCATAGGCCAGCTGTCATAAAAAGGCGATGTGGAGGCGAGGGTAAATCGCCGTTAACCTTGGCGGAAAGCCGAATGCGCCTTGGTGTCGCGCGTGAAGACATAAACCAGCAGCGAGACGAAGATGCAGGCACTGACATACCAGAAAAAGGCGGTTTCCACCCCCGCCTGCTTGAGCCACAGGGCGACATATTCCGCCGATCCTCCGAACACGGACACCGCCACGGCGTAGGGCAGCGCGACACCGAGGGCGCGGACATGCGACGGAAACAACTCGGCCTTCACCACCGCGTTGATGGCCGTGTAGCCGGAGACAATGACCAGGGCCGCCATGACCAGGGCGAAGCCGGTCCAGAAGTCGTGCGCCGTCGAAATGGCGGTCATGATCGGAACGGTCAAAAGCGTTCCCAGCACGCCGAAGCCGATCAGCAGCGGCCGACGCCCGACCTTGTCGGACAGAGCACCGATCACCGGCTGCAACAGCATGTAGACGAATAGGGTCAGGGCCGACAGCAGGGTGGCCTGTTCCTTCGACCAGCCGGCGGTGTTGACCAGGAACTTCTGCATGTAGGTGGTGTAGGTGTAGAAGGCGACCGTGCCGCCCATGGTCAGACCGACCACTTGCAAGGTCTGGAACGGATGGTCGCGCAGCAGGGCCCAGACCTGGCCCTGGCGGGCCTGTTCGCGGCTTTCAAAGGCTTCGGTCTCATTGATATGGCGGCGGATGAACAGGGCCAGCAAGGCCAACGCCGCGCCGACGGCGAACGGAATGCGCCAGCCCCAGGCTTCGAGCTGCGCCTCGCTGAGCAGCTTTTTCTGCAACAAAATCAATACGCCGAGCGCGATCAGCTGGCCCATGATCAGGGTGACGTACTGGAAGCTCGACCAGAAGCCGCGCCGTTCGTGGCCGGCCATTTCCGATAGGTAGGTCGCCGACGCGCCGTATTCGCCGCCGACGCTCAGGCCCTGCAGGAGGCGGGCGACCAGCAGCAGAAGCGGCGACAGCACACCAATGCTCGAAAACGCCGGCGTAACGGCGATGATCAACGAGCCGGCGCACATCAGCAGGATGGAAAAGGTCAGGGCTGCCTTGCGCCCGTGCCGATCGGCATAACGCCCCAGCCACCAGCCGCCGATCGGCCGCATCAGAAAGCCGACGGCGAAGATGGCGGCGGTATTGAGCAGCTGCGCCGTGGCGTCGCCCTTGGGGAAGAAGGCCTTGGAGAAATAGAGGGCGAAGGCCGAATAGGCATACCAGTCGTACCATTCGACCAGGTTGCCGATCGAACCGCCGATGATGGAGGTGAGTTTTCTGGTTTCGCCCTGCATGGCGGCGAAGGTTCCATATCCGGCGGCGCGAGACAACCCGTTTGACGAGTCGCCGCCAATTGCATTATGGCTGGGCCATAGTTCTCCAGCAGGTTTTGCCATGACCGACGCCGTCATCCCCCCCCCAGAAGTCATCTATGTCGACAGCCACAAGGTCGCCTGCAACGGCGGCGGCGGGGCGCTGGGGCATCCGCTGACCTATTACGAGCTGGGCGAGGAAGGCTGGGTGGAATGCGGCTATTGCGACCGCAAGTTCGTCCACAAAGACCACGCGCACGAATACACCGATCCGGCGCCGCGTCCAGAAGGCGAGCACTAAATGCGCTACCTGCACACCATGGTGCGGGTGAAGGACCTCGACGCCGCGTTGACGTTCTATTGCCAGGGCCTCGGCATGTACGAAGTCCGGCGCAACGTCAGCGAAAAGGGCCGCTTCACCCTGGTCTTCCTGGCCGCGCCGGGCGACCGCGCCACGGCGGACGCCAAGGGCGGCGCCCGCGCCTCGCCGCATATCGAGCTGACCTATCCCTGGCCGGACGAAAACGGCCAGGTCGAGGACTACGGCGGCGGCCGCAATATGGGCCACCTGGCCTATGAGGTGGCGGATATCTACGCGACCTGCCAGCATTTGCAGGACATGGGGGTGACCATTCTCCGCCCGCCGCGCGACGGCAGCATGGCCTTCGTCAAATCGCCGGACGGGATCAGCATCGAACTGCTGCAGGCGGGCGAAGCGAAGGCACCGGCCGAACCCTGGGCCAGCATGGCGAATACCGGGAGTTGGTAGGGTCGGCTACGAGACCTCCTAATCGCTTTCAAAGGTCTGGCGAATGGCAGGGATCAGGCTTTGGTCATAGTGGCTTTCCATGCGCGGATAGCAGTAGCCGTTGCCTCCCATTTCGACGCCAAACAGGTTCTTGCGCAGGCGCTTGGGGATGCGATGCGCCCGGACCTGGGTATCAAATGCGAGTATCGCCCGCATCAGTTGGTCGTCGTCATACATACCATCCGCCAGGTCCAGCAGCGAAACGACGCGGCCATCGCGCAATACGATGCGATAGGAAGGCACCTTCCAATTGGACGAAAATCGCCCTGCCGTAATCCTTTCATGACACCCAATTTCAACGCGATCTATATCGTCAATGACTACGCGACGCGGTCTCACGTCACGAAACGGGTCAAGGACCATCAAGTGATCGGCATATATGGCGTATCCACCCACTAACGGAGCACAGGTCGCGAGTGCCAGGGCAGCGGCAATCCCCGAAACGAATGCCTGACGCCGGCGCAGATTGCCGTGGAACGCATGATAGATCGGGTCAATATAAAGGTAAGCGGCCCAGGCTATGGCGAGGAACAACAATACGCCATAAATCGCTTCCCCAGCGGAGAGCGGACACCAGCGATGCCAGCCAAGGTAGTTACGATCCGTAAGCTGAAATCGGAACCAGGATGGCAAGGCCTCATCGATCTGATGACCGTACATTCCCATCACGAATAGGACAGCGACAAGGAGCAAGGCAACGACGTAAGCCTGAATCGAAATCGGGCGGCGCGGTTTTATCGATATCGGCATGATTTCCCCCCTGGGCACCATTCATCCAGCCGGTTTTCAAACTCTTCGCAAGTGGAATCTTGTCCCCGGTGTCTGCCTATCACTGCCATTCCCTGTCGCTTTGATTTGGCAACGAGGCGGGATGCCTCTATGAAGGGGCCTTAACCCTTATCAGCCGACGACCCGCCATGGACGACACCGCCACCGCTCCCGAAACCGCCGTTGCCGCGACCACCAAGCGCCTCGTCCTGATCGACGGGTCGGGCTATATCTTCCGCGCCTATCATGGCCTGCCACCTTTGACGCGCAAGTCGGACGGGTTGCCGGTCGGGGCGGTCTCCGGTTTCTGCAATATGCTGTACAAGCTGATCAAGGAGAACCGCGGCGACGACGCGCCGTCGCATCTGGCGGTCATTTTCGACGCCGGCTCGAAGACCTTCCGCAATGAGCTTTACGACCAGTACAAGGCCCACCGTCCGCCGGCGCCGGAAGACCTGATCCCGCAGTTTCCGCTGATCCGCGAAGCTACCCGCGCCTTTGGCCTGCCGGCCATCGAGCTGGCCGGCTTCGAGGCCGACGACCTGATCTGCACCTACGCTCACATCGCCAAGCACCAGGGCTTCAAGGTCACCATCGTCTCGTCCGACAAGGACCTGATGCAACTGGTCGACGACAATGTGCTGATGCTCGATCCGGTCAAGGCCACGGTCATCGGCCGCGAGGAAGTCATCGAAAAGTTCGGCGTGCCGCCGGAACTGGTCATCGACGCCCAGGCGCTGATCGGCGATTCCGCCGACAATGTCCCCGGCGCGCCCGGCATCGGCGTCAAGACGGCGGCCGAACTGCTCAACACCTTCGGCAGCCTCGACGCCGTGCTGGAACGCGCGTCGGAGGTCAAGCAGGAGAAGCGCCGCCAGACCCTGATCGACTTCCGCGACCAGATCCTGATGTCGCGCGAACTGGTGACCCTGCGCTGCGACACGCCCGATCCGCATCCGCTCGACGCCTTTATCCTCAAGCAGCCCGAAGTCGACGTGCTGACGGCCTTCCTGACCGTCATGGAGTTCAACAGCCTGGCCAAGCGCATGGGCGGCACCCTGGCGTCGCTGGAAACCAGCACCGCCATCAGCCAGATTCCGACCGCGCCGGTGCTGCGGCCGCTGTACGGCGCGCCGAAACAGACCGCCGAGGAAGCCGCCCGGCAACCGTTCGACCTCGATATCTATGAATGCGTCCAGACCGTCGAGGCGCTGGAACAATGGGTGGCGCGGGCCAGGGCGGCGATGGTGTTCGCCGTCGATACCGAAACCGACGACCTGTCGGCGTCGCATTCGAACCTGTGCGGCATTTCGCTGAGCACCGCGCCCAATCACGCCTGCTATATCCCGGTCGGCCACACCGCCGAGGGGCTCGATTTCGGCGGCGACGAACTGAAGCAAATCCCGCTCGATGACGTCATCCGCATCCTGAAACCGATCCTGGAGGACAGGAACCTCCTCAAGATCGGCCAGAACCTGAAATACGACCTGAGCGTCCTGCACCGCTACGGCATCGACGTGGCGCCGTTCGACGACACCATGCTGATCTCCTACGTGCTCGAAGGCGGCCAGCACGGCCATGGCATGGACGAGCTGTCGGAACTGCACCTGGGGCACAAGCCGATCGCCTTCAAGGAGGTCGCCGGGTCGGGCAAGACGGCCAAGAGCTTCAAGTTCGTCAACCTGAAGGACGCGACGCGCTACGCCGCCGAGGACGCCGATGTGACCTTGCGGCTATGGCATGTGCTGAAACCGCGCCTGGCGCGCGAACGCATGACCACGGTCTATGAGACCCTGGAACGCGGTATGGCGCCGGTGCTGTCGGACATGGAACTGGCCGGCATCCGCATCGATCCGCAGATTTTGCGCAACCTCAGCCAGGACTTCGGCACGCGCATGAACGCCATCGAGCAGGAGGCGCACGCCCTGCTCGGCCGGCCGTTCAATATCGGCAGCCCGCAGCAATTGGGCGCCATCTTCTTCGACGAGATGAAGCTCAGCGGCGGCAAGAAGACGGCGTCCGGCCAGTGGGCGACGGATGTGAAAGTGCTGGAAGACCTGGCTGAACAAGGCGTGCCTCTGGCCAAGCTGGTGCTCGACTATCGCCAGATGTCGAAGCTGAAGGGCACCTACACGGATAACCTGGTCGAATACGCCGATCCGGACACCCAGCGCATCCATACCAGCTTCCACCTGGCGGCGACGCCGACCGGCCGGTTGTCGTCCAACGAACCGAACCTGCAGAACATTCCGATCCGGACCAGCGAAGGCCGGAAAATCCGCGCCGCCTTCATCGCCAAGCCGGGGCACAAGCTGATCTCGGCCGACTATTCGCAGATCGAACTGCGCATCCTGGCGCACATCGGCAATATCCCGCAATTGAAAGAGGCTTTCACGCGCGGCGACGACATCCACGCCATGACGGCGTCGGAAATGTTCAATGTACCGATGGCGGAGATGACCTCGGAAATCCGCCGCCGCGCCAAGGCGATCAATTTCGGCATCATCTACGGCATTTCGGCATTTGGCCTGTCGAACCAGCTCGGTATCGAACGCGGCGAGGCCGGGCGCTATATCGAGACCTATTTCGATCGTTTCCCCGGCATTAAGGACTATATGGACGGGGCGCGCGACTATGTGCGGGCCAACGGCTTCGTCATGACCCTGATGGGGCGGAAAATCCATATCCCTGAAATCAACGGCAAGGGCGCGATCCGCTCGTTCGCCGAACGGGCGGCGATCAACGCGCCGATCCAGGGTACGGCGGCCGACATCATCCGCCGCGCCATGATGCGCATGCCGCAGGCCTTGGCAGATAAGGGTTTTACGACCCGGATGCTGCTCCAGGTGCACGACGAACTGATCTTCGAGGCGCCCGACGCCGAGGTCGAAGCCGTCATGCCGGTGATCAAGGACGTGATGTCGAATGCTGCCCTGCCGGCGGTCGATTTCAGCGTGCCGCTGGTGGTCGAGGCGCACGCGGCGCATAACTGGGATGAGGCGCACTAGGCATGGCTTCGGCGGCGGTAGAGGCATTAAACGGCGCCATAAATGCTTATCTGCAATTCGTCCTATCGCCGGATCGGGCGCAAGACACTTCCGACGATCGCGTTGCCGGGCTGATCCGACACCTGGACGAACTGGCCGTCGGCGCGTCTCATCCTCTTGCCTATGCATTCGACCACGGCGATTACGACGAACCGCCCGCCATTTCCTATCAGAAGCTTTACGCCCAGATCGCAGACAACTTCCCTGAACTAAAATATTACCATGTGGCCGCCACCGATGGGACGGCGAGTGACCTGATCTCCGACCCCTGGAACGACATTGCCGACATCTATATCGATTTGCATGAGGTTCATTGGCGGTTAAAGAACACGTCCGCCGCCGACGCCCTTCTTCATCTGCATAATAGCTTCCGGATTCATTGGGGTCTTCATTTGCGGCAGCTTCAGCTATATCTGCATGAGTTCCAAAACGGGTTGTAGCCAGAATGCCATCGATCTATCGCCATAGAGTCCTTGTCCGCCTTTTCCTGGCGTTTTGCCTGTGCGTATCGTCGGCCGACGCCGCGCCCAAGCCGTATCACCCGGCTAAACCGGCAGCGGTCAAGACCAGGACAATTAAGGCGAAGGCTCCAATACAACCCGCCGCCCCGCCCTTGCCCGCCGCACTGTTCACCGACCCGCCGCGCGATCCCGCCCATCCCGCCGAGAACGTGGCGTTGCGGCTCAACTCGCACGGCAGCCTGATGAACGCGGTCTTCTACCTGGCCTCGGGCGAACAACCGCATCCGACCGTGCTGCTGCTACATGGCCTGCCCGGCAACGAGCAACCCCTCGACCTGGCGCAGACCCTGCGCCGCGCAGGATATAACGTCTTGTACATCCATTATCGCGGCTCGTGGGGCAGCGCCGGCACCTTCAGCCTCACCCATTCGGTCGAGGACGGTCAGGCGGCGGTCGACTTCCTGCTCGATCCGGTCAATGTCGCCATCTACCATATCGACGCGTCGAAAGTGATCGTCATCGGCCACAGCATGGGCGGTTTCGCCGCCGTGCGCATCGCCGCCGCCGAACCGCGCGTCGCCGCCATCGGGCTGATCGCGCCGTGGGACATTTCCGACGATCTCGGCATGTTGACCGTGCCGCAGGCCGACTTCGCCAAGACCGCCGCCAAGGCGTTCAATGACGTCGACGGCCGGCTGGGGACGGTGACCAGCCTGGATATCGCCAAGGAAATCCTGGCCGACGGCCACGACTGGAAACTGGCGTCAAGCGCCCAGGCCATCGCCAACCGGCCGATCCTGATCGTCACCGCCACCCACGACGACAGCGACGACAAGGCCGGCCACCTGATCCAGACCTTGGCCCCGGCCCAGACCGCCCGGCTCAAGACCACCGAACTCGACAGCGACCATGCCTTTTCCGACCACCGCATCGCCTTGCAGGTGGCGGTGCTCACCTGGCTCAAAGACAGCGGACTCTAAACATGCATGTCAAAAACCTCAACCATATCAATATTCAAACCCACGATATGGCCAAGACCATAACCTTCTATGCCGAACTGCTGGGCCTGGAAGCACGCGATGCCCCGCCGACCTCGCCCGAGGACCGGCAATGGCTGCACAGCCCGGATGGCCAGGCGGTCATCCACCTCAACCGCTTCGGCACCGACAATACCGTGCCGCGTCTCGTGATACCGGGCGATCCGACCGGGGCGATCCACCACGTCGCCTTTGAATGCGAAGGCTTCGACGAGGCCCTGGCCTTTATCAAAAGCCGTGGAATGGACTATGGCTACAACGAGATTCCGCGCATTCCGTTACGCCAGTTGTTCGTCGCCGATCCGAACAATGTGTTTCTCGAACTGAACTTCCGCGGGCCGATTCCGGATTAAAAATAGTCAACTTGACCGCAGCCGATAACCGCCTGACACTCATCGCGGATCGCCTGAAACGATACGGAGAAACGCCATGAAGACCCTGATCGCCGCCGCCCTGCTGGCGGCTGCCGTGCCTGCTGCCGGTTTGGCCCAGACCGCGACCTCTTCCGCGACGGCGCCGGCCGAGGCCTATTATTCGACGGCGAAGACGACCATCGGTGACCTGCTCGCCAACCCAGCGACCAAGGCGATCTTCGCCAAGTACCTGCCGGAAGTGCTGGCCGACGAACGGCTGCCGCAGGCGCTCGGCATGACGCTCAAGGAAGCGCAAACCTATGCGCCGCAGATGATCACGGACGAGAAGCTGGCCAAGATGGACGAGGACCTGAAGACCGTCCCGGCACCCGCCAAGCCCTGATTTCTATCGGCTGTAAGAAATCCCACGCCGCGATGACTATCTCAGCGTAACCGTTGAGGACTTTGCGTGGGCGACACCAGTGAACAGGACCAGAGATACAGCGCCGCCGCGGCCGAGTTCGGCCCGGCGCTGGAGCGACTGGCGCGCGGCTACGAAGCCAATGCGGACAAGCGCCGCGACCTGGTCCAGGACATCCATTTCGCGCTTTGGCGGTCATTGGCCGCCTTCGACGGACGCTGCAGCTTGCGGACCTGGATCTACCGCGTGGCGCACAACACGGCGACCACGCATATCCTCAAAGAACGCCGCCAGCGTGCGAACGGCTGGATCGGGCTGGATGAGGACTGGCCGAGCGACGGTCCGGGCCTCGAGGACACCGTCCACGAACAGCAGGCCCTGGCGCGGCTGACAGCCCTGATCCAGCGCCTGCATCCGCAGGACCGGCAGATCATGCTGCTCTATCTCGAAAATGTCGACGCTTCCGGAATTGCCGACATCACTGGCCTGAAAGCGCCGAACGTCGCCACCAAAATCCACCGTATCAAGGCTCTGCTGAGCCGACAGTTCCATCAGAGAGGACGGCCATGACCGACGAACCTGAAACCGACCTGCAAAACCTGTGGCAGGACCAACCGACGGAAATCAGTCCCATGTTGTTAGCCGATGTTCACCAGCGCGCATTGAAGTTCGAGTCGCACCAGAAGATATTAATGATCTACCTGGCCGCAAGCGCCGTCTTTGGCCTGCTTGCGGGCGGCTATGCCATTGTCGCCTTGCATGACGGCTGGGTCAGGCTGGGCATCTCGGTCCTGGCGTTGAATGTGCTGTTCATTTTTTATTACCGCTACAGCCGCCGCATCACCGACCGCGCGGCGATGTCCACGCCCTCGCGGGATTGCCTGGATTTCTACCGCCAATCCCTGACCAAGCGCATACACATCCTGCGTAGTATCTGGCTGTGGGGTTACCTGCCGTTGCTCCCCGGCATGATCTTGTTATTCTATAGTGTTCACGCGTCGGGACAGCGAACGTTGCAGTCTGCGTTATTGCATCACCCTGAAAAAGTGGTGAAATTGGCCCACACCCTCCAGACGGTAAACTACATCATGCTTGCACTGGGTATTTGTGTCGTCGTCGGAATAGGTCTTGAGTGGAGTTGGGCCTTATGGAAGGCGCGGAAACTCAAGCGCGAACTGACGGCACTGGAATCCTAAGCCGCCAGGCCCGCCGCTTGCATCATCGGCTTGAGCTGGGCCAGCATCTGCGGATTGCCGAGCAGGTTTTGGCGGAACTCCGGATTGCGCAGCATGCGCAGGGCTTCCGCCTTGGCCTGTTCGCTGACCGGGCCGATGGGCGCCGCCTGGCCGGCCGCGTAAGACAGCATGATGGCCAGTTTGTGCATCGGCGGGGCCGACCCGCGCAGGGTCGTGGCGATCAGATGGACCTCGGTTGCGATCTGGGCGCCGAACTGGCCGCACTTGACCATGATCTCCTCGACATCCTTGTCCGGCAGCTGGGCGACCTGGGCGCGGCGCTGGATATGGGCGAGGAACTGCAAACGCTGCGGCACCGGGCGATTCGGGTCGCGGATGTCGCGCTCGAACTTCAATCCGGTCAGGGTCGAGACCAGCCAGCGCGCCGCCTGGCGCTTGTTGGCGGCGCCGGCGACGTTCTCGCATAGCCAGACCAGCTTTTCGGTCTCGTCGAGCGGCGACTTGCCGAGCTTGACCAGGCTGTCGACGAAATCGGCCGAGACCAGCATCTTGGAGCGCTCGATAAAGGCTTCCTTGATGTCGTCGCGCTGGCCGTCGTCCTTGCCGGCCGCCGTCAGGCACATGGCCAGGGCCCGCAGGGTCTCGATCTCGCCCTCCGGATCGCCGGGCTTCAGGCGGCGTGGGCCTTTCAGCTCAAGCATCAGACGCTTGGAAATGGAGTTGGCCAGGTGCGGGAACAGGCCCAGGGTCATCAGGTTGTGATAGCCGGCCAGAACGTCCTTCAGCGGCGGAATGACGCTCGCCACCTGCGGGTCCATTTTCGCGATCAAATCCACTTCACGGCTGGCGGCCATGCGGGTCATGATGGCCATCGCCGTGCCCAGGTCGGCCTCCTGGCCGAGCACGTCGTTCAGGGACGAACGGGCGGCGAAGATCTCGACCACCGGCGCTTCGAGCACGGGCATGGCCCATTCGCGGCCCGGCAGGCCCTCGGCAAGCACGTTGGCGAATAGCAGCAGCTTTTCCAGCTTGGCGGCCGGGCGGTTGTCGGTGCCGAGCACCTTGGCCAGGGCGCCGCCGAACAGATAGGCCTTTTCCGGCTGGCCCGAAAGCTTGTCGAGAGTCGCCAGCAGGGTTGACGGCACGATGTCCGGGAAGGCCCCTTTGCGGCCGTCGCTGATCAGGCGGGTGACCGCCTTGTCGATCAACGCGCGCCAGCGGCGCATCAGTTCGTGCAGGTCCTGGCCGGTTTCGCCGGCTTCGGGCACGGCCAGTTTCTGGATGACATGCTGCAGTTCGGTGCCGGTGGCTTCCAACTTTTCCGCCAGGTCGGGCCGGTGCAGCAGCTCGAACGGCACGACTCCGAAACGACGCAGCCAGTCTTCGAGAAGTCTGGAAATCTTTTCACGCGCCAGCGGCGTATAAAGTTCCTGCGGGCTGGAACAGATTGACACGGTTTCGGTCGGGGCGCGCGATTTCTTTTTCTGCTCCGGCTCGCCCTTTTCCAGCACGGTCAGGGAACGGTATTCACCGGTGGCCAGATCCAGCGTTTCCTTGTTGACCCGGATGGCGATGGCGGCGCCGCTCTTGAGCATTTCCTCGGCGGCCTTGGTGGCCTGCTCACGGTCCTCGACAGCCAGCTGCAGCGTCCAGCCGGACTGCGGCAGCCGGCGCGCAAACACCTCATAATGGACCTGGCTGCGGCTCGACTCGGCCATGGATACGCTGTTTCTCTTGTCCCGGCGGGCGCTGTCCACACCCTTGATAAGGTCATAAAACCTATCCAAATAGGGTTAAATTATCATTGAAGCCTGAGGCTTGTCGGCATATGAACGCGTTTACGCCGCGTTCGCGCCTTGAAAAGAACGCGCTTTGGGTAAAGTGAAGTAAAATCAATGAATCTTCCTGCTTTTTGGGCAGGGGCGCGGGGCCGCTTTTACGGCGTCCGCGCCAAAAATGGAGTTTTTATGGCCCGCATTACCCTGGTTGACGACGACGAAAACATCGTGACGAGCGTGTCGCTGGCGCTGGAAAGCGGCGGCCATACGGTTCAGGCCTATTACGACGGCGCCACCGGCCTGGCGGCGCTGGAAAAGGACCCGCCCGACCTGGCCATTCTCGACGTCAAGATGCCGCGCATGGATGGCATGGAAGTGCTGAAGCGGCTGCGCGCCAATTCCAACCTGCCGGTCATCATCCTGACCTCGAAGGACGACGAGATCGACGAGATCCTCGGCTTCAACCTTGGCGCCGACGACTACATGCACAAGCCGTTCTCGCAGCGCCTGCTGCTGGAACGCGTCAAGGCGGTGCTGCGCCGCGCCGGCATCATCGAACAGGGCGAGGCGCCGGAAGTGACCGAGGCGCTGAACGCCAAGTCGCTGAAGCGCGGCAAGCTGGTCATGGACGCCGCCCGCCACGAATGCACCTGGGACGGCCGGCCGGTTCGCCTGACCGTGACCGAATTCCTGCTGCTGCACGCCCTGGCCCAGCGCCCGGGCTTCGTCAAGAGCCGCGACAACCTGATGGACGCCGCCTATGACGACCAGGTCTATGTCGACGACCGGACCATCGACAGCCACGTCAAGCGGATGCGCAAGAAGTTCCGCGTGGTCGATCCGAACTTCGACTCCATCGAAACCTTATACGGCGTGGGCTACCGGTATCGCGAAGTCTAAGCTCAAGCGCCGCATGGCTTCCTCGCAACGGCTCGGGCGCGCAATTCTTGTCTCAAAGATTGGCGCGCTTGCCAAATTGCGAAGAGCAATTTGGAAGGTGACCCCCTGATATGGCCAAGCCCTGGTTCAAGCGCCTGCCGTTCGGCCAATCGCGCCTGGGCCGGGCCGTGCTCGGGTTGCAGTTGTTCGGGTTCGTCGTCCTCGTCATCGGCGCCATGGGCGTCGATGCCTGGCGCCAGGGCCTGATCGACGCCTATAAAAGCTCGCTGACCGTCCAGGCGCAGCTGCTGGGCCGCCTGCTCGACTCGGCGGCGTCCGGCGAAGAGGCGACGCCGGAGCTCGACGTGCAATACGCCAATTTCCTGCTCGGCCAGTTCGTGCCCGCCGAACAGCGGGTGCGGCTGTTCAATGCCCAGGGGCAGCTGGTTTCCGATTCCTACGTCGTTTCCGAAAGCGTCGACGTGCACGACCTGCCGCCGGCGCGCCGCCCCAGCGACGCCCCGCCGCCTGACAAGTCGGCCAAGCACGCCCAGCGCCGGGCGGCGGCGGCCCTGGCGCTGCAGCAGGAGAAAATGCAGGCCTTGCAGGGCCAGACGGTGACCGAGGTTCGCCCCAACGAGTTCGGCGTCAAGGTGGTGTCGGTGTCGATCCCCATCCGCCGGGTCAAGGCGGTGCTGGGGGTGCTGACCGTCGAGGGCGGCGACTTCGACAAGACGGTCGAGACGCAGCGCGAGGCGATGATCCCGTTTATCCTGGTCGCCCTGGCGGTGACGATCTTTTCGGCGGTGCTGATCAACTGGCTGGTCAGTCGGCCGATCCAGCGGCTGTCGGCGGCGGCCGACACGGTGCGGGCCAACCAGGCGCGCGCCATCTCCCTGCCCGACCTGGAGGCGCGCAAGGACGAGATCGGCACGCTGGCCCGGTCGCTGGAAAGCATGACCGACACGCTGTGGCGACGGATGGAGGAGATCGACCGCTTCGCCGCCGACGTGGCGCACGAGATCAAGAACCCGCTGACCTCGATCCGCAGCGCCCTGGAGACACTCAACCTAGTCAAGGACGAGGCGGCCAAGACGCGGCTGATGAACGTGCTGACCCAGGATGTGCGGCGGCTCGACCGGCTGATCACCGACATTTCCAACGCCTCGCGGCTGGACGCCGAACTGTCGCGCGACGTGCCGCGGCCGATCGACGCCGGCGCGCTGCTGGAGGACGTCATCTCGGTCTACCAGCAGGGCACGGCTGAAGGGGCGGTGCATGTCGCCTTTACCCGACAGATTCCAGCGGCGCGGGTCAACGGCCGCGAAGGGCCGCTGGGGCAGGTGTTCCGTAACCTGATCGACAATGCCCGCTCGTTCTCGCCGGAAGGCGGCGAGGTGCGTGTGACATTGTCAAATTCTGGCGGCCACTCCGGCGACACGCAACTGCCGTTGAAGATCACGGTCGAGGACGACGGGCCGGGCATTCCGCCGGAGAACCTGGAGACGATCTTCCAGCGTTTCTATACCTCGCGGCCGAAGGGCACGCGCTTCGGGCAGAATTCCGGCCTGGGCCTGTCGATCTCGCGCCAGATCATCGAGGCGCACGGCGGACGAATCCGCGCGATGAACCGGCTGGGGCCGGGCCGCGATAGTGCGGACCCCTGTGTCCACGGCGCCCGTTTCGTCGTC
>CAYULN010000071.1:0-2915 GCA_964445605.1 uncultured Caulobacteraceae bacterium | reverse complement strand
TGCAGATTTCCGGGTCCTTGTGATAGAAGACCGGGATCACGCCCTGGTCCATCAAGGCGGCCAGGACCGCCATTCTGTCTTTAATCATCTCAAATCTACCTGTCGATGGGTTGCAAGTGCCGCGTCTTCGGCGCGCGATCTTGGCGCTTTTATAGCGTCCGGATGCGCAGGTCGAGCGATTTTGCTGAGATCAAACGGCTATTTAGGTTGAACGCGGCATTTGTTCACGCCAGCGTGGCACCGGTGTCATTTTTTTGAAAAAAAAGGGCGCCGGATCGCTCCGGCGCCCCAAGTGGCGGCCTTACAGAAGAAAAGGGCGTCGCGGCGTCAGGTCGAAAACCGCGACACCTTGGAACGCTTAGTACTTGTAGCGAACACCCACATAGTAGGTGCGACCCGGGTGCGAGTAGTCGAGCTGCGCAGCCGAATTGTTGATCACAACCGCCGGGGTGGTGCCCGAGGCCGGCGTGTTCAGAGCGTAGATATCGGTACGACGGTCGTATTCGTCGGTCAGGTTGATCCCCTCGGCGACAAGCGTGAAGTGCTTGTTGATCTTGTAGGTGATCTGGGCGTCGACGTTCTGCGTCGGCAGCTTGGCCGCGGCGAACGCCGCGCTGCCCGGGTTGAGCAGTGACAGGTAGTCCGAACGCGACGACATGGCGACGCGGGCGTCGAGGCGGTCATCCGAATAGTAGAGCGTAGCGTTCCACGAGATCGGCGACAGGCCCAGCAGCTGGTTGGTGACGAAGGTCTGGTTGATCGAGCCCGCCGTCGCCAGGGTCTGGGACGCGCCCAGCTGGATGTAGGTGATCTTCGAAGCGATGTTGGTGTAATTGATGATGCCGCCAAAGTGCTTCAGGAAGCTGCCCGGCAGGAAGGTGAACGGATGCTGGGCATTGATTTCATAACCGTTCAGCGGGCCGCCCGGCGAGTTGCCGGCCGTGTAGACCAGGTACGGCGTCGTCAGGTCCTGACCGGTGCCGGTCAGCAGTGACGCGTCATAGCCGGTCGCACCGAACGGCGCCTGGAAGGCGATCGTCTGGATGTAGCTCTTCAGATCCTTCTTGAAGAAGCTGACACTGACCAGGCCTTCCTTGTCCGGATACCACTCGAAGCTCAGGTCCGTATTGTTGGACAGGTTGGGCTTCAGCAGCGGGTTGCCGATCGGGCCCGACGCCGTACCGATGGTCTGGGTCGAAGTGGCGATCGAACCGCCCGGCGTCAGCGAGATCAGGGTCGGACGGGCCATGGTCTTGGCCATGGCGAAGCGGACGAAGAAGTTGTCGAACGGCTCGGCCGAGATGTTCATCGACGGCAGGGTGTTCGAGTAGTGGGTCTTCACGTTGGTCGGAACCGCGGTGGAGCCCTTGCCGATGAAACCGGTCACGTTCTCGTCGGTATCGGCGACACGGGCGCCGACATTGCCACGGAACGGCACCGACCACAGATCGAAGTTGAAGTCCATCTGCAGGTAGGTCGAGAAGTCGTTTTCCTTGGCGTTGCGGTTGTTGGTCCGCGACGACGAGTTGGTGTTGTTGAGCGTGAAGACGCCGAAGGCGTTGACGCAGTTACAGTTGTAGGCGAAGTCGCCGCGGATCTTGTCCAGGTTGGGCACCAGGAAGGTGTTGCCCGCCAGGCTGATCGTCTGCGAATAACCGGCGATGTTGCTGTTGATGGTGGTCGCCATCGGATCGGCCAGCGCGGCATTGGTGCCGACGTTGGCGGCTTCGTCGCGGGTGGTCGGGTCGGTGGTGACGCGGCCGTACTCGAAGCTGTTGAAGGTGTAGCGCTTCGCCGCCACGCCGGCCTTGAAGGTAATATGTTCGTTCCAGGCGTACTTCAGGTCAAACTTGGCCTGGCCGTAGGTATTGGTGACGCCCTGCGGACGGATGCGGATCAGCGAAGCATCGCCCTGGACGACGGCCGGCGAACCCGACGAGAAGGTCGAGGTCGGCGTCGTGGCGGTCGAACCGGCGTAGGTCCAGTAGCAGGCCTGGTTCGACGTACAGCCGGTGCCCGAAGTGCCGTAGTTGAAGATCGGGTGCTGCGGATCGGTGAAGTCGTACGAGTAGCCGTTGACGTTGTAGGACTCGAAGGTGAACGTCGTTTGTTCCGGCGTGGACTGGATCGAGCTCGACGTGCCGACCTGGGCCTTGAAGCTCAGCTTGTCGGTCAGGGTCTGCTCCCACTTGAAGTTGACCTGGGTGAACTTGGTGTCCAGGTTGTCGAAGCGGTGCTCGGCGCGGATATCGACGCCGTTATAGCTGGCCTTCATGATCGTGTTGGTCGCCGTGTCGATCGTGTAGTTGTAGATCGACGCGTTGTTGTACCCACCCGAACCGCGGCTCAGGCCGATGGCTTCGAAGTCGTATTCGTCACGATTCGCCGAGAAGTCAGCATACATCGTGTCGAGGGTCAGCAGGGTGTTTTCGTTCGGACGGGCCTGGAACGAGGCCGTCATGCCCAGACGCTTTTCATGGGTGACGAAGCGCGAGTAACGCGGAATACGAGGGTGCAGGGCGCTGTTGACCAAAGCCGAGGTCGCGAGGTTGGCAGCGGAACCGCCCGCCCCGACCGTACAATCCTGCGGCGGGCTCGCCGTCGGGGCCGCCGTGGCGGCGACCGCGAGACAGTCGCTGAAGAAATGCGCGCCGCCGTCGGTCGAAATGGCGGCGACCTTGCCGATCGAGCCGGCCGTCACGGTCGAGAAGGCGTTTTCCCAACGGGTGGTGTTGGGGCCTTCTTCCTGGACGTCGCGGGTGCCGTAGGCCACCGAGAACAGGGCGCCGAGCTTGCCGCCGGCCCAGCGGTTGGAGATCAGGAAGGAACCGCGCGGGCCGCCGCTCTTGGACAGATCATTGAAGCTCTCTTCGAGCTGACCGGCCATGGCGAAGCCCTTGTAATCGAAGGGGCGG
>CAYULN010000070.1:0-11664 GCA_964445605.1 uncultured Caulobacteraceae bacterium | reverse complement strand
TCGGTCGAGGCGACGTCCATGGCCAGCCAGAAGTCGGAACCCGCCTTGTAACCGGCCTGCTCCCCTGCCTTCATGATGAAGGTCAGGGCTTCCTCGGCCGACGGGATGTTCGGGGCGAAGCCGCCTTCGTCGCCGACATTGGTGTTGTGGCCGGCGGCTTTCAGGGCCTTCTTGAGGCTGTGGAAGATTTCCGCGCCCATGCGCAGGGCTTCGGAGAACGATTCAGCGCCGGCCGGGACGATCATGAATTCCTGGATGTCGATCGGGTTGTCGGCGTGGGCGCCGCCGTTGATGATGTTCATCAGCGGCACCGGCAGGACACGGGCGGAAAGGCCGCCGATATACTTATAGAGCGGGAGGTTGACCGAGATCGCCGAGGCGCGGGCCGTGGCCAAGGACACGCCGAGGATGGCGTTGGCGCCGAGGCGGGCCTTGTTCGGCGTGCCGTCAAGATTGATCAGGGTCTGGTCGAGGCGGCGCTGATCCAGCGCCTCGAAGCCGGAAATGGCCTCGAAGATCTCGCCGTTGACGGCGTCGACCGCCTGGCGGACGCCCTTGCCCAGGTAACGCTTCGGGTCGTTGTCGCGCTTTTCGACGGCTTCGTGGGCGCCGGTCGAGGCGCCCGACGGCACGGCGGCACGGCCGAAGCTGCCGTCATCGAGGGTGACGTCGACTTCGACGGTCGGATTGCCGCGCGAGTCGAGGATTTCACGGGCGACGATGTCGATGATTTCGGGCATGGAGGCGTCCTGCAATATGAGATGAGCAAAGTCAGCGCCCTGTTAGCAAGGCCGGACCGGGAAGACAAGCGCGGGGGGAATTTTAGCCGCTGCGGAATGCAAGAGCCAGTCTTGGCGTAGTTTAAAGAGTTGGATGCGTCACTCGAACGTAATGGTGGTGCGGATTGCAACCCAGTCACCAACTTTTGCGCCGGGCATTTTGTCCAAGTCCAGCCGCGCAAATTGCGTGACAACACGTGCAATTGAGTGGCCGTAATGCTGTTCTGGGTGATTTTCCCATTTGACATCGCATCCAACGTGACCGTTGTCGTCGACAATCGTACAGACGAGATCGACCTTCGACGTGCCTAGCTGCGGATCGGTTGGAATGTAATCGTGCATTTGTTGCGTTGACGGGTACTCAGCCCAGTACGGAACCACACGTTTCGCGGATGCGGTTTGGGCGACCGCCAGGCCAATAAGGCTCAGGCAAACAACGCCAATTATCCTTTTCACGCACCCCCTCCTCAGCCCCTACGGAGCGACGTGGTAGCCGTCGCCGGGAGACACCCAAATCACCTTCTGGTCGTCCGGCTGCGGGGCGCCGTCCATGGTTGTTTTGGCCGTTAATTGCCCGCCCTCGGAGACGTAGCGCGTGCAGATCTGCTTGCCATAGACGCCCTTCATCGCCGCCGACAGCTTGGCGAGCATGGGGGCCGCGTCGGCGGGCGAAAGCGCCTGGCCGTTGACGGTCAAGGTGGCGGCGGCGATCTGATCCGCTTCGATTTTGCCGCAGACCGCACCGTCGGCCACGGTAGCGGGCGTGACCGTCTGCATGATCACGACAGGTGATTTGGAGAGCATAACGACAGCAGTGTTGTCGAAGGTGCCGTCGCCGCGCGCCTTATAATAGGCCATGGAAATGCAGGTCTTGCGCGCTGTGTCGGGAACATAGCATTGCGCCTGGCCGGTCGCCGCGGGTCCGAGCGGATCAGGATAAGCGGCCGGCAGCGCGTCGGCGGCTGCCAGAAGGGTAAATAACAGCATGACAGGGCTTCCTGTGGTTTTGGCTGACTTTATCTTGATCCTTCCTACGGGGCAATTTGGAATAGAGCCGTGATGTCGGCCGGCGTCTCAAACAGGTAGTCCGGCTTTTCGGCCATGAGGCGCTCCGGCGCCGTATATCCCCAGGCGACGGTGCCAGCTTTAATGCCAGCGGCGCGGGCGGCTTCGATGTCGCGCAGTTCGTCGCCGATCGCCAGGGCGTCATGCGGTTTAAGGTCAAGTGATTGCAGCAGGGCCTTGAATTTGCCAACCTTGCCGAACAACGACGCTCCGCAGGCGAAGTGATCGATGCGGGTGGTCAAGTCGGTGCCGAGCACCGTTTCGACATTGGCGCGGGCGTTGGAGGTGACGACGGCAATGACGATCCCTTTGGCGTGCAATTCGGCGACGACCTGGGCCATGCCGTCGAAGAGCTTGATGGTATCGAGATTATGGCTCTGCAGTGTCCGGGCGTGGGCGGCGATCATTGGCACCTTCCACAATGGCACGCCGTGCAGGCGCATCAGTTCCCGGGCGTCGAGATGGCGGAAGTCCTCGATGCGGCTGCGGTCCAGGCGCTTGAAATCAAAGCGGTCGGCGATGGTGTCGAAGGTGTCGAGGAACCAGCCGAAGGAATCGGCCAGGGTCCCGTCGAAGTCGAAGATTATCAATCTGCAGGGCGGCATACCGCCTCATAACAGAAAAACGCGGATCGTTGCCGATCCGCGTTACATTCGTCAGTTCGCTTTCGGCAGGGAAAGGACGGTCACCGGATTGATCGGCCGATTGTTTTTCCAGACTTCGAAATGCAGGTGCGGCGGTAAGCTGGCAACACCGGTGCCCCCAGATGTCGCGATCTGTTGTCCGGCGACGACCTTGTCGCCGACCTTCGCAATCTGGGTGCCGAGGTGCGCGTAGCGTGTCATTAGAAGGCCGCCATGGTCGATTTCCACCACCTCGCCGTAATTCATGCTGGCGTAGACAGCGCTGACGGTGCCGTCGCCGGCAGCCTTCACCGCGGTTCCGATTGGCGCGTCGAAATCGACGCCCGCATGGAACTTCGCCTGTCCATTCTCCGGGTCTTTGCGCAAACCGAATGGAGAGGTCATGGGTGCGTCGATGGGGACGGTCGTCAGTCCGCCAGGGGCAGGCTTTGGCGCCACAGGCGCGACCGCCGGTGTTTGAGCCGCGCTTTGGCTCTGCGACCAGGCGAACTGGGCCAGCCCGACAGGCACCACCAGCGCGGCGGCGACGGCCGCCACCAAGATACGTGGCTTGCGCAATGTCCCGGGGACGCGCATGATTTCACTAATTCTCATGCGGTAGTCGCCGGATGTGACGGGCGAGAAAGCCGTCGGAGCGTATTGCCGTAAGTCTCCGGCAGCATGTTTGAGAACCCTGACGAGAGCTTCGGCATAGGTCCCGCGCATTTCCGGGCTTGAGGCGATGGCCGCGGCGTCGCAAGCTAGTTCGGCGGCCAAGCGACAATTCTGCGTTTGGAGGCGGACAAAGGGATTGAACCAGAAAATGGCGTCAATGACGGCCAGCACGATGAACCAGCGTGAATCGCCGCGTTTCAGGTGCTCGCGTTCGTGGCGCAGGATCAACTGCGTCTGCGCCGGCGACAGCCAATGCAGCAGGCGTTCCGGCAGAAGGATGGTGGCCCGGCCGAGCGCCAGGGGTGACGCGACGGTGGTTGTCAGGCGTACGTCTTCGCCCCAGTCGGAGGTCGGTTGTGATGTCGAGGCCAGTCGGCGAAGTCGTGTCAAGCCGCTCAGCAGACGCGCGGCCTGAATCGTCAGCCCGACGCCATAGACTATCAGACATACGACGGCCGCCAAAGGCATCCAGTTGACATACACCTTGCCCGTGACCGTTACCGCCGCTGGCGCGATCGGCATATTGACCGCGTCATTGACTTGCGTGTGCGGCAGAGCGGGAAGCGGCAGATGCATCGGTACAAAACGTCCTGCAAGGGCGACCGCCAAGCCGACAAAGACCGGTGCGATCATCAAGGCCAGGTGGCGCTTTTCCGTTTTATCATCAAGGTATTGCGGACTTTTCCCCAAGCTGGGAATACGCTTGAGGGCGGTCACGCCCGCCGACCACAGGAACGGCACGAGCAGGACGACGAGCATTGCCGTAGTCATATCACTCCCCCTTTTGCAAACGCTTGAGCAGGTCTTCAAGCTCTTCGATCTCATCGGGCGAGACCATCTTGCTGCCGGCAAAAGCCGCCGCCGGCAGGGGCGCGTCGAGGTCCAGGACATCGCGGGCAAAGGCGGCGCTGAGGGCCGCCAGGGTTTCCAGCTTGGATTGGGCGGCGATATAGGTATTCAGGCCATGCACCGGCTCCAGGCGCACCAGGCCCTTCTCCACCATCCGTTCCAGCGTCTTGCGCGTCGCCGAATAGGACCACTGCGTATCAGCGACGCTGGCGTCATGTAGTTCGCGGGCGCTGAGGCGGCCTTCCCGCCACAGATGCCGGAGCAGTTTCATTTCATAGTCGCTGGGTCGGATCATCCCCACCTCCCGATTGCTGCGCGACATATGTCGCATACGTGCGACTTAAAGTCAAGCCGTGCAGCAGGCAAAATAAAAACGCGGGCCGTTTCCGACCCGCGTTTCTGGAAAAGCGTCTTTTTGATGCCTCATGTTATCCAAAAAAGTGCGCGTATCAGCTAGGCACTTTTAACAAGAGGCTTTAGTCCTGCTTCGGCGTCAGGACCTGGCGGCCCTTGTACATGCCGGTCTTCAGGTCGACATGATGCGGGCGGCGCAGTTCGCCGGTGTCCTTGTCCTCGGTATAGGCATTGGGGCCCAGGGAGTGATGCGAACGGCGCATGTTGCGGCGCGAGGGCGAGGTTTTCCGCTTGGGGACGGCCATGGAACTCTCTCTTCAATCTGAGGCCGGACGCTAGCCGCTTCCAGGCACGAATAAGGGGATGAGCCAACTTCGGTTGGTCAGAAGGCGGGCCTTATGCCGCAACTTGCCTTGGCGATCAAGGGGCAATCGACGATTTTGGGCGAATTATTGCCCCGCTTGGGATTTGGGCGCGAACCGTTCGATCTCGGTCCAGGCGGCTTCGGCTTCCGTGGCATTGAAGCTGCGCGGGCTGCGATAGGTCTTGCCGTCCTTCAGTGTGATCGTCACGCCATAGGCGACGCGGCCACCGGTGTCGTCATAATTATATTGTTCGCGTTCGACGGCGGCAATGTCGGCCGGCTGAATCTGCACGTCCTTCTGCCACGACGTCAGGCTGAGCAGGCGAATGCGGATGCCGCTGCCGTCGATGCGCCATTCGCGATGGCGGCCGATGCAGGCCCACAAGATGACGAACAGCGACAGCGGCAGGATGACGAGGCAGACCAGGACGATACCGACCGGCGATGCCTTGCCGGCTGTCACCAGGTGGTAGTCGCTCCAGGCCGAAGCCAGGCCGGCAGCCCCAAGGACGACACCAAAGATGAAATAGAGGACGCGCGCCGCCACCCCGAGATCGTCCTTGAGTTTCATGCTCTATCCCTAACCCTCGCAAAAACCAGAGTTATCATAGCGGCAAGCTGCGCGGTTGACCAGTCTTTGGCCAGAAGGATCGCATATGCTATCAACAGGCGTCTGGCGGGACCTAAAGCCAGACCCATTCCAACCGAGGGGGCGTTGCAATGAAAGAGACCGGAAGGCTGAATGCGTTTTTTATCTATGTCTGCACCGTGATAAGTTTTTTGGGTGCCGCGTCTTCGCTTCTGTCGCAGTGGTTCACGTTTTTTACCGATGCCGCCCCCAAAGGGAACGGCCTGTATTTCCTCTCCCTGCTTGTTTACGGGCTTTTGTATTACCCGCTCCTTCCAGTTTCCATATATACATATGTCAACCTGGTAAGGCGGTTTTCAAATATTGCTTCGGCGACGATATATTCCCTGGTCCGGGCCGGACTTTACTACGCCTACTACCTCGGATTCCAAAGCAGCTTGGGCCAGCTCGATTACACAATGAGTTGTCTTCTCTTTGTGTATATATTGCCGATTGAATGTATTCTGCTGTTGCGCAACAGGGGATCGAAGCTTGCGCCCGCACAGGCTTGACCACAAAAGTCTCAATCCCGGCCGCTAAATCACTCGCCGACCTGGGCGGACGCCTCGATTTCGACCAGCCATTCCGGATTGATCAGGGCGCTGGTGCCGAGAAAGCTCGAGGCCGGGCGGATATCGCCGAAGATCTCGCCATGGGCGCGCGCGGCGTCCTCCCACTGCGACATGTCGGTCAGGAAGATGCGGGTGCGGATGATGTCCGAAGCACTGCCACCGGCCATTTCCACCGCCTTGACGATGATTTCCAGTGCCGCCTTGGTCTGCTCATAGGCATCGGTCCCGGCCACCTTGCCGTCGCGGATCGGCGCGGTGCCCGACACTTCGATGCGGTTGCCGACACGCACGGCGCGGGAAAAGCCGATTTTGCCTTCGAACGGCGAGCCGGAGGAGATCAGTTGACGCATGGAAAAGGTCCTCAAAAGTCTGGAAAACGCCCTGCCCTATCCTTGATCTCGGCGGCAAAAGCAAACACAAAAATGCGGCGCCCCGAGCGGGACGCCGCATGAAGTTCACGCTCGGTCGAAACTCAGTACTTGTAGGCGCCGTAGGAGGTTTCGCTGTAGGAATCCTCCAGGGCGACACGGCGTTGGCGGCCGGCGAGGTTCAGCGCGGTGATGCGCTGACCGTCTGACTGGACGCGGCCGGACACCGACTGGACGCCCTGGTCGTCAACATAGTCGAAGACGAAGTCGGCCTTGATGACGCCGTCTTCGGAGGCCTCGCAATCGTGGATACGCATGACCTTCTGACGGAGCGAACCGCCAAGTTCGGCCGTCACGGCGCGGGTGGCCTGGGTGGCCAGGGCGACCTCCTGCGACTTGGTGCAGTCGGCCAGGGCCGAGGACGCGGCGAAAGCGCCGAGGGTAACAACGGCTACACAAACAAACTTGAGATTGGACATGGGGGAGGAATCCTTTGCTGACTAAGGGAAGCAGTCAAAGGTTAACCCTGGAAATTCGCCTGACAAGCGAAACTTTTGCGACGCAACATTAAATTGAGCCAATTTCGCTGCGATGCAACAATTTGTGATGCTAGAACGGGTGTTACTTTGCTTGGCAAGCCCTCTGATTACCTGACAAAATAAGGAATCTACACCAACCGGCTGCGTTCGACCGCGGCGGCGATGAAGCTCTTGAACAATGGGTGCGGCGCAAAAGGACGGCTTTTCAGCTCCGGATGGTACTGCACGCCGATGAACCAGGGATGGTCCGGCCGCTCGACGATCTCCGGCAGCAGGCCGTCGGGCGACATGCCGGAGAACTTCAGGCCGCAGGCTTCCAGCCGGTCGATATAGTCGCGGTTGACTTCGTAGCGGTGGCGGTGGCGTTCGGAAATGACTTCGCCGCCATAGATTTCGGCGACCTTGGACTTGCCGTCGAGCTTGGCGTTGAAGGCGCCCAGCCGCATGGTGCCGCCGAGATTGCCGCCCTGCTTGCGCTGCTCCAGCTCGTTGCCGTTCAGCCATTCGGTCATCAGGCCGACCACGGGTTCGCTCGTCGGGCCGAATTCGGTCGAGGACGCTTCTTCGATGCCGGCCAGGCTGCGCGCCGTTTCCAGTACCGCCATCTGCATGCCAAAGCAGATGCCAAAATAAGGGACATCGTTCTCACGGGCAAAGCGGGCGGCGGCGATCTTGCCCATGGCGCCGCGTTCGCCGAAACCGCCGGGAACCAGGATGGCGTGGACGTTTTCCAGCCGTTCGCCGACCGCGTCATCGCCGGCCTCGAAGATCTGAGCGTCGACCCAGTCGATATTGACGCGGACATTGTTGGCCATGCCACCGTGGTAGATGGCCTCGATCAGCGACTTGTAGGCGTCTTTCAGCACCGTGTACTTGCCGACGACGGCGATCTGCACCTCGCCGTCCGGGTGCTGGTAGCGGTTGGTGATGTCCTGCCACAGGCTGAGGTCGATCTCGCCGGCCTTTTCGATACCAAAAACGTCGAGTACTTCGCGGTCGAGGCCCTGGCGGTGATAGTCGATCGGCACAGCGTAAATATTGTCGGAATCCATTGCCTGGATAACCGCCGACGGGCGGACGTTACAGAACTGGCCGATCTTGCGGCGTTCCTCGGCCGGAATCTCCTGTTCGCAACGGCACAGTAAGATGTCGGGTTGAATGCCGATAGAGCGCAGTTCCTTGACGCTGTGCTGGGTCGGCTTGGTCTTCATCTCGCCGGCGGTCTTGACGAACGGCAACAGGGTCAGGTGGATAAAGCAGGCCTGGCGGCGCGGCAGTTCCTGGCCCAACTGACGGATGGCTTCAAAGAACGGCAGGCCCTCAATGTCGCCGACCGTGCCGCCGATCTCGACGAGGATAAAGTCGGCGTCGCCCTGGTCGGACAGGACGAAATCCTTGATCTCGTTGGTGACGTGCGGGACGACCTGGACGGTGGCGCCGAGATAGTCGCCGCGCCGTTCCTTCTCGATGATGTTCGAATAGATCTTGCCCGTGGTGATGTTGTCGGTCTTGCGGGCGTTGACGCCAGTAAAGCGCTCGTAGTGGCCAAGGTCGAGGTCGGTTTCGGCGCCGTCGTCGGTGACGAAGACTTCGCCATGCTGATAAGGACTCATCGTGCCCGGATCGACGTTGAGATAAGGGTCGAGCTTGCGTAGTCGGACCTTGAAGCCCCTCGCCTGCAGCAATGCACCGAGGGCCGCTGAGGCGAGCCCCTTGCCAAGCGAAGAGACCACCCCACCGGTGATAAAAACGAAACGGGCCATGGCCTGATCGGTACCTTGAAAGCTTGAACGACAACGGCCGGTCAACCGACCTGGAATTATAGAACGTGTCCTTCAAAGAATCGGCTCAAGGACTCTAAGCCCTTGAGCCGATTCTGAAGACTTGGGAAGGCGTGCTCAGTGCGACGCGGGCGCCGCCGGAGCCGGAGCCGAGGGAATCGGCATCGGCGGCGGCGGGGCTACCGAAACCGACGACTTGGCGCTGGAAGCGCTCGATGCCGGCGCATTGGACTGGGCCGGCTTGTCCCAGATGCTCGACTTGGCCTTGTTGATGTCCTTCTGCGACATGGAGGCGCTGCTGCTTGAGACCGACGGCAGCTTGATGGGAGCCGTGTTGAGCGGCGCGGCGGGGACGCGTTGTGCTTGCTGAGCCGGTTGCGGGGCCTGCGGCGCAGGGGCCGTGCCGAGAACCGGCAGATCGTTGAGCGACGGGCCCGAGGCGCTGGAAGATGACGCCGACGCGGCGGCGGCCGGTGCTGCCGGAGTCGCCGGGGTCTGAACCGTCAGCTTACTGGTATCGATGTGTTCCAGGGCCGAAGTGGTGCGGTGCTCGATATTGCCGACGACCGTCAAGGCGATCGAACAGGCGAAGAAGGCGAAGGCGAACCAGCCGGTGAGCGTGGTGAGCAGATTGCCGGCGCCGCGCGCCGACATGAAGCCCGATGGCCCGCCGCCCATGCCCAGGGCGCCGCCTTCGGACTTCTGCACCAGGATCAGGGCGCCCATGCACAGGCAGATAATGACCTGAACAATCAGGAGAATGGTGAAAAGCGTGTCCATGTCGGGTCTTCTAGGCTTTCATAAATTTAGGCACTTCTCGGCACGGGCCGCAAAAACCGCACGCCCTTAGCACCTGTAACGACGCTTGGCCACAGGCAATCCGCCTGACCGGACAGATTTATGACGTCTGCAGAAGTTTACAAGGGAGCGTCGCCTAAGCGAGCGCCAGAGACGCCGCCTCGACGATGGGTAAAAAGGTTTCGGCCTGTAGAGACGCGCCGCCGACCAGGGCGCCGCTGATCCCTTCCAGGCTCAGGATCTGGCGGGCATTGGCCGGGTTGACCGAGCCGCCATACAACAGATGTGTCGCGGCCTGGCTGCCGAAACGACCGTGAAGATGATCGCGAATCTGGTCGAACGCCTCCAGGATCTGGCCGTCCGTTGCCGTCTTGCCGGAGCCGATGGCCCAGACCGGTTCATAGGCGATATGAAAGACATTGCCGTTCAGTTCCTCGGGCAGGCTGTCGCGCAGATGACGCTCCAACACCTTATAGGTCAGGCCGGCGTCGCGCTCGTCGGCGGTTTCGCCGATGCAGATGACCGGCTCCAGGCCACCGCGAATGGCCGCCGCCGCCTTGCGCGCGATCAGCATGCACGATTCGGCCAGTCCCTGGCGGCGTTCGGAATGGCCGAGCAGCACCAGTTGGGCGCCTGCATCCTTGAGCATGGCGGCGGAAATGCCGCTGGTATAGGCGCCGCCATCGGCATAGTGGCAGTTCTGGCCGCCCAGGATGACGTCGGTGCCATCCAGCGCCTGGGCCAGCAGCGGCAGAAGGGTAAAAGGCGGGAAAATGGCGACGCGAGCATTATAGTCGCGGGCCTTGTCGGCAATGGATTTGGCCATGGGGATCGAGCTTTTCAGCCCGTTCATCTTCCAATTGGCGGCAATTAAATGGGGGTGTGGCATAGGGTGTCTTTTGGTCTGTGTGGCCGAAAATTTTTATACCGCCCGGTTTTCCGGGCGGGGGCAGCCATGGCCATCTCGTCCCGATGGTCCGGGTTGAAACAGTCCAGCCTGCGCCAGCGCTTGCGGCTGGTCCTTGCAAAACATAGACCGGACACCGGTTCCGGTCCAAGAAAAAAAGCCGGCGGCGGCGGCGAAAAACGCCGCATGTGGCTTGGTTTGCGCAAATTCTCTTTGAATCTGCCTTGATCGTGCCGTAAGACGCTTTCAAATATCAAAGCGCGGCCGATACGCGCCGCGTTTCAAAAAATCAACCGACAGGACCTCGGGACCCGATGATCAGCCTCTTCCGCGACTTCACCAAATCCTGGGTATTCACCGCCCTGATGGGGCTGCTCATCCTGTCGTTCGCCGTGTTCGGCCTGCGCGACGTCTTCTCGCCCGTCGCCGGCAACAATGTCATCGTGGCCGGACGCCGTGTCATGACCGACGGCGAGTTCAAGGTGTGGTTCGACCAATTCCGCGAGGACTATCCCAAGCAGCACAACGGCGAAACCCTCAGCGCGGAGGATTTCGTCAGCCGCGGCTGGCTTCAGGAGGCTCTGAAGCAGCAGGCCGACCAACTGGCCATGTCCGCCTGGTTCGACAGCGTACGCATCCGGCCTTCGGCCAAGCTGCTGGTTGAGCAGGTTACCAAATATCCGGCCTTCCAGAACCCGGCGACCGGCGTGTTCGACAAGAAGGTCTACGAGAACGTGCTGGCGATGAACGGTCAGACGAAAACCCAGTTCGAGCGCGACACGCTCGATCACATGGCCGCGCTCCAGTATTTCCAGGGCGCCTTCGCCGGCGTGCGTACGCCGCGCATCTACGCCGCCACGCGGGCGGCCTTCGAGCTGCAGACGCGTGACCTGAGCTACGTCATGGTGTCGCCGCAGAATATTACAATGCCGGCCAAACCGACTGAGGCCGACATCCAGCAGTTCTACAAGGAGAATGTCGACCGCCTGACCATCCCGGAATTGCGCCAGGCGTCGCTGATTACCTTCAGCGCCAGTGATTTCGCCAGCGATGCCACGGTCGACGATGCGGCCCTGCAAAAGGCTTATCAGGCGCAACTCAGCACCGCCAAGACGCCGGAGACGCGTAGCTTCGTCGAAATCACCGCGCCGGACATGAACGCCGCGGCCGCCATTTCGACGGCCCTGAAAGCTGGCCAGGCCCCGGATGCCGCCGCCAAGGCGCACGGCGGCAAGGTTCTACCGTTCAACAACCAGTCCAGGGACAGCGTGCCAGACCAGAAGATCGCCGACGCTGTCTTTTCGCTGAACAGCGGCGATGTGTCGGCGCCGGTCCAGGGCGATCTCGGCATCGCCGTCGTCA
>CAYULN010000069.1:0-22110 GCA_964445605.1 uncultured Caulobacteraceae bacterium | reverse complement strand
GCCTTCATCCTGTTGTGCGGGAGCACGCATATTCTGAGCATATGGGTGCTGTGGCATCCGAACTACTACACCGAAGGCGTCATCAAGGCCCTGACGGCGGTGGCCTCGCTCGGCACCTTGGTCATGATCATCAAGATGATGCCGGAAATCATCCATTTCCCCAGCCCGGAGCAGTTGCGCGTCGCCAACGCTCAGCTCGAGGAGGCCAATGCCAAGCTGGAGGCGCTATACGCCGAAAGCCAGGAACGTGGCCGTGTCACGCTGGGAAATGTCATGGACGGGGTGATGACGCTGGATGAAAACCGGCGTATCGAAAGCGTCAATGCCGCCTGCACCGCGATCTTCGGCTACACGCCCGAGGAACTGGTCGGGCAGGACGTGCGTGTGCTGATGGCCGAGTCCTACAAGCCGGAACACGAGGCCTTTTTCGCCAGCACCCAACACATGAATGATGCTGAGGTCGCCGGTGCGTCCATTCGCGAGGCCCAGGCCAAGCACAAGGACGGCACGCATTTCCCGGTCCAGGTGGCCGTCAGCGCCTTCACTATCGAAGGCAAGCGCTATTATTCCAGCATCATCCGCGACATCACCAAGACCAAACAGGTCGAGGACAGTCGCCAGCGGCTGCTGAGCCGGCTGACCGAGTCCAATACCGAACTGGAACGCTTCGCCTATGTCGCCTCGCACGACATGCAGGAGCCACTGCGCATGGTGCTCAATTTCAGCCAGATCATCGCCAAGGATTACGGCGAACGGCTGGACGACGAGGGTAAGGAATATCTCAAGATCGTCGGCGACTCGGCGCTGCGCATGCGCGACATGGTGCAGGACCTGCTCGAATATGCCCGCCTCGGCCGGGAAGGGGTGAGTTTTGCCACGGTCGACCTGAACCTTGAACTGGCGCACGTCGAGGAAAACCTGGGAGCGCTCATACGCGATGCCGATGCCGTGATCACCAGCGATGCCCTGCCTATGATCAACGGCAACGCCGTTCAGCTCATGCGGCTGCTACAGAACCTGATCGCCAACGCCATCAAGTACCAGCCCGTCGGACGTCAGCCGGTCATCCATGTCGGGGTGGTCGACGGGGGCGATCAATGGCAGGTCACGGTTTCGGACAACGGGTTGGGTATCGAAAAGGCCTTTATCGAGCAGGTGTTCGAGCCTTTCCGGCGCCTGCACAACTGGGATGCCATCCGGGGGACGGGGCTCGGCCTGTCGGTGTGCCGGAAGATCGTCGAAAATCATGGCGGTCGCATCTGGGCGACGTCGGACTACGGCCGGGGCAGCACATTTCATTTCACCCTGGCGAAATCGGGCCAGGGCGCACAAGGCAGTGCGTAAGGGGCCGCGCAGAGGAGTACAGGAGACCCTGACATGTCGAATACGCTTTTGATCCGAGAAGGCCGCACGGCCGAAATCCTTCTGGTGGAGGACAATCGTGGCGACGCCATGCTGGCGGCGCGCGCCTTCAAGGACGCGGCCATCGCCAACCATCTACGCCATGCCTCGACGGGCGAGGAAGCCATGGCCATGCTGCGTGGCGAAGGCGATTTCGCCGGCCAGCGCCTGCCGGACATCATCCTGCTTGACCTCAACCTGCCGAAAATGGACGGCAAGACGGTCCTGAGCGAAATCAAGGCCGATGCGCGGCTGAGACATATCCCGGTGATCGTCCTGTCGAGTTCGGTGGCGGAACAAGACATCGCCAAGAGCTACAACCTTCACGCTAGCGCTTATGTCATCAAGCCGCTTGATCTCGATACCTTCCGCAAGGTGGTGTCGACTATCGAGCAATTCTTCTTTTTCCTTGTCATCCTACCTGATCCGGATTTCGCGGCTTAGGGATTTGTCTGTGTAATACGCGTTTACCGGCCGGCCGGGCGAAGACTGGTAAGACTCACCTTATGGTTTTATTTTAGGGATATCTTAACCAAGAGGCCTGACACTCGATCAGACCGCGCCGTAAAGGAGAACAGCCATGCAGGCGGGCAGGTTAAATACGATCATGGCCAACAACAGACCGGTTGCTCGTAACGGAGCGCTGCCGGCCGGCCAGAGCTTAGGACACGCCTACGAGGCGGACGACCTGGCGCAGGAATTCCGCGACTACGCCTATATCGTCTCGCACGATCTCGGCACGCCCGTGCGGTTGATGGTCGAGTTCGCCCGGCTGCTGGCCGAGCGGCAATCGGCCTTCGCCGACGAGGAGGACCGGGTTCTGCTGGGTGAAATCATGGGCAACGGCGAAAAGCTGCGCGCCATGATGCAGGGGCTGCTATCCTATTCGCGCCTCAACACCCTGGCGGCGCCGCACATTCCCGTCGACACGCAGAAGATCGCCGAACATTGCCGCATGGTGATGCTGGACAAGCTTCGACCGGTGCGCGGCAAGCTGACCATCAGTGGTCTGCCGAGCCTCAAGGCCGACCCGGACCAGCTCATGCAGTTGTTCAACCTGCTGGTCGACAACGCCATCAAGTTCGTCACGCCGGGCGTGCCGCCGGAGATCAGCATCACCGCGAAGGGCGACGGCGGATTGTGGCTGTTTTCGGTGCGCGACAACGGCATCGGCATCGAGGAGATGTACCGCAACCGGATATTCAAGCCCTTCCAGAAACTGCACCTCGACGACGAATATCCCGGCGTCGGCATGGGGCTCAGCCTGGCGCGCAAGATCGTCAACCTGCACGGCGGGCGAATCTGGATTCAGGAATCGTCGGCCACCGGCACCTTGCTGCAGTTCACGCTTTGTGAAGGAGAGCGGGTGGACAATGAGGAAGAAGAGGTCCTGGACGAGAAGGTTGACTGATCATGTCGCCGAACTCCCTTTCCCGCCCGCTGCGCATTCTGCTGATTGAGGATTCGCGCTCCGAGGCACTGTTGCTTGAGAAGATCCTGGTTCACACCCAACCGCATGCCTATGAGATGCGCAAGGCGCAGACCATGGCGAGCGCATTGCGCTTCATCGAAGAGATCGACTTCGACGTGGTGCTGCTCGATCTCAACCTGCCCGATGTCGATGGCTTTTCCGGCCTGCATGCCGTCCAGGCGGCGGCGCCCAAGGTGCCGGTCATCATCTTCACCGGTGTCGAGGACCGCGACCTCGAGGTCGAGGCGATGGAGAACGGCGCCCAGGATTACCTTCTCAAGGACCGGGCCACGCCGGCGGCGATCGCCCGGTCGATGCGCCACGCCATCCAGCGCAAGCAGGTCGAGAACATGAAAAGCGAGTTCATCTCGCTGGTCAGCCACGAATTGCGCACGCCCCTGACCTCGATTCACGGCTCGCTCGGCCTGATTTCTGGTGCATTGAGCGAGGGATTGCCGCTGCCGGTGTCGCGTCTGATCGCCATCGCCCACCAGAATAGCGAACGGCTGATCCGGTTGGTCGGGGACATCCTGGATATCGACAAGATCGATTCCGGCCATCTGCCGCTCGACATGCGTACCGAGGCTCTGGAGCCGCTGGTGCGCCACGCCGTGGAAAGCAATCGTTTCTATGCCGCCCATTACGGCGTCACGCTGAAAATGGAGCCCGTCGATCCCAGCCTCAGGGTCGAGGTTGACCCTAGCCGATTCACCCAGGTGCTGGCCAACCTGCTGTCCAATGCCGCCAAGTTTTCGCCGCGTGACGGCGAGATCGAGGTGTGGGTGAGCGCCGGCGACGGCCGGGTGCGGGTGTCGGTCAAGGATCACGGCGTCGGTATCCGCGCCGAATTCCACGACCGCATCTTCCACAAGTTTTCCCAGGCCGAGACCGCCATCACGCGCAATGTCGGCGGGGCGGGCCTAGGGCTCTATATCAGCAAGCAGATGATCGAAAACATGCACGGCGACATCGGCTTCGACTCGGTGCCGGGGGAAGGCGCCACCTTCTGGGTCGAACTGCCGGATCGTTCCGAGATCAAGGAAAGGCAGGCGTCATGAGCCAGGCTCAGGAAAAATCGGCTCCCGGATCGCCCGCCGTGCTGCGCAGCATTGTCTGCGTCGACGACGAACGCGACATCCTCGAAGTGGCCAAGATGTGCCTGGAAGTGGTCGGTGGATTCGAAGTGACCTGCTGCGAAAGCGGCCAGGCGGCGCTCGAAGTCCTGGCGCACCAGACGCCGGACCTGATCCTGCTCGACGTCATGATGCCGCAGATGAACGGGCCGGAAACCCTGATCGAGCTACGCAAACGGCCGCATCTCAAAGGCGTGCCGGTCGCTTTCATGACGGCGCGTGTTCAGCCCATCGAGGTCAAGGCCTATCTCAAGCTTGGCGCCACCGGCGTCATTCCGAAGCCGTTCGATCCGATGCAGTTGTCGGGCGAGGTGCGCAAGATCTGGGAGGCGTTTCATGGATAGGGCCGAACTGTCCTTGGAAGAACAGGTCGCCGAACGCATGCGGCAACTCCGCACCGCCTATCTCGACACTATGCGCGGCCAGGCGGCAGTGGTCGAAACGGCGTTGACGCAATGCCGCGAAGGCGTGCTGACGGACGAAACGCGCGCGCAGTTGAAGGTGGTGGCGCACAAGCTGGCCGGAACGGGCGCGACCTATGGCTTCGCCTTGCTGTCGCGGGTGGCGCGCCGGCTCGACGACCGAATGATTGAGTCGCCCCAAGCGGCGCAGGATGACCTGGCGGGTCTGGCGCGACCGCTGCTGGTCGCCTGCCGCGAGGCATTGGCTGAGGCCGAAGCGCCCGCGCCACAGCCGGAAATGCGGTCGCAGGCGCTGGCCAAGCCGGTCGCGACACGGTCGCCGGGTTTCGGCAGGCGCAACGTCGCGGCACCTACACCCACGCCGGCGCCGGAGAGCAAACGCCGGCCGCTGATCCTGGTGGCTGACGACGACCAGGCCATCCTCGACCTGTTTGCGTCCTTGTTCGCCGAGGACGCGCGGCTGGTCTTCGCCGCCAACAGCGACGAGGCGCTGCACATCATGCGGCGCTCGCCGCCCGACCTGGTGCTGCTCGACGATATCATGCCGGGTGGCGTGACGGGGCTGACCTTCCTGGAAAATCTCAAGGGCATGCGCGACCTGGCGCATATCCCGGTGGTGATGATCACCGCTAGCGATGGCGAAGCACATATCGAGCGCGGCCTGGCCGCCGGCGCCATCGGCTATGTCACCAAGCCGTTCGATGCTGCCGTGGTTGCCAAGTGGATCCGGAATCTCTTGCCAGCGCTTTAGTGGCGCCTCATGTCATCCCAAAAGTGCGCGGGTATCAGTCAGGCACTTTTGACTGCGTCGAAACGGGCGTTTTGGGCATGAGGCTCATAGTTGAGCGCATTCACCTTCGTTCAACCTATCGGTGTTATCTTAAAATGCATCCGTCCCAAAGGATGCGCTTATGACAATAATTTCCCAGTTGAACGCGCGCTGGAAAACCGTGCTGATCGTCGATGACGATCCCTTTCTCACCGAGTATGTCGAGCTGACCCTGACCAAGTGGAGCTATCGCGCCAAGGTGGCGCATGGTGGCATGGAAGGTCTGGCGGCGGCAAGAAAACACCTGCCCGACTGCATCCTGCTCGATCTGGCCATGCCGGACGTCGACGGCTTTGCCTTCCTGGAGCATCGCAAGAAGATCATAGATATCGCCGATATCCCGGTGATCGTGTTGTCGGCCAATCATCGCGGCGCCGATGTGCAGCGCGCTTTGATGCTGGGGGCCAAGGGCTATGTCACCAAACCGGTCGATGAGGACGCCCTGTTCCGTCGATTGGAAAGGGTGGTGCCCAATCCGCTCTATTCGCCGCCGCAGAAGACCGACGTGGTGTGGGGCAAGACCGCGCCCAAGACGCTGATCTAGAGATATTTCACCTCCCCACCTGTGGGGAGGTGTCGCGAAGCGACGGAGGGGTCACTTACGACAGCAAGTGAGCCCTCCGTCATCTTCGCCTGAAGGCTCGATGCCACCTCCCCCTGGGATGGGGAGGAGAAAGATTAAGCCTGGATATCGACCGTCGAGCCGACGCCGGGCTGCAACAGCGCCTTGGCGACATTGGTCGGATCGGACTTGGCGTTGATGCCGTACGGCCCCGACTTGGGGTGGGCCGGATCGATATGCTTTTTGGCATAGTCGACGTCCGTGCAGTTCTTGCAGGTAAAGCCGTTGACCTGGACGGGGTGAGGATAGTCGCCGCTGATCGCCATTCTGCAAATCCTGTTGCGCGCATTTCAGACTAGTACGCAACGGTGAACGGAACGGTTACAACCAGCGCAAAAAAAATCAGCTGATCAAGGACGCGGCGATATTGATGGTCAGGGCCAGGACCGTGGCGTTGAACAGGTAGGACAACACGCAGTGGATCAAGCCGATACGGCGGGTGTCGGTGGCGGCGAAGCTGACGTCGGCGGTCTGGCCCGACGTGCCGATGACGAAGGACAGATACAGGAAGTCGACATAGTTGGGCTGGGCGTTTCCCGGAAAGATCAGGCAGGGATCCTCGGCGTCCGGTTCGCCCTCGGAATAGTAGCCGTGGGCGTAATGGAAGGCGAAGGCGATGTGGATAAACGACCACGAGGTCAGCAGGGTTAGGGTCGACAGGCCGACATGCAACCCGCGCAGCAGGCCGTGGAGCTGCTTCGACGTCGCCAGCTCGAAGACGATGGCGACGATGCTCAATATGGCTGCCAGAACCGTGAAGGCGAGAATAATGCCTTCGCCGTCGTCGTAAAGCTGGGCGCGGCGGTACATCAGGCCGGCGTCGGCGCTGAGCATGGTTTCAATTGCCAGCCCGATATAGAGCACGGTGGCGCAATTCCAGGCAAGCAGGCTGCTGGTCACCATACTCAGATGCTCGATCGGGCAGGCGAGCGCGAAAACCGCGGCGGCCACGCCGATGGATACCAGCAGCCGCGGCTTGCGGCTCAAGTGACGGACGACGGGCAGGCCCATCATACCTTGGGGAATTTTGTTCATTTGGCCGGACATCTGGCCGCAACCCCTTGAATCGTTATGCGTCTATGTTACGCTATTTCCCCTGACGCTTGTCAATTTCCCTTTTTCAGACGGGAGGTGTACCGGTGGCCATCGTGTTTGAACACGGCATCGACGTGCCGCAGTCGCCGCAGACGGTGTTTGCGCTGCTTGACGACTTCAAGAAGGTGCCATTGTGGCTCAAGCGCTGCGAAGGCGTCGCCAAGCAGGGGCAGGGGCCGAACCAGATCGGCGACAAGCTGCGCTACGCCTACAAGGAAGGCAGCCACCACGGCGTCATGGACGGCGTCATCGAGGCGCACGACCAGGACCGGCACCTGCGCTACCGCTACTACGACAAGATGATGCAGGTGATCGTCGACTTCCGCATGGAGCCGACCGAAACCGGCACGCACTTGGTGCACAGCATCGAGATCACGCCGCACTCGTTCATGGCCAAGCTGATGGCGCCGATGTTCCGCGGCATGATCCCGAAGCAGACGATCAATGCCATGGAAGCAGTGCGCAGCCTGCTGGCGCAGGAAGCGACAGCGGGCGTGCATTAAATTTTCGCCATAATGGCGCGTGCCGTCTCGACAGACGGTCAAAAGGCGGCTTTAACAGGGGCAGATTGTAACAATTGCTACCAAAGGCTGGTCCATGCGCTCCTTCCGTCTTGCCGCCATTTTGCTGTCCGTTTCCTTCCTGGCGCTGGGCGCTCAGGCCGAGACGGCGAAAAAGCCGTTCACTTATCAGGACATGGTGTCGCTCGACCGGATCAGCGGCCTCGATGTCAGCCCGGACGGCCGTTATGCCGTGTTCCAGGTGCGGGCCACCGACCTCGACAAGAACAAGGGTGTCAACGCGATCTGGGTCAAGGACCTGAGCGATCCGACCGTGTCGGAACGCAAGCTCGGCGTCTCCAACACCGGCGGAGCCACCGATCCGCAGTTTGGGCCGGACGGGTCGATCTACTACTTGACCGCCATGCCGAAGGACAAGGGTGGTGATGGCACCACTCAGGTATGGAAGACGGATATCAAGGGGGAAACCGGCACTAAGGTCACGGGGACGCCGCTGGATGTCGGCGCCTACCGCGTCACGCCGGACGGCAAGGGCGTCGTGGTGGCGCTGGCGGTCTTCCCAGAATGTAAGGGCGACGAGATCAACTGCACGGTCAAGAAGCAGGCCGACCGCAAGGCCGACAAGTCGACCGGTGAAGTTTATACCAAGATTTTCGTGCGCCACTGGGACGAATGGGCGGATGGCACGCGCAACCATCTGTTCTATATCGGATTCCAGGGCGCCAACGGCGCGATGCCGGTGGCCTTGACGGACGGCTTCGACGGCGATGTGCCATCCAAGCCATTTGGGGATGAAGGCGATTTCTTCGTCTCGCCCGACAGCAAGACGGTCTATTTCTCGGCGCGCCTGGCCGGCAAGTCCGAGCCGTGGAGCACCAATTTCGACATCTATTCCGTGCCAATGACCGGCGGTGCGCCGGCCGACCTGACCACCGACAACAAGGCCTGGGACGGCAGCCCGCGCGTGTCGCCCGACGGCAAGACCCTGGCCTATGTCGCGATGAAGCGGCCGGGCTTCGAGGCCGATCGCTTCGGCCTGATGCTGCGCGATATCGCAAGCGGCAAGACGACCGAAGTCGCGCCAGGCTGGGACCGGTCGATCGCCGGCCTGAAGTGGGCCAAGGACGGCAAGAGCGTGCTGGTGGATGCCGACGATGTCGGCCAGCACAACCTGTTCCGCATCGATGCCAAGACCGGCAAGGTGACGGCGCTGAGCAAGACCGGCCATGTCACGGCCTATTTCGAAACGCCGCGCGGCTTTATCTTCGCTGCCGACAGCCTGACCCGGCCGACGACGCTCTACCAGGCCAAGCCGAAAGCGAGCGTTATCGAGGACGGCGCCGTCAACCTGACCAAGATCGACAGCGTGCTCAATGACCGCGGCATGGGCACGTTCGAGCAGTTCAGCTTCAAGGGCTGGAACGGCGACGACGTGCACGGATTCGTGCTCAAGCCGGTTGGTTACGAAGAGGGCAAGCGTTACCCGGTCGCCTTCCTGATCCACGGCGGCCCGCAAGGATCGTTCGGCAACGACTGGTCGTTCCGCTGGAACCCGGAAACCTATGCCGGCGCCGGCTATGCGGTGGTGATGATCGATTTCCACGGCTCGACCGGCTATGGCCAGGCCTTCGAGGACGCCATCTCGACGCACTGGGGCGACCGGCCGCTGGAAGACCTGCAAAAGGGCTGGGCCGCGGCCCTGGACAAATACAAGTTCCTCGATGGCGACCGGGCCTGTGCTTTGGGCGCGTCCTATGGCGGCTTCATGGTCAACTGGATCGCCGGCAACTGGAAGCAGCCCCAAAATACTAAAGGATGGAAGTGCCTGGTCACGCATGACGGCGTGTTCGACTCGCGGTCGATGGGCTATTCGACCGAGGAGCTGTGGTTCGAGGAATGGGAGCACGGCGGCGAGATCTACCAGGATCCAAAGAAATACGACGACTTTAATCCGGCGCTCTACGCCCAGAACTGGTCGGTGCCGATGCTGGTCATCCATTCCGACAAGGACTTCCGCATCCCGGTCGACCAGGGCCTCGGCGTGTTCACCGCCTTGCAGCGCCAGGGCGTCGAGTCGGAATTCCTGCATTTCCCGGACGAGAACCATTGGGTGCTGAAGCCGCAGAATTCGCTGAAATGGCACGGCACGGTATTCGACTGGCTGAAGACGCATATCGGCACGGAGAGCAAGTGATGTGGACGCGGCGCGGCATTATGGCGGCTTCAGCCGCATCAGCGATTTCCGGGGTTTTGAGCGGTTGCACCGGCGCGGAAAAGGTCGGCAAGGCGGCGCAGTTCGCCGCCGCCATGGTCGATCTGGAAAAACGCCACGGCGGCCGGATCGGCGTCAGCGCGGTTAGCGGATCCGAGCGGCTCAATATCAATTCCGACCAGCGTTTCGCCATGTGCTCGACCTTCAAATGGGTGCTGGTCACCGCGGTGTTGCAGCAGGTCGACCAGGCGCGCATCGAACTGTCGCAAGGCGTGCCGTATACGCAGAAGGATCTGCTGCCTTTTGCGCCGGAGACGACGAAACACGTCGCCGAAGGCTCGATGACCATCTCCGATCTGTGCTCGGCGGCCGTCACCTTGAGCGACAATACCGCCGCCAATCTGCTCTATTCGTTTGTCGGCGGGCCGGCGGGGCTGACCTCGTTCGTGCGGTTGCTCGGCGACACCACGACGCAGTTCGACCGGATGGAGCCCGAACTCAACAGCAACGTCGCCGGCGACCCGCGCGACACGACCACGCCGGCCGCCATGACCGCCTTGTTGCAGACGGTCTATGGCGGCACGGTGCTGCGGCCGGAAAGCCTGGCGCAACTTCAGGCCTGGATGGTGCAGTGTGCGACCGGCGCTAAGCGTATCCGCGCCTCGGTTCCGGCCGACTGGACCGCGGGCGACAAGACCGGCACCGGCGAAAATGGCGCCGCCAACGACGTGGCGGTGCTGTGGCCGCCGAAGAACAAGCCGCCGATCTATCTGACGGTGTTCACCAGCGGCGCCGCGCCCGACGCCGACGGCCGCAACGCCGTGATCGCCGAAGCCGCCAAGGCCGTTATCTCAGCCTTGTCTTGATAGACTGGTTGACAGACTCAGGGCTTGCGCGCCCTTCTGCGGGCATGAAAGCGCTTCAGTCCTTCGCCGATGTCCTCGACCAGATCGCCGTGCAGGTCAAACCGCACTTCGGCAAGGGCCGAACCGCGCAATATATCCCGCAACTGGCCGGGGTCGATCCGTCGCAGTTCGGCATGGCGGTGTGTACGGTTACCGGCGACGAGCACGCCATCGGCGATGCGGACGTGCCGTTTTCGGCGCAAAGCATCACAAAGCTGTTCGCGCTCGGCCTGGCGCTCAATCGCATAGGGGACGAGGTGTGGACGCGCGTCGGCAAGGAGCCGTCGGGCACGCCGTTTAACTACCTGTCGCAGCTCGAGCACGAGGAAGGCATTCCGCGCAACCCGTTCATCAATCCCGGTGCGCTGGCGGTGACCGATATCCTGCTCGAGGTGGTGCAGGAACCCGACGCTTTGGTGCGCGATTTCATGGGCGTGCTGGGGACGGCGGAGCTAAGCATCGACGAGGAGGTGGCGGTGTCGGAGCTGGAAACGGCGCACAAGAACCGCGCCATCGCCAATCTGATGCGCAGCTTCGGCACCATCACCCATGACGCCGAACAGGTCGTCGAAGCCTATTGCCGGCAATGCGCCATCACCGTCACCTGCCGGCAGTTGGCGCGGGCGGCATTGCCATTGGCGGCCGGCGGCTTCTCACCGATCGTCGAGGAGACGGTGTTCACGCCGCGCCTGACCCGGCGGCTGAACGCGCTGCTGCTGACCTGCGGGATCTACGACTCGGTGGGCTCGTTTGCCTATCGCGTTGGCTTACCGGCAAAAAGCGGCGTCGGCGGCGGCATCGTCGCCGTGGTGCCCAACCAGTTGACCGTGGCGGTGTGGTCGCCGGAGCTGGATCGCTTCGGCACCAGCGTGGTCGGCGCCCATGCGCTCGAGCATTTCAGCCAGCTGACCAACTGCTCGGTGCTTTAGCCAAACGTGAAATTCCTTTCTCCTCCCCATTCTTCGTGGGGAGGTGGCGAGCTTGTCTCGCCGGAGGGGTATCTTACCGTCGTAAGTGACCCCTCCGTCGCTACGCGCCACCTCCCCATGAAGAATGGGGAGGAGAGGGGGGCCTTTAGCCGGCAATTAACGCCTCTTTGCTAAGCTTCCGGCAATTCCAACGGAGGCTTGCCCATGCCCGCGACCGCCCTTGCCGACCTGACCGCCACCCTGACCAAACGGTCTACCATTACCGCTGAAGACGTGCTGGCCATGCGCCGGCTGGTGTGGGGCGACGGTGCGGTCAACCGCGAGGAAGCCGAAGCGATCATGGCGCTCAATTCGGCCTGCCAGGTGCGAGCCAGCGAATGGATCGACTATTTCGTCGAGGTTATGGTCGATTACGTCGTCCGTCAGCAGCAGCCGGAAGGCTATGTCGACCAGGCCAAGGCCGACTGGCTGATGGGCTGGATCGACCATGACGGCCACGTCGACAGCCTGGGCGAGCTGGAACTGTTGGTCAAGGTGCTGGAGACGGCGCATTCGGTGCCGGAAGCGTTGCGCACCTACGCGCTGAAACAGATCGAGGCGGCGGTACTGACCGGCCGCGGGCCGACGCGGCGCACGGGTCTGTCGCCGCAGATCGGCGGTCTGGATGCCAGCGGCATCAACGCCACCGAGGTCGAATTGCTGCGTCGCGCGGTCTATGCCGAGGCCGGCGACGGCAACGTCATGGTCAGCCAGGCCGAGGCCGACATGCTGTTCCGCCTGAAGGACGCCACGTTGGGCAAACGCAACGCGCCGCAATGGACGGACCTGTTCGTCAAGTGCGTCGGTAACCACCTGATGGGCCATGCCACCTACACACCGCTGCGGCGCGACGAACAGGAAGCGTTGGACGCCTATATCGAGGACACCCACGTCAGTCTGGGTCGATTCGCCAGCCGGGCGTTCGGCCTGCCGGCGCTGATCATAGGTTCGTGTGGCCAGCGCCGCGATGTCGAATCCCTGGGGCTGACGGATCCGCGCGTGCCGGGCAAGGTGTTCGGCAGCGAAGCCCGCGTCAATGACGAAGCAGCGGCTGCCGCCGACCTGGCGATCACGCCGACTGAAAAGTCGTGGCTGGCGGCGCGCATCCAGGCGGACGGCGCCACGGATGAACTGGAAACCGCGTTGCTCGACTTTATCAAGCGCGAAAGCGGCCCAGTCCGTTTATAAGGCGAGCGCCTGGCGGTAGGTCTCGATCCGGTCGAGCTTGGCGGTGAAGGCCGACCAGTCGTCGGTTTCGGCGATCTGGGCCCAGATGGCTTCGATCTCATCGATCAGCAGGGTCTCCGGGTCAGCATCCGCGAAGCGCGGATGGCCGAGTTTGCCCGGTGCCGCCGGTTCGTAGGTCATCATCAGCACGCGGAAAGCGTCAAACTTTTCTCCGGCGTAATGCTCGGCGCGCGGGCCGTTCATCGCCCGGCTTTCGCTCAGGCTGCCGCCGAACCAGTCGTAGAACAGGCCTTCGAAGCTGCCGTCGAAATCCAGGCTTTCCAGGAAGGCGTATAGGCTGCGCACAAAATCGACGTTGTCGGGCTGCGGTACGACGTTCAACCGGGCGCAGATCGCCAAATCCATCTCGCGCCGGTAATGATCGCCGAAGGTGTGAAACGCCTCGGTGATCTGTTGCGCGTCGGAGATGAGCGTCAGGCAACTGCCCAGGCGCGACAGGTTCCAGGCGGTGGCGTCGGCCTGGCGGCCATAGGCGTATAAGCCGGTCTGATCGAAATAGGCGGCGGTAAAGGCCGGATCGTAGCGCGGCAGGAAACGATAGGGGCCGTAGTCGAAGCTTTCGCCGGTGATGTTCATATTGTCGGTGTTGAGCACGCCGTGCACGAACCCGGCGGCCATCCAGCGCGCCGTCAGTCGGGCGGTGGTGGCGACCACGGCCCGGTACATGGCGACGGCATCGGCCGCGTCGGGATAGAACTGCGCGATCACATAGTCGACCAGGCTTTGCATCACCTCGGTTTCGCCGAGATAAGCGAGGCGTTCGAAGGTGCCGAAACGGATATGGCTGTGGCTTAGCCGGACCAGCACCGACGAGCGGGTGGGCGAGGGCTCGTCGCCGCGCATCAGGGCCTCGCCGGTTTCGATCAGCGAGAACGACTTCGAGGTCGGCACGCCGAGCGCTTCGAGCATGGCGGTGGCCAGGACTTCGCGCACGCCGCCCTTGAGCGTCAGCCGCCCGTCGCCGCCGCGCGACCACGGCGTGGTGCCGGAGCCCTTGGTGCCAAGGTCGAGCAGGCGGTCGTCGCCATCGCGCATCTGGGCGAACAGGAAGCCGCGGCCGTCGCCGAGGTCGGGATTGTACTGACGGAACTGATGGCCGTGATAGCGCAGGGCCAGGGGTTCGGGCAGGTTGCCGGGCAGGGGCTCGAAGCGGCCGAAATGGTCGAGCCATTCGGCGTCACTCAAGCCTTCGAGACCGACGCTATCGGCGGCGCGCGCGTTGCGGTAGCGAAGCACCGTCTTGGGGAAGTCGGCGGCCTTGACGACGTCGAACAGGGCCAGCCCCGCAGCGGGCAGGCGCGTATCGGGGCGATAAGCGGTCACGTGGCCAATCTTACGTCCCCGCGTGGCACTCGGGGACTTCGTGCCAGTGGGTCAGTTCGTAATGGCGGTCGAGGCCCTGGAAGACGGTGGCGGCGACCAGGCGGCGGCTTAAGGGATTGGCTTCGTGCCGGATCTGGCGGACCCACAGGCACAGGCTGTAATTGGTGCCGGCGACCACCTGGGTCTTGGCCGAATAGATGCCTTTTAGCTCATAGCCCGGCGATTCATGGACGGCGAAGGCGGCGGCGGCTTCGACGGCCTTCTTGTCGCCCGGTTCGCCATAGCCCCCGACCAGCGGCGGCGGCGGTGGCGGCGCCTCGACCGGTTTCAGGCCGAACGGCAGGCGGAAGGGTTTGGCTTCCTTGGCGGGCTTCGGGGCCTTGGCCGGCTTTTCCGGCTTGGCGGGTTTCGTGGCGGGCACCGGCTCGGCCTGGGCGGTTTGCATGACGGGCGCCGGTTGCGGCTGCGACGGCAGGACCGGTTGCACAGGCGTCGGAACCGGCGCGGGCATGGCGGCGATTTGCGGCGGAGGGGGAGGGGCAGGGGCAGGCGGCGCCATCACGACCGGCGGAGGCGGTGGTGCAGCGGCAACGAGCGGCGCCGGGGCAGGCGCGGGCGGAGGGGGAGCGGCCTGAGCTATAACCGGAGGCAGTGCGGGTTGAGCGGGCACGGTCGGGGTCGCCGAAGCGGCGGCCTTGGCGCGCGCCGCGGCCTGTTGCTCATCCCAGGCGTGGCGGCCGAAGACAGACGGGCGCGGACCGATGCCGGCGACATCTTCCTGTTGCGCGACTTGCTTGTGCGGCCCGCTGCTGCAGGCGGCCAGAAGCAGCGGGGTCAACACCAGAACGGTCAGTCTACGGGTCATTTTGCCCTCCGATTTCGCTCTTCCTTGTGCCGGTTTCGCTTGGCGGCCGCAAGGGGGGCGCGTATAAATTGCCATGCCGTTCAAGCGATTCACCCTCGATTTCCTCAAGACCGAAGCCGGCGCCGGTTTCCTGCTGGCGGCGTGCGCCTTCGTGGCCATTCTCTGGGCCAATTCGCCGTGGGCGGACGCCTATTTCCACTTTGTCCATCAGCCGGAACGCGTGTCCTTGCTGGGCATCGGCCGGACCTGGCCGGTCGCCGACTGGGTCAAGGAAGGCCTGATGGCCGCCTTCTTCTTCCTGGTCGGGATGGAGATCAAGTTCGAAGTACGGCGCGGGCAGCTGTCGTCGCCCAAGACCCTGGCCCTGCCGGTGATCGCGGCGCTAGGCGGGATGATCGTGCCTGCGTTGATCTATGTCGTCCTCAACCTGTCCGGCAAGGGGGACTTGCGCGGCTGGTCGGTGCCGGTGGCCACCGATATCGCCTTTGCTTTGGCGGTGCTGGCCATGGCGGGGCGGCAGTTGCCGGGATCGTTGCGGGTGTTTCTGCTGACCTTGGCGATCGTCGACGATCTTGGCGCCGTGGCGATCATCGGCGTCTTCTATAATTCGCATTTCCACTGGGGCTGGTTTCTGGCCATGCTTGGGGCCCTGGCGGTGATGGCCGGGGCGGGATTCGTCATTCGCGCACTGGCTTGGTTGCGCGCTATCTATTGGCTGTTGTTCGTCCTTGTCTGGGGCTTCGCCGTGGCGGCCGGTTTGAGCCCGTCGCTGGCGGCGGTCCTGGCCGGGTTCTGCGTGGCGCTGGAAATTCCGGGCCGGCCGGCGAGCCCGCTGCAAAGCCTGGCGCACAGCCTGCACCCTTACGTCGCCTATTTCATCCTGCCTTTGTTCGCCTTTACGGCGTCGGGCTTTTCGCTGAAGGGTTTCAGTATCGCCAGTTTGGGCGATCCGCGCTTCCTCGGCGTGGCGCTCGGCCTGTTTATCGGCAAGCAATTGGGCGTTTTTGCCGCTTCCTGGGCGGCGGTGCGGTTCGGCCTGGGGGCCATGCCGCACCGGGCCAGCTATCTGCAGCTCTACGCGGTGTGTCTTTTATGCGGCATTGGTTTCACAATGAGTCTATTTTTAGGGGCCTTGGCGTTCCCGGCGCACGATGAAATGGCCCAAAACGCCGTCAAATCCGGGGTGATCGCCGGCTCCCTGATGTCGGCGTGCGCAGGCGCAGCAATCCTGTCCTGGGGGAAAAGGATTCGCGCAGTAAACGAATAAATAAGGTTTTATAACGAAACTCTAAGAATAGTCGCTTTGCTTCCCAGTGCTTATCTTCATGTATTGCGCAAGTATTTACGCTGCGTCAATTGTGCGTCGCAATAAACAAACGAAACGTCGTTTGTTTCCGTGCACGTCATGTGTTAAGGAGGCAAGTAGTGTGCAGTTCGAGTTTTCGAGCCTGTGCTTGCCGGGCCAATACCCGACCAAAAAACATATAAAAATATCAACAGAGATGAAATTGACCTAAGGGAAACCTATGCAAGCCACCCATTCAATACTTAAGAACGGCCGCGGGCTGGCCCGCCTGATGGCAGGCGCCGGCGTTGCGGCGCTGGCCGCCGGCCTGCTGCCCGGCGCCGTCTTCGCCGCCGCGCCCGCCGCTGCCGCGGACGACGGCACCACCCTCATCGTCACCGCCCAGAAGCGCGAACAGAAGCTCCAGGATGTGCCGATCGTCGTCACCACCCTGTCGGCCAAGCTGCTGCAGGACGCCGGTGTGCACGACATCAAGGACATGCAGATCCTGACGCCGGGCCTGATCGTCACTTCGACGCAGAACGAAAGCCTGACCACGGCGCGCATCCGCGGTGTCGGCACGGTCGGCGACAATCCCGGCCTGGAATCGTCGGTCGGCGTGGTCATCGACGGCGTCTACCGGCCGCGCAACGGCGTCGGCTTTGAAGATCTCGGCGAAATGGAACGCATCGAGGTGCTTAAGGGTCCGCAAGGCACGCTGTTCGGCAAGAACACCTCGGCGGGCGTCATCAACATCATCACCAAGAAGCCGTCCTTCACCTTCGGCAGCGAAGGCGAGGCGACCGTCGGCAATTTCGGCGCCTACGGTCTGGCCGCGTCGGTGACCGGCCCGCTCGTCACCGACAAGCTCGCCGGCCGCCTGTATGTCGCCCGGCGCAAGCACGACGGCTATACCGACGTCAATGTCGCCGGCGGCCCGCGCACGGAAGGCGCCGACCAGGACCAGGATTTCGACACCATCCGCGGTCAGCTGCTGTTCACGCCGAACGACACGGCCGATATCCGCGTCATCGGCGATTACACCCACCGTACCGAAAACTGCTGCGTCGCCGTGCAGACGCGCACCGGCCCGACGGCGGCGGCGATCAATGCGCTGGCTGCAAGCGGGGCGGGCGTGGCGGCGACGGCTAATCCGGATAACCGGCTGGCCTATTCCAATCGGGCCACGCACCAGGTCGTCAGCGACGGCGGCGTGTCGGTCGAAGGCAATTTCCGGCTGTCCAGCTTCAACAACGCCACCCTGACCTCGATCACCGGCGTCCGCGACTGGAAGTCGACCAACGGCCAGGACCTGGACTATAGCGGCGCCGACCTGCTGTACCGCAACGACAACGGCGACTTCGACGCCCGCTTCAAGACGATCAGCCAGGAAGTGCGGTTGGCCGGCGGCGGCGACAAGGTCAACTGGCTGGTGGGCGGCTTCTTCTCGAAGGAAGACCTCGACCGCCACGATTCGTATGTCTACGGCTCGGCCTACGAGAGCTATCTCGGCCTGCTGCTGGCGGGCAAGCTGGCGCCGACCGCGCCGCTCAGCACCCAGCTGGCCTTCGTCTCGAACCTGACCGGCGTGCCGACCGGCAGCAACTTCGTCGCCGGTTCAACGGCGCGTGATCACTATACGCAGTCCGACACCAGCTATGCCCTGTTCACCAACGATTCGTGGAAGGTCAGCGACCAGCTCGAACTGACCCTGGGCTTGCGCTACACGTCCGAAAAGAAGTCGATGACGGGCCTGTACACCAACTCGGACAACGGCGTCGGCTGCGGCGCCGCCCTGGCCAAGTACACGCAGGCGGCGACGCTCTATGCCACCAACGGCGGCAATGCGACCAACGCCGTGCTGGCCGGCGCCAACCCGACCTGGATCGGCGCCATCGTCTCGGGTCCAGGCACGGTCAACACCCTGATCGGCGCCCTGTGTCCGTTCTGGGCCAATCCGGGCTTCAACAACCGCAGCGTTTCCGACAGCCATGACGAAAGCAACCTGTCGGGCACGCTGAAAGCGGCGTGGCACCTCAACGAAAACGCCATGATCTACGGTTCCTATGCGCGTGGGTACAAGGCGGGCGGTTATAATCTCGACCGCGCCCAGACCGGCGTGACGCCGGACTCTTCGCTGTGGTTCCCGGCCGAGACGGTCGATTCCTACGAACTGGGCGCCAAGACGGTGCTGTTCGACAAGGCGGTGACCCTGAACGTCACGGCCTTCGACCAGCGCTTCAAGGACTTCCAGCTCAACACCTTCCTCGGCACGGCATTCGTCGTCGAATCGATCCCGGAACTGACCTCGAAGGGCTTCGACGCCGACCTGTACTGGAAGACGCCGGTCAAGGGCCTGAGCTTCCAGGGCGGCATCTCCTACGCCGACACCAAGTACGGCAACTTCACCAAGTCGCAGCTGATCAATCCGGCGCACTTCGACCAGCTGTCGCTGCTGCCCGGGTCGCAGGTGTCGTTCGCGCCGAAATGGACCTCGTCGGCGGCACTGACCTGGACCGGCACGACCTTCGGCCTGCGCACCTCGGCCAACCTGACGGCGAAATATACGTCGGATTATAACACCGGTTCGGACCTGATCCCGTTCAAGGCGCAGGGTTCATACACTCTGTATAACGGCCGCATCGCCATCGGGCCGGACAACCGCAGCTGGACGCTGGAACTGTGGGGCCAGAACCTGGGTGACGTGAAGTACAAGCAGGTGGTGATCAACGCGCCGCTGCAAGGCAGCGCCTTCGTGCTCAACGCCAACGGCACCTATGCGCCGTACAGCGCGGCGACGGACACCAATACTTATGACGCGTTCCTAGGCGCGCCACGGACCTACGGGATGACGTTGCGCGTTCGCTACTAAGGGCCAAAAAAGCAAGAGAAAAGGCGGTCCGTGAGGGCCGCCTTTTTTTACAGCCGCAGATCGCCGCTGCCGATGCGGTCCAGCATGTCCTGTGTCAGCGGCTGGTAGCCTTCCTCGCACAGGATGAACAGCGGATCCTTGACCTGGGCCAGGTCGAAACCTTCCTTGATCAGGTCCATCTTCTTGTACTTGAAGGTGCCCGTGGTCTCGACTTCCTGCAGCAGGCGGACGAAGCGCGGCCGCGACCAGACCGGCAGGCGGTCGTCGATGTGCTGCTTGAACGCCTTCAGGTCGAAGCCTTCGCGGGTGATCAGCGCCGCCATGCCGGCCTTGCCGTCGTGCCCGGTCACCGGCACGCCATAGATGATGGCCTCTTCGACGCCCGGCGCCGAGGCGCAATGTTCGGCCACTTCAGAGGTCGAGACGTTCTCGCCCTTCCAGCGGAAGGTGTCGCCGATGCGATCGACGAAATAGAGATAGCCGTACTTGTCCTGCTTCATCAGGTCGCCGGTGCGGAACCAGGCATCGCCCTTCTTGAAGACGTCGGTGAGGATCTTCTTCTGCGAGGCTGCCTTGTCGGCGTAGCCCGAATAGGCGTGGCGGGCATCGTGGGCGATCTGGCCGATGGCCTCGCCGATCTCGCCGGGCCGGCATTCCAGGCACAGGCCATTCATGCCGCGTTCCGGCATCTCGGATTCGACGTCGAACTTGACCAGGCGGACATTGAACTTGTCGCGGATGATCTTCGGCACGCGGCCGATGGCGCCCGGCTGGCCGTCGAGGTTGAACAGCGACACATTGCCTTCGGTCGAACCGTAGAATTCGACGATCGACGGAATCTTGAAACGGGTCTTGAAGTGGTCCCAGACCTCTGGGCGCATGCCGTTGCCGAAAGCCATGCGCACCTTGTGCTTGGTTTCGTCGTCCGGGTTAGGGGCGGGCGGCGAGTTGACCAGGTAGCGGCACAATTCGCCGATATAGACGAGGTGGGTGATGTTCTGGCTGCGCACGTCGCTCCAGAACTGCGAGGCCGAGAACCGGCGTTTCAGCACCAGGGCGGCGCCGTTCATCAAGGCGGCGCCGGCGGCGCACAGCCCCGCAGTGGCGTGGTAGAGCGGCAGGACGCAATAGACGCGGTCGCCCGGTTTCATGTGGGTCAGGCCGGCGAAGGCCTTCATGTACATTTGGGCGCGGGCGTTGGAAATCTTGGCCGCCTTGGGCATGCCGGTGGTGCCCGAGGTATAGATGTACAGCGCCACCGCCGACGCCTTGAGGTCGGCGCGCGGCGTGCGGTCGGGCCGGACCGAGCTGACGCCCTTGGTCGCCGCGTCGAGGCTGCGGCAATTGTCGCTTTCCTGTTCGCGCGGCAGGTCGAGCACCCATAGGGCCTGCTGACGCTCGAATTGCCCCTGGACTTCCTGAAAGGCGCCCATGGTCGTGGTGTCGACCAGGGTCAGGCTGGCGACCGAGATATTGATGCAATGGACCAGGCCGGCGCCGGTCAGCGAATTGTTGATCAGGGCGGTGACGACCCCCAGCTTGTTCAACCCCAGCCAGATCGGCAGGTATTCCAACCGGTTGGGCATGAACAGGGCGACCGTGTCGCCGGCCTTCAGGCCGCGCTGCCGCCCCCAGTGGGCGTAGCGGTTGGCCATGGTGTCCATCTGCTGGTAGGTGAGGGACTTGCTCTCGAACATCAGGGCGACCTGGGTTGGAAAGGTGTCGGCGCACTTTTCGAAGTCGTCGCAGATCAGGTTGGGCGCGTCGGGACTGACGCTGTTGATGCGACGCAGGATTCGGATCAAACGCTTGAGGAAGGTCGCGTCACGTTTGATATTGCCGACAAAACTCATACCTGGACCGATGCTCCCCGGAGTGGCCGTCCTTATTTACCACCGAACCTATAGCCGAATCGTTACCGGCACAGCCTCAAAAAGGCGTTATGTCGGGGGTTTTTTAAGGGGGTTGAACGGAACGGCCCAAACCGATAACACGCTGGCATTTACTGGATGGAGCTTAACCTTGACCGTCACCGAAGCCCTCGAACAGATCTACGACTCCCTGGCCCGCGACAATATCGAGATCGACGCGCGAATCACCGAACTGAAAAAGGCCATGGCCGCCGAAGGGGTGAAGGAAGCGGTAGTCCAGCCGTCGCGCCTGGCGCAGAACAACCGCCAGGGCCGCAAGATGATGCAGAGTTATTTTAAGAAACGCGGCGTGGCGGTGACGTTCGCCGGGGAATAGCCATCGCGGCGCTGAACTTTCCCGCCGAAATGCGCGACTCAGGCGCCAGGGATAAAAATTGTCTTAAACTCTCCGTGATTTCGGTGGACAAGATACCGAATGGCCTTTGAGTGGCCGCACTTTTTCCCTTAGATGGAGTGTTCCGAAATCACGCCGAATCCGCGCGGCGAAGGGGGAGAGATGAGGTATTCGATGCAAAAGCAGGTCATACCGGGCGTGATGGTCCTGGCCGCCGGCCTGATGAGCTGGGCGCAGACCGCCGCCGCCCAAGCCATGACGTCCGGTCCGGCCGGCTCGTCGCCGATCACCAACGCGCTCGACTGGATCCAGGGCACGCTGATGGGCAAGGTCGCCACCACGGTGGCGGTCATCGCCGTCGCTATGGTCGGCTTCATGATGCTGACCGGCCGGATCAACTGGCGCTATGGCGCCACCGTCATCATCGGCGTCTTCATCCTGTTCGGCGCGGCGACCATCGTCAGCGGCATCCAGTCGGTGGCGCACTGATGGCCGATCTGGTCAAATCCCCTGTGTTCAAGGCGCTGACGCAGCCGCAGATGTTCGCGGGGGTGACCTACAGCTATTTCATCCTCAATGCCGTCATCACCACCGAAGCCTTCCTGATCTTTCGGTCGTTCTGGGCGTTCGGCGCGGCGCTTCTTGTCCATGTCGTGGGTTATCTGGCCTGCCT
>CAYULN010000068.1:0-8298 GCA_964445605.1 uncultured Caulobacteraceae bacterium | reverse complement strand
GTCGGTCACCGTTTCGGTGACAGCGAGGATCAGATGATTTTCAAAGCCCGGCGTCGCGTCGAGACGCGCGAACGGCACGCCGCCGAGAACGCCCTTGGCCGCCAGCGCCTCGACCACCTCGGTCGCGGGCTTGTCCAGTTGGACGGTAAATTCGTTGAAGAAGCGCGGCGTCACGATCTTCAGGCCCTGCCCCTTCAGTCTATCCTTCAAGGCGTGTGCCTTGGCGTAGTTGATCTTCGCCACGCGCTTCAAGCCTTCCTGGCCCAGTAGGCTCATATGGATCGAAAAAGCGAGCGCACACAGACCGCTGTTCGTACAAATGTTGGACGTCGCCTTTTCGCGCCGGATATGCTGTTCGCGCGTCGATAGCGTCAGCACGAAACCACGCTCCCCGTCGGCGTCAACCGTTTCGCCGCACAGACGCCCCGGCATCTGGCGCAGGTATTTTTCCTTGGCCGCGAACAGGCCGACATAGGGTCCGCCGAACGACAGCGGCACGCCAATCGACTGGCCTTCGACCGCCACCACGTCGGCACCCATTTCACCCGGCGACTTCAACAGACCGAGCGACATAACCTCGGTTACGACGACGATCAGCAGCGCGCCGGCGGCCTGGGCAGCCTCGGCGATCTTCGTCAGGTCGGTCGCCGTGCCGAACACGTTCGGCGTCTGGACCACCACGCAGGCCGTGCCGGCGTCGATATGAGCCAGCACCTCGGCCTCGCCGTCCACCGCCACCGGACAGGCTTCGGTTTCGATGCCGACAGCATGGGCAAGGGTCTCGACCGTCTCGCGATAGTGCGGATGCAGGCCGCCCGACAGCACGGCCTTGTTGCGCTTGGTTACCCGCGTCGCCATCAGCACGCCTTCGGCCGCAGCGGTCGAGCCGACATAGAGCGACGCATTGGCGACCGGCATGCCGGTCAACCGCGCCACCTGGCTCTGGAACTCGAACAAGACCTGCAGCGTGCCCTGGGCGATTTCCGGCTGATACGGCGTATAGCTGGTCAGGAATTCCGAGCGCTGGATGATGTGGTCGACGCTGGCCGGGATATGGTGGCGATAGGCGCCGGCGCCGACAAAGAAAGGCGCCCTGGACGGGGTGACGTTTTTCGCCGCCAGGGCGGACAATTGCCGCTCGACGTCCAATTCACCCGCCACATTGGGCAGGTCCACTGTCCCGGCGCGGCGCGCCGCTTCGGGCACGTCGACGAACAGGTCTTCGATCGAGCCGACACCGATCCTGTCCAGCATTACTGCGCGGTCATCCGCGCTCAACGGCAAATATCGCATTACAAATATCCCAACATCACAATTCTTGTCCCTCCCCGCGTGTCGGGGAGGGGGACCGCGCCAGCTTGCTGGCGTGGTGGAGGGGCTTCTTGCTTTCGCTTTTGCTCCTTCTCCCCCTCTCCGCCCACGCCGACCCGGCGCAGGACGAAGCCCGGGCGCAACGTCTGTTCGCCGAGGTGCGTTGCGTCGCCTGCCAGGGCCAGAGCATCGGCGATTCCGACGCCAAGATCGCCGCCGACATGCGCCGCGAGATCCGCAACGAGATCGCTTCCGGGCAAACGGACAAGCAAATCCGACAAAATCTGGCCGATGCTTACGGCGATTATGTCCTTTTCCGGCCCAGACTGTCGACCGGCAACCTCATTCTGTGGGGATTGCCGCCGCTGATGGTGCTGCTCGGCGGCGGCCTGTTGTTCTGGCTGGGAAAAAGATCTGCGAAAACAATAAATTACGCCCTCGATGCCGAGGAAGAGAAAAAACTTCAGGACATCATGAAATCGCAGGATTGATGTCACGATTTTGCCTCAGCGGTTTGATTAGGTTCCCGTAACCCAAAAAAACTTCGCTCCGCTGTTGTAATCGGCGGGCGTTGCGCTCAAATTGACGCGGGGGCGTATCCCTCGCAGGTAAGGAACTGAAGGTACCATATGATGGGGAAACGCAGCCTGACGGCTCTTCTGAAAAACAAGTCGACGGTGGTGGGCGCCGTCGTCGGTCTGACGCTGGGCGCGGGTGTCGCCGCCGCCGCCATGACCGGCCTGAACGGACACCATTCCAGCTTCGGCGGCTATGACGGCGCCAGCCTGATCAAGGCCGCCGACCTGACGCCGGTCAAGCCGCCCAACGGCGCGCCGATGTCGTTCGCCGACATGATCGAACGCGTCTCGCCGGCCGTGGTCTCGATCGAAACCAAGGGCAAGATGAAGATGCCGACCGGCATTCCGAACCTGCCCGGCTTCGACTTCCAGAATCCGGACGACGGCAGCGGCGGTGACGACGGCGGCCAGGAACAGGACGTGCGCGGCGCCGGCTCGGGCTTCTTCATCTCGCCCGACGGCTATGTGGTGACCAACAACCACGTCATCGAAGGCGCGACCGACATCACGGTCAAGCTGACCAACGACAAGGAACTCAAGGCGACGGTCATCGGGCGCGACGTCGCCACCGACCTGGCCGTGCTCAAGGTCGAAGGCAAGGACTTCCCGTTCGTGCGCTTCGAGCTCGAGCACAAGCCGCGCGTCGGCGACTGGGTCGTGTCGGTCGGCAACCCGTTCAACTTCTCGAACACGGCGACCGCCGGCATCGTCTCGGCCTATGGCCGCGACCTGAAGGACACCGGGCCTGACTATGTCGACTACCTGCAGATCGACGCCGCCATCAATCGCGGCAATTCGGGCGGCCCGACCTTCGACCTGTACGGCCGCGTCATCGGCGTCAACACCGCCATCGTGACGCCGTCGGGCGGCAGCGCCGGTCTCGGTTTCGCCATTCCCTCGGATGTCGCCAACCGCATCACCCAGCAACTGGTGAAGGGCGTCAAGATCGAGCGCGGCTACATCGGCGTGTCGATCCAGCCGCTGAACGAAGAGCTGGCCGAAAGCCTGAACCTCAAGGATCAGGACGGCGCCTATATCGCCGAAACCACCCAGGGCGGCCCGGCCGACAAGGCGGGCGTCAAGATGGGCGACATCGTCAAGACGGTCAACGGTGTGGCGGTCAAGAGCCCGACCGAGCTGACCCGCCGCATCGCCGACGTCAAGGTCGGTGAAAAGGTGACGGTCGGCATATTGCGCAACGGCAAGATGGTCAATCTGACCCTGACCGCCGCCCTGCGTCCGGGCGAGGATGAACTGGCCAAGGGCATCAACGGCAACAACGACAGCGACGACAACGCCAATCCGGGCGCCTCCAGCGGCACGCCGCCGGTGGCCGGCCTGAGCGTCAAGCCGGTGACGCCGGAAACGCGCCGGACCTACGGGCTCGACGCCAGCTCGACCGGCCTGGTCATCACCAATGTCGAGCCGTGGCGCGACGATTCGCACAGGGCGCTCAAGCCCGGCGACGTCATCCTCATGGCCAACAGCGAAGAGGTGAAGACCCAGCAGGACTTCCAGCAGGTGGTGCAGGAGCTGCAACGCGCCGGCCGCCCGAGCGTGCTGCTGCTGATCCGACGCGACGGCCGCAATACGGCTTGGCCGCTGACCCTGAAGCAGGACAGCATCAAGCCGTCCATTGGTCCGGTTACGCCCGGTCCAAAGCCGAAGCCGTAAGCGTTTGGACCAAGTGATAAGAAGAAAGCCTCCCGTGCAGACGGGAGGCTTTTTATTTGAACGCGCCCTTTCAAAGGCAAACCTATCCAATTTTTAACGGGAAAGCGTCCGCGATTCAGGTTAGGAAGTTGCAGCGGAAAGGATTATCGCATGCAGGTTCTGATCGTCGAGGACGACACGGAAGCGGCCCTCAACATGCAGAAGGGCCTGAAGGAAGCCGGGATCGAGGCGCGTTTGGCGGGCGATGGGCAGGCGGGCCTGGACGCCGTCGCCGCCGAGACGCCCGACGTTATCATCCTCGACCGGATGATGCCGGTCATGGATGGGGTTTCCATGCTGCAACGCCTGCGCGCCAATGGCGCCGCCGTGCCGGTGCTGTTCCTGTCGGCATTGGGTGAACTCGAGGACCGGGTGTCGGGCCTGCGCGCCGGGGCCGACGACTACCTGGTCAAGCCCTATGCCCTGACCGAACTGGTGGCCCGCGTCGAGGCTTTGGGCCGCCGCAAGGACAAGGACAGCGTCGAGACGACCTTACGTGTCGGCGAGCTGGAAATGAACCTGATCAAGCGCCAGGTGAAGCGCGAGACGACGCTGATCGACCTGCAGCCGCGCGAATTCCAACTGCTGGAATTCCTGATGCGCCATGCCGGCCAGAACGTGACGCGGACCATGCTGCTGGAAAAGGTATGGGCCTATCATTTCGACCCGCAGACCAATGTCATCGACGTGCATTTTTCCCGCCTGCGCGCCAAGCTGGACAAGGGCTTCGACCGGCCGATGCTGCATACGGTGCGCGGCGAAGGCTATATGTTGAAGGGATGAGGGTGCGGGTCGAACCGTCTCAGGCTATACTGATCGCCAATGCCTGATCCCATTTCCACCTTTCGGGAAAAGCTGACAGGATTCAGCGCATTGCGGCCGCATGTCTTTCGCCAGACGCCGCTGCGGCTGACCTTCGTATTTCTCGCCGTGTACGTGTTCGTCGCTGTTCTGGTGTTCGGATAACTGTATGTCGCCACCAGCACGGAATCACGCGCCTTCGGCAATGCGGCGGTCGATTCGCGCCTGATCGTCCTGCAGAACCTCGACAGCCAGCAGGGCCATGCCGCCGTGGTGGCGCGCATCTTAAGCGACGATGCCGGCGAATGGGTGTTCGCCAAGGGCGCCTTCGACAGCACCGGCCAGATCCTGGCGCAGAACACGCGCTCGAAGATGGAGGGCCACGACCTGGCCGTCGCCATCATCAACCGGACCCTGGGCCACCGGTGGGACGACCAGGACCGGATGGCGGTCAATTTCAATCACGTCTCGCCGTCGGCGCACGGCAATTGCTGCCGCTTCCAGGGGCGGGTGGTGCGCCTCGACGACAATTTCTACATCTATGTCGCCATGGATATGTCGTTCATGGACCACAGCTTCCAGCAGGAGATCAAGGCGGCGGCGGGCGGCGGGCTCCTGGTGGTGCTGCTGGGCCTGTTCGCCGGCATGCTGATCAACCACGAGGTCACCCGGTCGGTGGCGCGGGTCACCGACGTGCTGGCCCAGGTCGAGGAGGGCAATTTCAAGGCGCGCATCCCGACCCGCGACGAAGGTGACGAATTCGACGCCTTGTCGCAGCGGATCAACCAGACGCTCGACCGCATGGAACAGACCATGGGCAATCTCAAATATGCCGGGGACGCCATCGCCCACGACCTGCGTTCGCCGTTGTCGCGGTTGCGGACCAAGCTGGAGGTGTCGCTGTTCGAGGCCGAGCGCGATCCGGCGCAGGCGACGGAAGCCCTGTCGCGGGCGCTGGACGAGACCGATCAGTTGTTGCGCACCTTCCAGACGGTGTTCTCGATCTCGCGTCTGCAGGCGGCGGGCAGCGCTCCCGACCAGGTGTTGTTCACGGCGTCGGAACTGGCGGACGACATGGCCGAGCTGTTCGAGGCGGTGGCGGCCGACAAGGGGCTCGATTTCGCCGCCGAGATCGAGCCGGGCGTCAAGGTGTCGGGCAACCGCGACTTCCTGGCCCAAGCCCTGGCCAACCTGCTCGACAACGCCATCAAATATACGCCCGAAGGCGGTGGGGTGACGTTCCGGCTCAGGCGGACATCACAAAGAGAAATCGAATTCTCGATCACCGACACCGGGCCGGGCGTGCCGGAAAAGGACCGGGCGCGCATCGCCGAACGGTTTGTGCGGCTGGAAAATTCGCGCTCCCTGCCGGGGGTGGGCCTGGGCTTGTCGATGGTGGAAGCGGTGGCGGTGGCGCACAAGGGGCGGCTGACCATCGACGAAGGACCGGGCGTGTTCGACGGCCAGGGGCCGGGCCTGCGCACGGCGCTGGTCTTGCCGGCGGTATAAGCGGCCAGAAGGTTTAAACCACGAACCACACAAACGGACACGAACAGTTCAGCGCAGACGGGTTTAACCACGGATGACACAGATACCGCCTTCGGCGGCGACACGGATATGAGTACCTGAAAGAACCGGTATACAGAATTGAAAGAATCGAAGCGCGAAGCGCTTCAGTATCTATCCGCCTTCCACAGTCGAATGGTTGGGAAGGCTGCCATTCGTGTGCCGCCGAAGGCGGCATCTGTGTCATCCGTGGTTAAAACCCTTTGCTGCCATTTGCTCGGCGCCGTTCGTGTCTGTTCGTGTGGTTCGTGGTTAAATTACTAAAATGAAAAGAGAGCACCGGCCGAGCGGGCGGCTACTAGCGTCACCACAATGATGGTGGTTGGGTCGTCGGGCGCGTTTCGGGACGCGCCCCGTCCGCGGGCAGGACCGAGTCCATCCGAAGCTTTCATGACTACGCACCGGTTCTCACGAACCTCCTTTGCCCGATCATAGCGGACGCCGGGCGTTCAAGGAGGCTTCGTCATGCCCGAATATACTCTTTCCACCCGTCCCGATCTCGACCAGGTCCGCCGTCAGGCCAAGGAACTGCTGAAGGCATTCCGCGCCGGTGAGCCCGACGCCGTCGCGCTGTTCAATGCCCATGTGCCCGGTACCGATCCGGCGGCGGCCAAGCTCGCCGATGCGCAACAGGTCATTGCCCGCATCAATTCCGCGCCAAACTGGGCGCGGGTCGTCCAGGCTTGTGAACTGACCCGCGCTATCCGCGATGACGACCTGGGCACCGTGCGCCGGTTGATCGCCGAGCATCCCAACCTGCTGCACGAACCGGCGCTGGCCCGTCCGAGCAGCTGGGGCCCGCCGATGAGTTATGCCGCCAATCTCGGTCGCGACCGGATCATCGAGGCGCTGCACGGCATGGGCGCCGCCGATCTGACCAAAGCGCTCGACCGGGCGGTACTGCAAACCCGCATCGAGACGGCAAGGCTGATCCACCGGCTGATGGGCAGCCCGAAGGCGCCGACGCAGTTGCTGGTCAACGCCGCCTATATGCTGAGCGTCGAAGGCACGGCGTTCGCGCTGGAGATCGGCGCGCCGGTGGTCGACGCGCAGGGCCGGCGGCAGGTGGCGGTGTGCATGGTGCTCGAGACGGATTCGCGTAATCCGGCGGCCAAGTCCGCCATCCTGGAGATGTACGTGCAACGCGGCCTGGTCCTGCCCGACACGCCGCCGATGGCCGTGCATCGCGGCCGCATCGACCTGCTCGAGGCGCATCTGGCGCGCGATCCCGGCCTGCTGACGCGGACCTTTGCGTTCGAGGAGATCTATCCGCCGGAACTGGAGTGCCATGACGAAGTGATGGCGACGCACGGCACGCCGCTGGGCGGGGCGACCTTGCTGCACATGGCGATCGACTACGACGAGATGGAGATCGTCAAATGGCTGCTCGCCAAAGGCATGCCGGTCGATACGCGCGCGGAGATCGACCGTGATGGCTTCGGCGGCCACACCGCCCTGTTCAGCACGGTGGTGGCACAGCCCAACGCGCGGATGAATCAGCGCAAAGGGCCTTACGTCGCGCCGATGACGCAGCTGCTGCTCGACCACGGCGCCGATCCGAACGCGCGGGCGTCGCTGCGCAAGCAGATGCATCCGGGTTATGACACCGACAACAAGCTGCATGAATATCGCAACGTGACGCCGCTCGGCTGGGGGCAGCGGTTCTTCTTTCGCGGTCTGGTCAGCCAGCCGGCAATGGATTTGATCGCGGCAGCGGGCGGGGGATTGTGACGGCGGCAAAGGGTTAATACCGCCTCGCTTTCGCCCAAATAACGTGGTGATCTGGATTTCGCAACGTGCGGATTTGGCCGGATCGGGGCAGAGATGAACACCACACCACGGGCGTCAAAGCGCCTTTCGCCGCTGGGCATCGGCATTACCGCCGGCCTGGCCGTCGCCGTAGTGGCAGGGATTTTCTATTTCGTGATGCCGCATCCCTACGTGCCGGACGGGGAGGTACCGGACGTCGTCCCCGATCCGTTCATCGCCCGGCTGGACAAGGTCCGGGGCTTCGACATCGCCTATGTCGGCGGCGACAAGCTGCTGGTGCGGGCGGTCGTTTCCGACGTCAACACCACGGGCAGTTATTATACCGATGTCGCCGATATGATGCGCGGCGTAGGCGACGCCCTGCGCGACGGCAGCCATCCGCCGATCAAGACGATCGAAATGCATGTCCGGCAGGCTAGCATGCACCCGGGCCAGGATTACACCGTCACATCGCTGGCCGTGTTCACCTTCCCGGCGGCGGAGCTGGAAAACGCCAGGACGCTTTCCGATCCGCAGGCCCTGGACATGATCACGGCGTTCACCCCGGAAAGCCAACAGG
>CAYULN010000067.1:0-9475 GCA_964445605.1 uncultured Caulobacteraceae bacterium | reverse complement strand
ACGGCCTTGGACTTTTCGACGGCGTCGGTCCACAGGGCCAGAGCGTTGTCGCGCCACGCCTTCGGCGGGGTCGGCTCGCCGCTGCCCCAGGTGGACTTGAACTTGGCCATGTCGGCGTCGCTGGCCTGCTCGGGGTTATCGAGCGCGTTGAAATAGACGAAGATCGGTCCGACGACATGCGTCCAGTCCTCGCCCTGCGGGATGTGGTTGCCCGCCCCGCCGGCATAGTGGCCGCTGGTCCAGTAGTCGAGCAGGGTGGCGCCCATATGGTCGATCAGGTCGAGCTTCTCGGCGCCACCGCCGATATATTCATTGGACGGATTGATGAAATAGACGCCGATATGGTCCTGGGTCGACGACCAGCCCCAGGCCTTCAGCTTGTACATGACGGCGTTGTAGCTGTATTTGTGCTCGACCGAATTGGCGTAGATGCCCGACGACAGGATGCGCTGCTCCTTGGCGTGGACCACGACGCCCTTGGCCAGGTCGGCGCCGTCGGTCATGATCATGTTGCGGTCGTTGTCGACGCTCAGCCAGTCGAACGTCTTGCTCATCTGCAGGATGAAGCGGTTCTCGCCGAAGCCCGACGCCGGGTAGTCGGCCTTATGGGTGTATTCGGCATAGGTGTAGAAGCCGCTGGTGCCGCGTTCCAGCGTGTAGCGGACCTCGATGTCCATGCCGCCGTTGCGCGGCCCGCCCAGGCCATTGGTGCCGCCGTTCGCGATCGGACCGTTGCCCGGATTGACGCCCTTGATCGCCACTTCGGCGCGTTCGCCGCCATTGGTCGATGGATCGATCGTCACCCGTGCCGTCACCGTGCCGGCCGGCGTGGTCTCCCAGAACTCGCTCTTGTGCGGCAGGATGTCGACGCCGTGATAGGTCAGGCCGGAAATGCCGAGATTGCCGTTGCCCTTGATCACCGTCATCTTGACGATGCCGTTGTCGAGCGTCCAGCTGTCGCCATTGTCGGTCAGGGTCACGGGCGCATTGACCGTGACCGGCGCCACCTGGGGCGCGGCCCGGGCGGAAACGGCGGCGGCCATGCCGAGGCTTAAGGCGAGGGCGAGGCAGGAGGCTTTGAGCATGGGGAACCTTTCGGACGCCAGGGCGGACCGGCGGTTCCGGCGCCGCAGGCCTGAAGGAAAGATGGGTTATGAGATAACGGGACGACTTGTCCCGATTCAACGGCGGGCCGTCAGGTTTCCGTCGCGGCGGATCCAGGCCTAGTTGAACGTCCGGTAGGCGAAATAGTTCAAAATGCCGCCCGGGATCAGGTTGTTGACCCACTGTTCCATGAAGACGCCGGCTTCGGCCACGTTCGTTCGCGGCACGTAGATGATGTCGAACCGCCTGAGCGCGACCATCTGGCGGTCGCGGCCGGCCAGCATGTCCTGCACGTCGATCACCCGGCGCATCGCCTGGCCTTCGCGGCCGCGCCGGATCAGCACCACCTTGTGCGTCTTAGCCGAATGCAGGAAGCCGCCTGCCGCCAGCACCGCCTGCATCGCGTCCATGTCGCCCATGGCGTCGACCCAGCCGGGGTTCTTGACCTCGCCGCCGACCAGCACGCGCGTCGACGCCGCGTCGCCGGGGAAGACGGTCACCAACGGATTACGCAGGATCGGCGTGAACAGGGCCTGGATGTCGCTCTGGAGCTGCGGCGCGCTCTTGTAGGCCGCCATCACCTGGCCGACCATGGGCAGGGTGATCCGCCCGTCCGGCCCAACCTGGGTGGTGCGGTTGAGTTCCGTGGCCGAGGCGAAATTCACCTCCAGCTTGTCGCCGGGATAGAACAGGTACAGCGGCTCCTCGTCGCTCCAGTCCGAGAACTGGATGAGCGGCGCTTCCGGCTGCGCTTCCTTGCCCAGGGCCGGGGCGGCGATCATCGCCCCAAAGGTGGCGAGAAGGGTTCTGCGGGTGAACATCGGACGGGAGCCTAAACTGAGTCGTCGCGAAAAACGCGGCCTGGCGATGCTAAACCGGGGATATCGTAAGGATTGGTTAAGCGCCCGCCTCTTCGGGTGGCGATGCGCGGCGGGAATCCCTGGCCAAGCTATTGTTTCCGGCTTTCCGGAAGCGGCCGCAGAACGGGCCGGTTACCCCTTTAAATCATCCAAGCGCTTTCCAAAAAGTGTGACGCACTTTTTGGATTAAAAAGCGCGTTAAACAAAACTAGTACGGGCCGGAGAATCCATGCAGTCTGCGCCGGATTGGCAGGACGAGGCGTCCCGAGGACGCCAGCGCCGGGCAGCGGCGCCAGGGAAAACGATGGCCGCAGCGACCGGCAAAACGAAATCAAACCCCTTCACGGCGTTGGACTTGCGCGACATCGTCGCCTTGCTGACGCGTGAAATCCTGGTGATGGCGATCGTCTTTCTGGTCGTGCTCGCGGTCGGGGCGTTCGTGGCCTTGCGGATGCCGTCGACCTATACCGCCAATGCCAGCCTGCTGATGCAGCTCAACAAGGACTATGTTTATCGGCCGCTCGCCGGTGACGCCGCCAACGGCGCCATCGCCACCATCGACCAGGTGGTCGAATCCGAAGTCGAAATCCTCAACTCCACCGAGCTGAAACGCCGGGTCATCGCCAAGGTCGGCTATCGCGCCGTCCTGCCCAAGGCGTCGCAATACTGGAACCCGCGCACCACGGCGCAGAAACAGGCGGCCGACGCCGCAGCGGTCAAGGTGCTGCAATCCGGGCTGGACACGGCCACGGCGCCGCAGAACAACGTGGTGCGGGTCAGTTTCAAGCACGCCAACGCCGAGTCGGCGTCGTTGATCCTCAATACCCTGATCGACGAATATCAGGTGTATCGCCTGCAGGTGTACGGCGATACCGTCGGCCCGCAACTGGCCCAGCAGAAGGCCAGTTTCGACGATCAACTGGCCGTCGCCGACCGCGCCTATCAGAACTTTCTGGCCGCCAACGGGGTAGGGGATTTCGCCGGCGCCAAGGCGACCTATGCCAAGATCTATGACCAGGTAATGGCCGATCTCTATGTCGCCCAGTCGCAACTGGCCCAGGACCAGGCCAAATATGCCGACGTCAAGGCCAACCTGGCCCGGCTCAGCCCGGAAATGAGCGTCGAGCGCGACCTGGACCTCAGCATCCCGGCGCGCATCCTGACCTTGCAGTCGCAGCGCCAGGAACTGCTGGCCAAGTACCTGCCGACCGCCCAGCCGGTGAAGGACGTCGACAACCAGATCGCCTCGCTCCAGGCCTTGATGAACACCGGCAAGGGCGTCGGCGAAAAGGACCACAAGATGGGCATCAATCCGGTCTATCAGGATCTGCTGACCCAGAGGTTCAACCTCGAGGCCGACATGGCCTCGCAGCAGGGCCGTATCGCCAAGGGCCAGGACCAGGCCGGGCAGGTGACGCGCCGGATGCAGGCCTTGCTGGGGGTCGAAGCCCAGTACAACAACCTGTCGGCCGAACGCGACGCCCTGCAGAAGAACATCGCCACCTTCACCCAGCGCATCCAGGAAAACCAGGCCCAGCAGCAGATGACCAAGGGCGCGGCCGACGCCGTGCGCGTGGTCGAGAAGGCGTCGCTGCCCGACAAGCCGAAAAGCCTGAAGAAGGTGGTGCTGATCCTGGCCGTGCTGTTCGCCGGCTTTACCGCCCTGTGCGCCGGCCTGCTCAGGGTGTTCATGCGCCGGGGTTTTGCCAGCGCCGCCATGGCGTCGCGGGCGCTGGACCTGCCGGTGCTGGCCCAGGCGCCCGTCAAAACGGTTTAGTGGGCCTGCGGCTTAAGCTGCGGGCTGTTCATCGTCAACTCAACCGGATTGACCAGGAACTGCGGTTCCTCGATGCGGCTAAGTTCCTGATGATTGACCTGGGCCACGGCCGTGGTCAGCTTCTGGCCGACGCAGGTTTGCAGTTGCGCGCCTTCGACTTCGTCCTCGCACAGGAAATAGGCCGCGTCCTTCAGGCGGTTGTACAGCTGCTTGACGGCGGCGGGGTCGTTAAAATTGACCTTCTCATAAGGAATATGCAGTTCGTAATCGCGCAGGTCGTCGGCGCGGGCAAGCGTGGCAAACCCGGCCAGACCGGCGACGGCAACGGCCGTCAGGGCAAGGCGGGAAAACAGACGCGACATGATGGCCTCCTTCGGCTCGAAATTACGCGAATAACCCATAGGCTCCGGCGGAATTCCGGATGGGGAACACGGTACTATACGCCCGAATTGGCTGTCTGAATGCTGGCTGAGGGCCCCCGACAAGCCGCCTCTGATAACATGGTTATCACCGAACGGCCGTTCTTAAAAGACATTTTTGCGACGGTTGGCTTGCGGTTTTATGACGGTTAATCCGGCCAGGAAAAAGCCCGGAAATAACCTCTATTTCCCACTGGTCATTTGCAATTGTCTGACATATGGTCGCCGCCGTCGAATCCATAGCGTAAAGTCATGCCCTCATTTTCCCGCCGCCGCTTTCTCGTCTCCACCGCCGGAACAGGTCTTATGGCCAATATCATCGCCCCCGAAGCCGACGCGGCAACCGCGTCCAAGATCGTCAATCCGCTGGTGCTGCAACGGGCCGACCCGCAGATTTTCCGCCACAGCGACGGCTATTACTACATGATGGCCTCGGTGCCGGAGTATGACCGGCTGGCCATTCGCCGGGCGAAAACCCTGGCGGGGCTATCGACCGCCGAGGAAGCCGTGGTCTGGCGCCGGCCGGCCCAGGGCGTAAAGGGCGGCTATATCTGGGCGCCGGAACTGCATTATTTCGACGGCAAGTGGCACATCTATTTCGCCGCCGGCAACAGCGACGAGGTCTTCCACATCCGCACCTACGTCCTGGCCTGTTCGGACGCCAATCCGCTGACCGGCACCTGGACCGACCTGGGCCAGGTGATCACGCCGTGGGACACCTTCACCCTCGATTCGACGCTGTTTGAGCATCGCGGCACGCGCTACCTGTGCTGGGCGCAGTCGGAACCGGACATCAAGACCAACAGCAATATCTATCTGGCGCCGCTGGCTACGCCGACCACCCTGGCCGCCGCGCCCGCCCGCCTGACCGTGCCGACCCTGCCGTGGGAAATCATCGGCTACAAGGTCAATGAAGGGCCCGCCTTGCTGGCGCGCCACGGCCGCCTGTTCCTGACCTATTCGGCGGCGGCGACCGACGAGCACTACTGCATGGGCATGCTGACGGCGCGCGACGACGCCGACATCATGGACCCGGCATCGTGGACCAAGGCGCAGGAACCGGTGTTCAAGAGCTCGCCGAAGACCAATATCTGGGGCCCGGGCCACAACAGCTTCACGGTCGACGAAAAGGGCCGCGACATGCTGGTCTATCACGCCCGCGACTACCGGGAGATCGTCGGCAACTCGCTGCACGACCCGAACCGCCACACCCGCGTCCAGCCGATCCATTACACGGCCGACGGCACGCCGGATTTCGGCGAGCCGGTGGCCATAGGACCATTAGCCTAGACCCGTTCGGGCATCGCTTCCGCCATGCGGTTCAGGCAGCGGGCCTGATCGAGCGGCCGGCCCAGGTCCTCGAAACGGGCGGCGGCCTCGGCGAAGGCCGCGGCCGCGCGCACGGGGTTGGTCTGGGCCTGACGCTGCACGCCGCGCGCTTCCCACAGGGTAGCCGCCCAGGGCCCGCCCTGCCACATGCCGGCAATGCGTTCGGCCTCGTTCAGCCGGCGGTCGACCTGTTCCAACTGCCCCGCCTCCGCCAGCGCCACCGCCGAAGCCGTGCGCAACGCCATCGAACAGGGCTGACAGGCGCGCGGGCCGAGCAACCGGTCACCGGTCAGGATAGCCTCGGCGGTCTTTTCCCGCGTGGTGGCCGATCGCACCGCCAGGGCCTGCAGGCGCAGCAGCAGGTGGTTCGACAGCCATGACTGGCTGGCGTCGGCCAGGGCGCGCTGGACAAGGCGGTTGGCGCGCCATTTCTGGCCGCGCGCCAGGGCGATTTCCGCCAGCCGTTCCAGCACCAGCGCCCGCCCGGACAGGGCATCGGCGTCGGCATGCAGTTTTTCCGATTCGACCAATAAACGTTCCGCTTCGTCGAGATCGCCGGCGCACCGGGCGATTTCCCCCAGGATCAGGCTGGCCAGGGCCTTGCCCGGCACCGACTGGGCCGCCTCGGCCACGCTCATCAGCTCACGCGCCGACTCGGCGATGTCGCCGTGGCCCCGGGCGTCGCACAGGCAGAATTCGGCCAGGCACAGGTGGCCGTCGAACACCGCCGGGACGAAGCGGCCGCCCTGGCGCACCCATTCGATGAATTCCTCGCGGAACAACTGCCGCCAGCGGCCCTGCATATGCGCGGTCAAGCCCAGCACCGCGCCGGCTTCGCCGACTTCGCGCGCCAGGCCGGCGTTCAGCGCCTGGGCCCGCGTTTCCCGCGCCAGTTCGGCGGCCTGGTCGAAGGCGCCGCTTTGCAGATGGACCAGCGCCCAGGCCAGCGAGCCGCGAATGCGCTCCGCCGCCGAAACCGGCTCGGCGCCGGACAGGGCCATGGCCCGTTCGTAAAGCTCGATGGCGGGCCTGCTCGGGCCGACCCCCAGCTCGGCATGCAGCCGCTCGCGCAACTGGTCGAACTGCCGGATGGCGTCGGTCCGGTTGCCGGCGTCGAGCGCCGCCTGCATCAGGGCGCACTGGGCTTCCTCGTCGGTTGGGTCCAGCGCGATCAGGTGCCGCCACAGGGCGCCGGCGCGCAGCACATCGGTGTAGAGCTGCTGCAACTGATAGCGCGGCGCATCGAGCCATTCCAGAAACCGGTCGTCGGACAGCAGGCTGCCGCCATACAGGTCGGCGGCCGTCTGGCAGGCGGCGGGGTCCTTGCTGCGCAGGGCGGCCCGGGCGGCGGCTTCGAACCGGCCGGCGTCGGTTTCCACCTCGACGCCCGGCGCAAAGGCGAGCATGTCCTTGCCGACCGCGATCACGTCGTGCACGCCCAACGCCTTGCGGGCGAAGTGGACCGCCTTGCGCAGGTTGGCGCCGGCCGCCTCGACATCCAGATCCGGCCAGAAGATCTCCATCGCCTGTTCGCGGTGAATTCGCTGTTGCGGCGAAATGGCGAGTAGCTTAACCATGGCCGCCGCACGATCCCGCTTCCAGGCCGACGACGGCACTTCGTTCCCGTCGATGCGAACGCTGAAACGGCCGAGAAGCTGAATGTAAACCTTCAAGTTGCTTATCTCCGAACGGCTGCGTGGGCCGGCGTAAACAAGCCGTCGCAGCGAAACTTGTGTCAGGGAACGCTCACGGAACGCCACGCTCCTACTATGCCTTCACCGTCGCGTTCAACACAGAAAGGATATAACATGTCACTCAGGATTAACGACGTCGCCCCCGACTTCACTGCCGAAACCACCGAAGGCACCATCTCCTTCCATGACTGGCTGGGCAAGGACTGGGGCGTCATCTTCTCGCACCCCAAGGATTTCACGCCGGTCTGCACCACCGAACTGGGCTATGTCGCCCGCCTGAAGCCGGAATTCGACAAGCGCGGCGTCAAGGTCATCGGCCTGTCCGTCGATCCGGTCGACAAGCACGCCGGCTGGGCCAAGGACATTGCCGAAACCCAGGGCTACGCGCCCAACTTCCCGATGATCGGCGATCCGACCCTGGCCGTGTCGAAGCTCTACGACATGCTGCCGGCCGCGTCGGGCGATACCGCCGAGGGCCGCACCGCCGCCGACAACCAGACCGTCCGCACTGTCTACATCATCGGCCCGGACAAGAAGATCAAGCTGATGATCGCCTATCCGATGACCACCGGCCGCAACTTCGACGAAATCCTGCGCGTCATCGACTCGCTGCAACTGACCGCCAAGCACCGTCTGGCGACGCCGGTCAACTGGCAGCCGGGCGGCGAGGTGATCATCGCCGGTTCGGTGTCGAACGACGAGGCCAGGCAGCTCTATCCGCAGGGCTGGAAGGAACCGAAGCCGTATATCCGCATCGTGCCGTCGCCGGTCCTGACCTGAACACGACCCGTCGAGGGCAGGCGACTGCCCTCGCTCACCCTTTCTCCTCCCCACCTGTGGGGAGGTGTCGGCACAGCCGACGGAGGGGGCACTTGCCGAAAAAAGATACCCCTCCGGCCCTTCGGGCCACCTCCCCATAAAATGGGGAGGAGAGGGCATCCGAACTTAAATGCTAAGGGAAATGCATGACCACCACAGCTAAGCCGCGCATCCTGGTGCTGGGCGCCGGGTTCGGCGGCCTGGAACTGACCACCCTGTTGTCCGAAGCCTTCGGCGATGCCATCGACGTGATGCTGATCGACAAGAACGATCATTTCGTCTTCGGCTTCGCCAAGCTCGACGTCTTATTCGGCCTGAAAACGCCGGAATCGGTGCGGCTGCCCTACATCAAATACGCCAAGCCGGGCGTCAAACTGCTCAAGCGCACCATCACCGCCATCGATCCGGCGGCGCGACGCGTCACCACCGATAACGGCGTGTTCGAGGCCGACTACCTGGTGGTCGCACTCGGCGCCGAATACGATTTCGACGCTACGCCGGGCCTGTCCGGCACCACTGAATTCTACAGCGTCGCCGGCGCCGAGCGCTTGCGCGACGTCCTGCCTAAGTTCACCGGCGGCCGGGCCCTGGTCGGGGTGTGCGGCGCGCCGTACAAGTGTCCGCCGGCGCCCAGCGAATGCGTCCTGATGCTGCACGACTACCTGCTCCAGCGCGGCATCCGCGACAAATGCGAGATCGACCTGGTCCTGCCGCTGGGCACGCCGGTGCCGCCGTCGCCGGAAACGTCAAAGGCGTTGCTGGCGGCGTTTGCCGAACGCGGCATCCGCTTTACCGGCGGCAAGCGCGTCGCTTCGGTCGACAACGCCCGCAATGTCGCCGTGCTCGACGACGGCACGGAAATGCCCTTCGACCTGTTCCTCGGCGTGCCCAAGCACCGCGTGCCGCCGGTCGTCCTGCAAAGCGGCATGGCGGTGGATGGCTGGATTCCGGTCAATCCGCGCACGCTCGAAACCCAGTATGACAACGTCTACGCGGTCGGCGACGGCGCCAATACCGGCACGCCCAAGGCCGGCGTCTTCGCCGAAGGTGCCGCCAGGGCGGTGGCCAGCGCCCTGATCGCCAAGCTGCGCCAGCAGGGCCAGGCTGTGCTCTATGACGGCTTCGGCACCTGCTATATCGAATTCGGGGCGGGGCGCATCGGCAAGGTCGAGGTCGACTTCTTCTCTGGTCCGACACCGACCGGCACCTATCATGAGCCGTCGGTGGACCTGCGCGCCGACAAGGAGCTGTTCGGCTCTTCCCGCCGGGCGCGCTGGTTTGGGCTCTAAGCACTTTCCGAAAAGTGTGACAAACAAACTAGCTCTTCGGTTTGACCTGGCCCGGATCGACGATGTCGCCGGCCGCGGGCGGAGTTATGACCGTCGCCGGCGCGAAATAGCGGACGCCCATCCAGGTATCGAGGTCGGCTGCGGCGATTGGCACCGATGGCTTGAACGACGCCGACGCCATGTA
>CAYULN010000066.1:0-5617 GCA_964445605.1 uncultured Caulobacteraceae bacterium | reverse complement strand
TGCCGCCCGGCGTCAGGGTCGGGATATAGCCGCGCACCGAGCCGATGTCGTCAGTCAGCGCCTTGACCGGCTGGAGCGTCGGGAAGGTGCACGAACTCAGGCTGTACTGACTGGCCGGAATGGCGGCGTTGGGCGAGTCCGCCGACACGTCATAGGCGGGCGTGCCGAAGTGGTTGCGGTCACTGACGCAGTCGAGCGTCGCCATGCGTACCTGTGTATTGAACGGGACAACCGCCACCTTGGTGTCGTTGACGTTCTTGCCCGAAGCGTCGAGGAGCCCCTTCAGCATCGAGTCGACCGACGCCTTGAGGTTGACCATCTTGCTGCTCTGGGCCATCGAGCCGGTCGAGTCGAGCACTAGGGCGATCTCGTATTTCTGAGCCATGGTCTGCGCCTTGGAAACGACGTGGATGTTGTAGTCGCTGCGGCCCATCAGGCCGGCGAAATAGCTCGGCACCTTGGCGTCGACCACATAGGTCTGGTTGGTGGCGATGCCGTCTACTTCGCTCGCCAGTTCCGGCGTTATGGCGTGAACGTCTGAGCTGGCGAAATTGGCGTAAAATTCGGTGTCGGCGGCGTTCTGTCGCTCGGCGTCGCTGATCCCGGCCGGCAGGGTGATTGCCCTCAGCAGAGCAGAGTCGGCGGCGTCCTGCATGTGCCGGCGGGCCGCCTCGACGCGGGAGAAGTCGAGCGCGCCGCCGACGGCGGTGACAATGGCGACCGCTGACAGGGCGAACAGGATCGCGACATTGCCGCGACGGTCATGAGCGAAACGTTTGATAAGGGTACGCGTCGGATACATGGCGGCCTCCTCGGTGGCGACGGAGGCGGCCTGTGTCAAAGCGGGACCGGCTTCGTCTTCACCAGCCGGCTTTGCAACCCACGGACCAATATTAGGGAATTATTAAGCCTGTTTACCCCTGACAGGCGTAGGCAAACGCGAACCGGGCGCGTGGAAAACCACGCGCCCGGTCTTTATTTTCAAGGAGTTCCGTAGAGTTTATTGAGTCAATCGGATCTTCTTGATCGACTTCATGATCCCGCCCAACGCGCCGCTGATCTGGTTGGAGTTGGACAGGTTGTAATAGTAGCCGGTCTTCGAGGCGCAGGCCGACAGCATGTCGGAATTGCCGTCCTCCAGCCGCACCGTGAACACCGTGATGCCGAGGTTCTTGGCCGACTGGCAGGCCAGCGCCGTCCGCGCATCGATATCCGAAGACTTGGTCGTCCAGCGGTTCTGCGTATTCAGGCCGTCGGTAAGGACGATCATATACTTGCTGACCGTCGTATCGGTGAACTGGGCGCCTGTCGAGAACGGTGCGGTCGGCGACAGCACTTCCATGCCCCATTGGACACCGATGGTGATATTGGTGTTGCCGGCCGGGGTCATTTTGGCGGCATAGGAACGCGCGCCAGCGATGTCGGTCGTCAATTCCATGATCGGCAGCAGCGAAGGCGTGGCGCACTTGGCCGCCGGATACAACGTATTGCTGTTGCTGGTGACCGGCGCGTCGGCCTGGACGTCGTAGGGTTGGGTGCGGTCGATGACGCAACCAGACCAGTTGGCCGTGCCGACACCAAGCAGGTCACTGTTGGCCGTGACCGTATTGTTGTCCTTGTAGACCGTCGATGAACCGCTGTTATAGCCGCCGGCCGTCGGATAGCCGTAGGTGATGCTGCCGCTGTATTGCGCATAGGACGAGCTGTTATTGATGCTCCAGGCATTCGGCGAGGTCGTGCTGGAATAGGAATAGTAGCTGCTGTCGTAGGTCGAGTTGTTCTGCTGGCTGGCGGTCGAGCCGCTGACCGAATAGGCGGCCAGGCGATAGACCGTGATGTAACGGTACGAGGACGAATAGTAGCAGTTGTGGTTGCAACCATAGCTCGGGTTCGCGAAAGTGGCGCTGGTAAAGACATAATAGTTGCCGCTGGAGCTGCTGGTCCGTGTATAGGTGGCGGTGTTGCCGGAGCACGACGTGCCGGCAGTGGAGCCATAGTTGTTGGTCACCCAGTTGCACAGATTGGTAGCGGCGCTGGTCACCGCGTCGCACTGGCCGCTCGACAGCGACGTACAGGTATAGCCCTGCGTGACTGTGCCGAAATTGCCGGCATAGCCGGTCATGTTGGCGACGCTGCTCAGCGCCACTTGGGTGTCGAACGGGACCAGGGCGACCTTGGTCTTGCCGGTATTGTTGCCGTTGGCATCGAGGAGCGAGGCCAAAACCGAGTCGAGGCTCGACTTGAGCGACGACATCTTGTTGTCCTGGGCCATCGAGCCGGTGTTATCGAGCACGAAGGCGATTTCGGCCGTGTTGATGGCGACACCGGCCTTGGAGAAGGCCTTAATATCGACGTTGGAAATACCGACCAGACCGAGGATGAACGTCGGCACGCGCGCCGTGGCCGTATAGTTCATCATCTGAACATTGTTTTCGGTCGTCGTCGTCAACTGGCCTGTGGCGCTCGACAGGTTGGAACCGGCGATATTGGCGTTGAACGATTTATTGGCGGCCGTCTGCTGCGTCGCCAGGACGCCCGACGTATCGAGCGCCGCGGCGATTGCGGCGCTGTCCGAAGCGTCCTGCAGACGCGCTCGCGCGTTCAATACGTTGGCGAAATCGACGCCACCCCCGACCGCGGTGACGGTGGGAATGATCGATAAGGCGACAATAGTGGTGACGTTACCGCGGCAGTTGGCGCGGAGGCTTTGCAAGAAGCGGCTGATAAACTTCATGACCATTCCCCTATGCATCTGCGCCCGACGGTTCCTCCTCGGGGGACGCGAAATGCGGAAAAGCTTAGGCCCTGGACAGGACCCTTTTCCTGGGCCTGCCCTTGGTCAAAAGCGGCGAACTTTCTGTAAGCCTGAAAACATCTCGGCCAAAGAAATAGCATCCCGCGGTTTAACAGAGTCGAAATTTACTTGGTGAAAATGCATTAACCTTGGCATTTTATGTACAATATCCATGGTTAAACGGTATTAATCATGAAGATGGACTAAGAATTTCTGAAAAATCTATTTTATTCGCCAATTTTCAAGCCCAATGCGGCCGCCAGGACCGCCATATCGCCCGGCACCGGCGCCGCCAGGGTCTTGTCGCCGCCTCCCGGATGCGGAAAGCTTAAGGTAAGGGCATGCAACATCAGCCGGGGCACGGCACACCCCTCCAAACTCAAAGCCCCGCCGTAACGCACGTCACCGGCGATCGGGCTTCCCAGGTACGCCAGATGGACACGGATCTGGTGCATACGGCCGGTCAACGGCCGGCAGCGGACCAAGGCGACATCGCCTACGCGATCCAGCACTTCGAACTCCGTCTCGGCGGCCTGTGCATCTGGATGCTCAGGTGGACAAACCCTTGACCAGGCTTCACGCCCATGCTCCTCACGCCGCAACGCCTCGCCTACCGTCCCCTTGTCCGGCAACTTGTCGGCATTCGATACAATGCACAGATAGGTCTTGGCGAATTCGCGCCGGATCATCGCCTTGCCGAGAAACGAGGTTGCCGGATGGGTCTTGGCCGCCAACAGGATGCCTGAGGTGTCGCGGTCGAGGCGATGGATGAGCATCGGCCGACGGCCGGACGGCTTGACGAAGGCCCACATCATATCATCGAGGTTGTGGCTGTCTGGTCCGCGTCCCCCCTGGCTCGACAGACCCGACGGTTTATTGAGGCCCAGGATATCGGCATCCTCGTACACCACCATGGACCGAACCCACGCGATGTCGTCGTCGGAGAGTTTGCGCGGCTGTTTTGAGGCCGGAATGACCTTGGGCGCCTGCTTTGGCCGCGGACCACGGCGCGCCATCGCCTTCAAATGCTGCGGGGAATGTTTAACCATGCCCGCAGCTAATGCTTTTACGGCTTATCGTCAAATAATGATGCGCGAACGCTGGACCAGTTTGGCGGCGCCGCGCTGAGACGGCAACAACCATAGGATCAGCAACGCAATCAGGCTCGGCACGAACAGGCCGATCAGGATCCACCAGCCGCTACGATTGATGTCGTGCAGGCGCCGGACGCCGACCGCGACTGTCGGCAGGGCCAGCACCACGCCGCTGACCAGTTCGTAGGGAAAGCCGCTGACATAGGAGGTGCTCAACGCCACCAGATGAACCAGCGCGGCCGACAGGAAGAACGACCAGAATTCCAGCCGCGTCGCCCGGCCATTGAAGCTGGCATACCGGTCGATGCAATTGCGGATGCCGTCGAGGGCATCCTTCGGCTCATACGGTAGGCCGAAGCGGTTCGGGCCTTCCGGTCGACGGATGATCAGGGGCAGGAAACCCGGAACAATGATCAGCAAAAGAAAAGGCGCGACGACCAGCCAATTGACGCCTTGAAACGCACTCATGTACGCCCGCCCCTCCAGTTAGCCATCTTTCCGCGATGCAAAAAATACAGTAGCCCGTGAATATCCAGGTTTTAACAGCTTATTTTCCTTCTGGCCAGCCCTCTCGCCTGTCAGCGCGCGAAAGTCCATCGCAACTGCACAACTTATCGCTCCGTGGTTGTACTATGTCGCTCAACTGAACACCTCGGCGGCCTGGGTCTCATCTGATGCCGACGGTTGGAGGAACCAGTAGAGCAGGATGAAATAGCCGAAAACCAATATGAGCAGCACCCAGAAGCCGCTCAGGCCGACGTCATGCAACCGGCGCACGGCCATGGACAGGCCGGCCACGCCAAGCAGCGGAATAATTAGTGGGACGAACAGGAACACGGGCGTGAACTCGAAGCGAATGACCAGGACGACGTAAAGGGCAAGCGCCGCCAGCGCGGCCGCCGCCGTGAACACCGCAAAACTCCAGAAATCATAACGATTGGCGCGGCCCATGAAATCGAACATGTGGACCAAGCCGCGCACGGCGCCGCCCGCAACATCGGCTGTCGGAGATGACTCTCCGTAGCGCCGCGCCGGCCGCCCCGGCTTTTTCAACAGAAACGGCAAGGCGCAGGAAAAAACAACCAAGCCGACGCCGCCGCAGAAAACGGCCAGGATCGGCACCGCAAATAAAATCATCCCCCATCCTTCGCTATTCGCCGCGTTGTCGCTGCTTTTCCAGCCGCAGTTCGGCCCAGTAATCCAGCCGCTCCTTGACCTTGCCCTCGTGGCCATCGCCTTTCGGATCGTAGAACCTCGGCCGTTTCACACCATCCGGGAAATAGTTCTGGCCTGAAAAGCCATCCGGATCGTCGGGATCGTAGATATAGCCTGCCCCGTAACCGATATCCTTCATCAGCTTGGTCGGCGCATTCAGGATAACGGCCGGCGGGTCGAGGTGGCCGGTTTCCCGTGCCAACTGTTGGGCCTTCTTGAAGGCGGTGTAGATGGCGTTCGACTTCGGCGCCGCCGCCATGTGCGCCACGGCCTGAGCCAATGCCAGTTCGCCTTCCGGCGAACCCAGAACTTCATAGGTATCGCGCGCCGCATGGCACATTAGCAGCGACATCGGATCGGCATTGCCGATATCCTCGCTGGCCATGCGGATCATACGCCGTGCGATATACAGCGGATCGACCCCGCCGTTGAGCATTCGCGCCAGCCACTAAAATGCCGCATCCGGGACGGAGCCGCGCACAGACTTGTGCAGGTCGCTGATACGGATTTAATG
>CAYULN010000065.1:0-4853 GCA_964445605.1 uncultured Caulobacteraceae bacterium | reverse complement strand
ATGGCCGGCGCGGACCAGAACGCCGCCCTCCCTGGCGACCAATGGGAAGACGTGGCCGGGCGAAACGATGTCGGCGGCGCCCTTGGTCGGATCGATGGCGACGGCGATGGTATGGGCGCGGTCGTGCGCCGAAATGCCGGTGGTGACGCCTTCCCTGGCCTCGATAGCGACCGTGAAGGCCGTGCCGTTGCGCGCACCGTTTTCCAGTGCCATCGGCGGCAAGCGCAGTTGCCGGGCGCGGTCGCCGGTGATCGACAGGCAGATCAGGCCGCGGGCGAAACGCGCCATGAAGTTGATCTGGTCCGGCGTCGCCATCTGGGCCGGGATGATGACGTCGCCCTCGTTTTCGCGGTCCTCGGCATCGACCAGGATATAGGGCCGGCCGTTGCGCGCGTCCTCGATGATGTCCTCGATCGAGGATATCGGCGACTCGTGGTCGGGGACGGCTTTCGCACTCATGTTGTTCTTTCTTTGCCCTATCGCTACGCTGCTTGAGGGCGGTTACTCAGTTTCAAACCAGCGGGCGGCATAGCGCGCCAGACGATCGACTTCAAGATTGACGCTGTCGCCGACGCGGACCTGCGACAGAGTTGTGTGGTGCCAGGTGTGCGGGATGATGTTGACGCCGAACACCTGATCCTCGACCTCGTTGATCGTCAGGGAAATGCCGTCGAGCGCCACCGAGCCCTTGGGCGCGATGAAGCGATGCAACGGCTTGGACGCCTTGAATTTCAAACGATAGCTGTCGCCATCGGGGGTGACGCTGAGCAGTTCGGCCAGGCCGTCGACGTGGCCGGAGACGATATGACCGCCCAGTTCGTCGCCGATCTTCAGGGCGCGCTCAAGATTGACTTTCGTGCCGACCTGCCAGGTTTTCAGATTAGTCACAGCTAGGGTCTCGTTGGAGACATCGAGGTCGTAACCGTCCTCGCTGATGGCCACCACGGTCAGGCAAACGCCGGCATGATTGATCGAAGCGCCGATGGTGACGTCACTGAGGTCGAACGCGACCCGCATGCCAAGCCGCACGCCGTCGGCCGATTTGTCCAGCCGAGCGACCGTGCCCATGCTGGTGATGATGCCTGTAAACACTTGTTCTTTCTAACCTTTAATGGTCGTGGCCGTAGCGAAGATCGCTTTAGAGAATCCACAGATTACACAGATTACACAGATTTTTTTCAAACCACGAACCACACGAACAGACACGAACGTTTTTGAACACGCGGCACCGTTAAATTTAACCACGGATGACACGAATAGCCGCCTTCGGCGGCGACACGGATGGTCCGTGTCCGTGTTTGCGATCGAGGCCAAAAGGTAAAAAATCGACGGCGCAAAGCGCCGTCTTTATTCATACCGATCAGCCACGGCCGTCGCAATCTGCTCGGACCATTCGTGTACGCGCGAAGCGCGATCCGTGTCATCCGTGGTTAAACTCTGCGGCGCCATCCGCTCAGCGGCGTTCGTGTCTGTTCGTGTGGTTCGTGGTTCAAAAAATCTGTGTAATCTGTGGATTCCCTAACTTAATTCATAAGTCTCCCACAAATCCTCGCCGACCGATTGGACACCCAAACGGACAAAGCGATACATTTGGCCGATCTCGTCGATATGCAAGTGGCCGATCACCGGCCGCGCATCACCGCCCAGCAAGGTCGGTGAGCGGAACCATTCGATACGGTCGATAAACCCGGCTTTCAAAAAGGCCGTCGCCACTACGCTGCCGCCTTCGACGAACAGGCGTTCGATGCCGACGTCGAGCAATGCTGCCAGCGCCGCGTCGAGGTCGACGCGTTGATGCTTGGATGGCACCTTGATCTGGCGCACCTGGGCGGCCAGCATCTCGCGCGGCAGGTCCTGGGTGGTGACGACCAGGGTCGGGATAACCCGCGCCGTCTGAACCAGTTTCGAGCTCAGCGGCAGGCGGGCACGTGAATCGAGCACGACCCGCGTCGGCTGATAGCCCTCATAGCCATGCAGGCGGACGGTCAGTTCGGGGTCGTCCTTGAGGGCCGTTTCGATGCCGACCAGGACGGCGTCATGGCCAGCGCGCAGTTCGTGGACGACGCGGCGCGATTCCTCGCCGGTAATCCAGCGGCTCTGGCCGTTATGGGTAGCGATGCGGCCGTCGAGCGTGGTCGCCAGCTTCAGCGTGATCTGCGGGCGCGCCACCTAGGCATCATCCGAAGGCGACAGGTCCTGTTCCCCAAGGCCGTTGCGGATGTCGTGCGGGTCGTCGATATTTTCGTTGCTCAAGCCCTCGTCGCCGAGGAACTTGGCAAAGTCCGAGGTCTCGCGGAAGTCGCGATAGACGCTGGCGTAGCGGACATAGGCGACGACATCGAGCGAACGCAGCGCCTTCATAACCAATTCGCCAACAGCTTCGGACGGGATGTCGGTCTCGCCCATGCTTTCCAGCTGACGGACAATGCCCGAGACCATGCGATCGATGCGGTCCTGGTCGATCGGCCGCTTGCGCAGGGCGATCGATACCGACCGCTCCAGCTTCGAGCGGTCGAACGGCGTGCGCCGGCCGTTGCGCTTGACGACCATCAGGTCGCGCAACTGCACGCGTTCGAAGGTGGTGAAACGGCCGCCGCATTCGGAACAGGACCGGCGGCGACGGATGGCCGCGCCGTCTTCCGACGGGCGGCTGTCCTTCACCTGGGTTTCAAGATTTCCGCAGAAGGGACAGCGCATTTCGCCTCTGGTTTCAGCCGTATATCGGGAATTGCTTGGTCAGCGCCTTAACCTGGGCGCGGACCTTTTCCTGCACGGCGGCGTCGGGTTCGCCGCTGTTCGAGGCCATGCCGTCGACGACATCGGCGATCAGGTCGCCGATGATCTTGAACTCGGCCTCGGTGAAACCCCGCGTCGTGCCGGCCGGCGAGCCGAGACGGACGCCCGACGTGATGGTAAAGGGCTGCGGATCGAACGGGATGCCGTTCTTGTTGCAGGTGATGAAGGCGGCTTCCAGCGCCGCTTCGGTCGCCTTGCCGGTCTGGCCCTTGGGGCGCAGGTCGACCGACATGACGTGGCTGTCGGTGCCGCCGGTGACGATGGCCAGGCCGCGCTCGATCAGCGTATTGGCCAGGACCTGGGCATTGGCGACGACCTGGCGGGCATAGGCCTTGAATTCGGGCTGCAGCGCTTCGCCGAACGCCACGGCCTTGGCGGCGATGACGTGCATCAGCGGCCCGCCCTGCAGGCCCGGGAAGACGGCCGAGTTGATCTTCTTGCCGAGCGCCTCGTCGTTCGACAGGATCAGGCCGCCGCGCGGCCCGCGCAGGGTCTTGTGCGTCGTAGTGGTGACGATGTGGGCGTGCGGCAACGGGTCCGGATAGACGCCGCCGGCGACCAGGCCGGCATAGTGGGCCATGTCGACGAACAGGTAGGCGCCGACCGAATCGGCGATCTCGCGGAAACGCTTGAAATCGATCTTGCGCGGATAGTTCGAGGCGCCGGCGATGATCAGCTTCGGCTTGTGCTGCAGGGCCAATTGCGCGACCTGATCATAGTCGATGGTGTTATCGGTCTCGGTCACGCCATACGGCACGACGTTGAACCACTTGCCCGACTGGTTGGCCGGCGAGCCGTGCGTCAGGTGGCCGCCGCAGGCCAGGTCCATGCCCATGAAGGTGTCGCCCGGGCTGAGCAGCGAGAAGAACACCGCCTGATTGGCCTGGGCGCCGGAATGGGGCTGGACGTTGACGAAGGCGCAGTTGAACAGCTTTTTGGCGCGATCGATGGCCAGGGCTTCGACCTCGTCGACATATTCGCAGCCGCCATAATAGCGGCGGCCGGGATAGCCTTCGGCGTACTTGTTGGTCAGGACCGAGCCCTGCGCCTCCAGGACGGCCTTGGAGACGATGTTTTCCGAGGCGATCAGTTCGATCTGGTCCTGCTGGCGATGCAGTTCGCCCTTGATGGCCTCGAGCACGGCCGGGTCCGAGTGGGCCAGGTCGTTGTTGAAATAGCCTTGCGGAATGAAGGAAGCGGTGTTCGCGGGAGCGTTCACTGGGGACCAATCCTGTACTGACAAAAGGGGGGAATACGGTCAGGCTTTACGCCTTACGCCGGGTTGAGGCAAGCCAATAAACCTGCCGCCACGGTTTAGATTTCCAGTCTATACCTTTAGGCCGGGCCCATCGGACGGTGGCGCACCCCTGCCCTGACCGAGCTTGATCTTCAGCTTCTGCACGGCCAGCCGCTTGACGCCTTCGGGGTCGTTGGCCGGGCCGACGGCCATGGCTTCCTCGCCCGTCTCCGAATCGACGGCGGTGCATTTCAGGTACGCCCCGTTACGCTGCAGCTCGAGGTAAATTTCCGACATAAATGTCACGTTTCCAGGGAATCGGAACTTAAATAATCGCTTTTTCGGCTTGCCGCAAAGTTAACACTTTTTCGCCTCACTGACGAGACATTCGCGGTGAATAGCGCCCAAATGGTTAACGGCGAACGTCCGTTCTCCGCAAGAAACATAATGGTTCTCCCGCACTTTTTGAGGTTTTCAAACATGCGCTCTTTTACTCTTATTGCCGCGGCCGCCGTTCTCGGCCTCGCCGCCGTCTCGGCCCCGTCCTTCGCCGCCACCAAGCACAAGGCCCACCACCCGGCGCCGCGTTGCGCCGACCGCGTGCTGTGCGGCAAGCTTGATTCCATCTCGGCCCGCCTGGGCACCGTCCAGAACGGCGTCACCGACCTGACCGCGACCGTCAAGTCCGGCCAGGCCGCCGAGCTCGACTATCAGACCAAGCAACTGGCCTATTCCGACCAGATGCTGACCTCGCTGAAGGCCATCGAAGCCCAGGGCGGCCAGAGCCACAGCGCAGTCCTGCTGACCTTCACCGACCACA
>CAYULN010000064.1:0-16041 GCA_964445605.1 uncultured Caulobacteraceae bacterium | reverse complement strand
AAGGCCCGGCGCGAACCCTGATCGCGCTTGGCTACGCCGGCTGGGGTCCGGGTCAGCTGGAAGACGAGATCGGCCAAAATGCCTGGCTTGTCGCGCCCGCCAGCCAGGAATTGCTGTTCGATGGCGCGCCCGAAACCCTGTGGTCGCGCGCCCTAGCCAATCTCGGCATCGAGGCCGGGCATCTGTCGGGGTCGGTCGGAACGGCTTAACCGCGTTTCTGATCGAAACACGGTCTAATTTTTTTGCTTTGTCGCGCATTTTAGCCCGAAAACACAGTTTCGACGCCGTCAGGCCGACGCCTTCGGGTTCGCCATCGCGCTCCTGGTACGGTCCGCCCAGCGGCAAGGTGGCGTCATCCAGGCTGTAATCCAGGCTATGCAGCACGAAGCCGCGATCGTTCTGCACCGGGCCGCCGCGATAAATCTTCTTGTGCTCCAGGCTGGCGCTGGGTTGCGGCTGGCCCGGTCCGATGCCCAGTTCCTTGAGCATGATGCCGAAATCGAGCCCGACGATCGGCTGGTTGAGGATCAGGCCCATGGCGTGATTTTCGTCGTGACGGCACACATAAACGACGCTGTGGGCGAATTCGTCGCCGTTCAGCCCGGGCATGGCGACCAGCAGGCTGCCCTGATAGGAGATATGATCCGCCTGCGGGGTCATGTCCGGCGCGGCTTGAAAGGTACGTCCATCCCCGGTCGGTATCGGCATGTCGGTGTCTTTCCTGGGCGCGGCGAAATCGGCCGCTAATCCGGCTGGTCAAGTGTCAGTCTACCCTATATAGGCGCTCCTGTCGCGAGGACAAAATTTGCCGGCCGGCTTGGTTAATCCGTATCGAATCTTGATCCGGCGTGCGAGCAATTGGCCGCTGAAACCCAAGTAAAGGACCGTATTCCCATGACTGTGCAAGCGGGCGATTCCCTCCCGGACCTGACCCTGTATGTGGTTGAGGAGACGGCGGCCAAGGCCGTGCCGTCGAAAGATTTTTTCGCCGGCAAGATGATCGTTTTGTTCGCTGTGCCGGGCGCCTTTACGCCGACGTGCAGCGCCCGCCACCTGCCCGGTTACAAGGACCATGCCGCCGATTTCAAGGCCAAGGGCGTTGACGTCGTCGCCTGCACCAGCGTCAATGACTACTTCGTGATGAGGGCCTGGGCCAAGGATCAGGAGATTGGCGACGAGGTCGTCATGCTGGCCGACGGTAACGGCGATTTTGCCAAGGCGGTGGACCTGACGCTCGACGCTTCGGCCAACAATATGGGCATCCGTTCGCAACGCTATGCGATGGTCGTGCGTGACGGCGTGATCGACAAACTGTTCATCGAGGCCAGGGGCGAGTTCAAAGTGTCCAGCGCGGAATATGTGCTGGAGAATTTGTAAACTTAAAATTCCTCATCCTCCAAAGCCAGAAGCCCCTCGGCCCCGGCCTTCATCTTGGCCAGATGCGCATCAGCATCGGGCAGGATGCGCTCCAGGAACACGCGCCCGACCTTCAGCTTCGCCGCATAAAACGGATCGGTCGAACCGGCATTGATCTGGGTCTGGGCCTCCTTGGCCATCATCGCCCACATATAGCTCATGCAGGTCAGGCCGAAGAGATGCAGGTAGTCCAGTGACCCGGCCGCCGCATTGTCCGGATTGCCCAGGCCGTTCTGCATCAGCCACATGGTGCCGTCCATCAGCTTGGCCTTGGTTTCCTTAAGCGCCTTGACATAGGCCGGAACCGTCGAGGCGCCTTCTTCGGCGGCGACATAGGCGTCGACCTCGCCAAGGAAGGTCTGCAAGGCGCGCCCGCCCTTCGACGGCAGCTTACGCCCAACCAAGTCGAGCGCCTGGATGCCATTGGTGCCTTCGTAGATCAGCGTGATGCGCACGTCGCGCATACATTGCGAGGCCGGGAAGTGCTCGGTGAACCCGGAGCCGCCGTGCACCTGCATGGCATCCTGCGTCACCTTCAAGCCGCGGTCGGTGAGATAGGCTTTCACAATAGGCGTTAAAAGACCCATATAATCATTTGCTTTTTCTCGGGTTTTCTCGTCCTCGGAAACGTGCGCGAAATCGGCCTGCAACGACACCCAGACCAGAAAAGCCCGCCCGCCTTCGATCAGGGCGCGGCTTTCCAGCAGCATCCGGCGGACATCCGGGTGGACCAGGATGCTGTCGGCGGGGCCGTCAGGATTTTTCGGGCCGGTCAGCGCGCGGCCCTGCAACCGGTCCTTGGCGAACTGGGCGGCGGCGACATAGGCGGCATGACCGATGGCCAGGCCCTGCAAGCCGACGCCGAAGCGGGCATTGTTCATCATGTAAAACATGATCTTCAGGCCTTCGTTCGGCTGGCCGAGCAGGAAGCCGGTCGCTTCCTCATAGACCATGACGCAGGTCGAATTGCCGTGGATGCCCATCTTGTGCTCAAGTCCGGCGCATTGCAGGCTGTTGCGCGCCCCCGGATTTCCATCGCCGTCCGGCAGGAATTTCGGCACCAGAAACAAGGAGATACCCTTGACTCCTTCCGGCGCGCCTTCAATGCGCGCAAGGACCAGATGGCAGATGTTCGCGGTGAAATCATGCTCACCGGCCGAAATCCAGATCTTCTGGCCGCTGATCTTGTAGGTGCCGTCCGCCACCGGCACGGCCTTGGTGCGCAGCAGGCCCAGATCGGTGCCGCAATGCGGTTCGGTCAGGTTCATCGTCCCCGACCACTCGCCAGAAATCAGCTTCGGCAGATAAAGCGCTTTTTGCTCTGCGGTGCCGCCGGCGGTCAGGGCGGAGATCGCCCCTTCGGTCAGGCCGGGATACATGCCGAACGCCGACGACGCGCCCGACAACATCTCGGAAAAGGCGGTATTGACGAAATGTGGCAGGCCCTGACCGCCATAGTCCGGATCGCCCGACAAGGCCGTCCAGCCGGCTTCAGTCAAAGCCTTGTAGGCCTCCTTGTAGCCCTTCGGCGCCGTCACCGTGTGGTCGGGATTGAGCACGCAGCCTTCCTTGTCGCCGGGGCCATTGAGCGGTGCCACTACCTCTTCGGTGAACTTGGCGGCCTCCTCCAAAATGGCCATGACCGTCTCGGAATCGGCGTCGGCGAAGCCCTTGAGATTGGAATACTGGTCGGTCTTGAACACGTCCCTGATCAGAAAGGCATAGTCGCGCACCGGGGCCTGATAGCTCATTTCAATTTATCCCTGTAAGTGAAGTCCCGGCAGTTAGGCTCTGTTTTCCTGCAAATTTTCCGCTTCGGCGACCTTGATCTGCTCTTCCAGCCAGACGCAGCCTTCCTGCATGTCGCGGATGGCGGCGTCGATGTCCTCGCGTTGCCGCTTCAGGGTGTCGATCTGGGTGCGGTACTTGCTCAGCGTCGCCTTCATCTGGGCGGCGCCATGGTCTTTGGGCGTGTAAAGATCGAGAATTTCGTGGATTTCATGCAGCGAGAAGCCGAGTCGCTTGCCGCGCAGAATCAGCTGCAATCGAGCGCGATCGCGGGGGCTGTACAGACGCGTCTGGCCGCGCCGTTCGGGCTTGATCAGGCCCTTGTCCTCGTAGAAGCGCAAGGCGCGCGCCGTGACGTCGAATTCCTTGGACAATTGCCGGATGGAATAGGTGCGGTGCCCGTCCTTATGCGCCGGGTCCTTGGATTTCATATGATTTTGTGTGGGTTCCATGATGGTCCTGCCATTATATCTGTGCTTACGCGGCATGGGTTTACATTGACGTAAACGTAAAGATATGCCTGTTCGATATGCCCGTCAAGCGAAGACTTGCCCTAAGGTGAGGCGCGTCCGACCATTGACCCTGAAGCCCCGGCGGCTTAAAGGCTTCGGGCTTTTTCATAACGGAGTGTCTTGTCCCTATGTCCCTGGTTTCCCTTGCTTACGCCGGCCGTGCTTGGCCGTTTGAACAGGCCCGCAATCTGATCGCGCGCCTGATCAAGGCGCGTTTGAAGGACCCGGCGGCGCAGAAACAGGCGCTGGCCTTGATCGAGGCGGGTAAGGTCGATGAGGCGCTCAAGGAGCACGAAGCGCTCGGTCGGCCGGTGATTTTCGAGACCGGCTACGGTCCGTCGGGCCTGCCGCACATTGGCACCTTCGGTGAGGTGGCGCGCACCACTATGGTCCGACAGGCTTTCGAGGCGATGACCGGCGGCGCCTGGCAAACGCGGCTGATTTGTTTTTCCGACGACATGGACGGCCTGCGCAAGGTGCCGGAAGGCATCCCCAATGCCGACATTTTGCGTGAGGATCTGTATAAGCCGCTGACCGTGGTGCGTGACCCGTTCGGGCAATATCCGTCGTTCGGCCAGCACAACAATGCGCGCCTCAAAAGTTTTCTGGATAGCTTTGGATTTGCTTATGAATTCCTGTCAGCGACTGACTGCTACAGGGGCGGGATTTTCGACCAGAGCCTGCTGACGACGCTCGATCGCTTCGACCAGATTCAGGCGGTCATGTTGCCAACGCTTGGCCCCGATCGGCGGGCGACCTATTCGCCGTTCCTGCCCATTTCGCCGAAGACCGGTCATGTGCTGCAGGTGCCGACGCTCGAGCGCAATGTCGCCAAGGGCACGATCGTCTTCGAAGAAGACGGCGAGCGCTTCGAGGTGCCGGTCACCGGCGGTAACGTCAAGATGCAGTGGAAGCCCGACTGGGCCATGCGCTGGGCAGCCCTGGGCGTCGATTATGAGATGGCCGGCAAGGACTTGATCGACTCTGTTAAAGTATCATCTCAGGTATGCAAGATTCTGGGCGGCGTGCCGCCGGAAGGCTTCAACTATGAACTGTTCCTCGACGAACAGGGCCAGAAGATTTCCAAGTCCAAGGGTAACGGCCTGACCATGGAAGACTGGCTGCGCTATGGTGCGCCGGAAAGCCTGGCCTATTATATGTTCCAGTCGCCGAAGTCGGCCAAAAAGCTGTATTTCGATGTCATTCCGCGCGCCACGGACGAGTTCTTCCAGCAACTGGATGCCTACCCGAAGCAGGAGTCGGACAAGCAGATCGAAAATCCTGTCTGGTTCGTGCTGCGTGGCGAGACGGCGCAGAAGTCGCCGCCAGTAACCTTTGGCCTGATGCTCAACTTGGTGTCGGCGGCTAATGCGGCCGACAAGGAGACCCTGTGGGGCTTCCTGCGCGCCTATATTCCCGGCGCCACGCCGGAAAGCGAGCCGGTCCTGGATCGGCTGGCGGGCTATGCCCTGAACTATTTCGAGGACTTCGTGAAGCCGGCCAAGACCTTCCGTTTGCCGGACGACAAGGAGCGGGCGGCGTTTGCCGATCTGATCGCACAGTTCAAGGCTTTACCGGCGGATACGCGCGATGCCGAGGTGTTGCAGAACATCGTCTTCGAAGTCGGAAAGACGCATGGATTCGAGCCCTTGCGCGCCTGGTTTCAAGCTTTGTATGAGGTTCTGCTCGGGCAATCGCAAGGGCCGCGCTTCGGATCATTCGTCGCCATCTTCGGGCTGGAGCGGACGATCGGCTTGCTGGAACAAGGCCTGAGCGGCGAACTGGCAGCGGCCTAGCCGTTGGCCGCCCGCGAGTCGGCCGGCGCTTGGGCGCGATCGTTCATGCCGTAGTCGCGCAGCACTTCGGCGACACGTAGGCGGTAATCCGCAAATACCTGCTCGCGCCCGGCAGCTTGTGCCCGCCGGTGCGCCTCGACCTGCCGCCATTGCGCCACGGCTTCGGCATCCCGCCAGAAGGAGAGCGACAACAGGCGCTTGGGATCGGTCAGGGACTGAAACCGTTCGATCGAGATAAAGCCTTCGATTTCAGAAAGTTGTTGGCGTAAGCTCATGGCGATGTCGAGGTAGGCTTGTTGACGACCTTCGGCGGGTTCGACCTCGAAAATGACGGCGATCATGCGTATGCTTCCTTGTTCAAAGTGGACGAGATGTCTTCCAGGAAGGTCCGTTCCTCGCGCTGGATAAAGCGTTTCGTCTGGGCTGTCGCGAAATTGGCGGCGCCTTCGGGGTCGGCGCGCAAGTGTTGGCGATAGGTTTCATAGGCGGCCAGGCTATCGAAGCGGATCAGCCCCCAGGCGATGTCGTTCGTGCCTTCCGACGGCAGGAAATAGCCGACCAGTTCGCCGCCGCAGCGCGGGATGATACGGCTCCAGGCTTCGGCATAGGCGCGGAAGGCATCGCGCTGGAACGGGTCGATCTGATAGCGGATGAAGCAGGTGAGGGACATGGTGAGACTTTCGTTCGGGAGTGAACGATCTTAGCCCCGCGAAAGTAGGCCATGCTTTGATCGCGGTCGAAGCATGACCGGCGATTTTACGTTAAGGTGATGCCATGAAAATGGGACCTGACTTTACGCGATTGGCGGCGCTTATGGGCGATCCGGCGCGCGCCAATATGCTGACGGCGTTGATGGCCGGGAAAGCGCTGACCTCGTCGGAATTGGCGCAGGAGGCCGGCGTGACGGCAGCAACCGCCAGTGCGCATCTGGCCAAGCTGCATGAGGCTGGTCTGGTGAAATGTCACCGGCAGGGACGGCATCGCTATTGGAGTCTGGGTGGTGATGAGGTGGCGCAGGTGCTGGAAAGCCTGCTGGGCTTGGCGGCGCGGGCGGGGCATGTGCGGGTGCGGACCGGCCCCAAGGAGCCGGCTTTGCGCAAGGCACGGGTTTGTTATGACCATCTCGCCGGCGACTATGGTGTCCGTTTGTTCGACAGTTTGGTTGAAAAAGAGGTTTTGATTCAGTCGGATGATGGCATTTCTTTAGGGGCGGGTGTCGCGCGGTTTATTGAGGAAATGGGGCTTGAACTGCGGCCGTCGTCGCGGCGGCCGGTTTGCCGGGCTTGCCTGGATTGGAGTGTGCGCCGGCCACATCTGGCCGGGCAGTTGGGGGCGGCGGTGCTGGAGCGGCTGTTTGAGCTTGGCTGGGCGAAGCGGGAGCCGGATTCACGGATTGTCCGGTTTACGGCCGACGGCGAGCGGCGGTTTCTGAAGTTGACGCGGTTGGAACGGGTGGCGGCAGAGTAGGGTGAGGAGTGCCGGTTTGCGTTTACGCAAACCGGATGAAATCGAGACTAAATGTCTCGATTTCCACGACGAACGCCCGAAGCCATGCGAAGGGCCGGCCCGTTACGGGTTCGTGCCTATTGGCTCGCCCACACCACCCGGGCCACCCATGCCACCTCATTCCGCTCCAGCGTCCGGTCGGGAAAATTCGGGTTCAGCGACCGCAATTCCACCGACTTAGCCGACAACCGCACCAGTTCCTTGGCCAGGACCTCACCGTCATTGGTCCGCACCACCACCCGGTCACCCTTGCGCAGGTTCTGGTTATGCGGATCGACCAGGATGCGATCGCCGTCGCGATACAGCGGCAACATGGAATCGCCAGAAATTTCAAGTGCATATAGTCCATTATTGACAGCGGGAAAGCTGATCTCGTCCCAACCCTGGCCCAAGGGAAATCCGGCATCGTCGAAATACCCGTCGCTGCCCGCCTGGGCAAAGCCGATCAAAGGAATCCCCGGTCCACCCTGATTGCCTTCCGCCAGCAAGGCGAAATCGGAAAATTTCAACCCGGCCGCTTCCAGCAACTTCGACAAGCTCTCTGTTGATGGCCAGCGTGGCCGGGGCGGCAAATCCGGCGAACCATCATGATATTGCCGCTTCGACTTATTGAAACTGGTCGGATCCAGTCCTGCCATCCGCGCCAGCCCGGACGGTGTTGTCCCCAGCTTCGTCGCCAGGGCATCAATGGCCGTCCATATATGGCTGTGCGATAGACTCATCTTGTTCTCGCGGATAGGTTGCGCGCCCCACCATAAATTGCGATGGCGAATAGTCAACATTCCAAGAGAAAGGAAAATATATCTTTAAATAGGAAAATCAACCTATTTATGGGACTTTACGCCTTGGCGCTCGACCGCATCCGTTTCCGCGCCCGCAGGGCGGCAAAGGTACCGATCAATAGAACGATCAGGATGCCATAACCGGCCGCCAGCTCGATCGTCAAAAAGGTCCATTTCATCAGGCTGCGGCCGAGACCGAGGGCGGCCACCTCGGTCATGACCGAACAAAATTGCAGCCCGAATGCCCACAATGGCCAGGGATGCGGCGCTTTCCAGCACAGATAAAGAAAACCGATCAGGCAAATGACGTCGCCAACCAGAAACCGCAGAATTGTCAGTTTGAAAATGACCAAGCCGAGTAGGAAATTCAACACATAGTCGATCAGCAGCACCACGCCGCCCATACGTTCGCGCCACGAGCCGGCAATAATGGCGAAGCCGCACGCCAGGAACATGGTGACGGCGCCGGCAATGGCGAGCGGAGTATGCAGCATGCCGAATCTCTCCTCTGGAACAAGGAAAAGGAACCAGCAATTCTTCTATCGCACAAGGCTCCGCTCGCCGGATTACACCTATTCCGCGACCACTGTCTCCCGGCTTTGATACACCGCGCCGCCACCCGAACCGTCGTCATCGCCGCCCGGCTTGTCGTCTGGCGGGATGATATCGGTCGGACGCAGGCCGACTTCGCGCTGTACGCGCGCTAGGCCCTGATGCGCCGCCGTCATGTGCTGCTGCGCCAAATTGAGCGCCAGCATGGCCTGCAGGGTATTTTGATGCACGTCACCGGCGATCACCGTCGACATGCGGATAGCGCGCCGCGACGTGATATAGGTCTCGATCAGGTGCGCCGCTTCGGTCAGGGCGGTGTCGATCGCTTCTTCCGTTGCGCGCAACTGTGTGACCAGACCATTGGCCACATTGATCTTTTTATCTCTGGACATGATTTCCCCTGATAGGTGTTTGCCTGCCAACAGCAACTGGAGGCTGTTGTATAGTTAATGACAATTAAAAGTTGTGCAATCGGAAAATTGCAGCCAAAAGGAGAATTGTCCTAATAAAGGGAAAAATCAGCCGATCAGGAAATGCGCCTGCAAGGTGGCGATCGGTTCGTCGCGTACCTCCTGCCAGGCCGACACATCGACATTGGCCACGGTGCGGCCGACCCGGTTGAGCCGGGCGCGGGCATAGGTGCTTGTCGCCTTGCCGGGGCGCAGATATTGCACGCTGACGCCGATCGGCTTTGGCGAAGGATGGCGCGGTTCGCTGAACGCCAGTTGCGCCATGGCGGTGATTTCCATGAAGGCGCCGATCACCCCGCCGTGCAGGGCAGGGATCATCGGATTACCGATCAGGTGCGGCTGAAACGGCAGGTGCGCCGTCAGTTCGTCGCCGGCCAGGCTGATCTGCACGCCGAGGAAATGCGCGAACGGCGTCGCCGACAGCAGGTCGGACGGATCGCGTCGTTCGGGCAGGGCGGTTTCATGCGGCTTGATCTCCTGGTTCATGTCGCCTCCGTTGGTGCCGGCGGCACCGGTCGGGCGATGATGAAGGCCGACTGCGCCGCCGCCACCGGATCGTCAGGCGTCCGCTCATAGGCGAAGCCGCGCACGAACCCGACGGACCGCGTCAGCTTGTAGCAGAAGGCGGTGACCAGCAGGTCCATGTCGGGAATGGCCGGGCGCATATAGTCGATGCGCAGGTCAAGCGTGGCGATCGGCTTGAATTCGTTGATCCGGTCCCATACCGCCATGCCGCAGCCGTTGTCGAGCAGGGCTGTCACCACGCCTGAGGCAATTACCCGCGTCTCCCGGTCGCCGGCCAAGTCGGCGCGATAGGGCAGGCGCAGCGTCACGCCGTCGGCGCCACGGCGGATATAGGACGCTCCGATCGCCTTCATGTACGGCGTATTGTCGACGATATCGGCGAACAGATCGGAAAAGCTCTGGCTCATGGCCTTAAGTGTCGCTCCCCTTAACGTAAACGTCAATATTTTGCAGCGCCGATTATGTAAAAAAACCTTGCAAAATGTGGCAAAGGCGCCTTTCTAGCAAAGGCTGTTCCCTTGTTTTGAAAGTTTTCGTGTCATGTCCGCTCTGGAGCATGTCTCCGCCGACCGTTCTGCGCTTGTCCTGTTTTCGGGCGGGCAGGATTCCAGCGTTTGCCTGGCTTGGGCGCTGTCGCATTACGATCGCGTCGAAACCATCGGCTTCGATTACGGTCAGCGCCATGCCATCGAGATGGAGACGCGCAAAGTCGTGCTGGCGCGTTTCCGCGAAGTCTTTCCGCTGGCCCGGACGCGGCTGGGCGAAGACCATGTCTGCGACCTGAAAGGCTTCGGCGCCGTGGCGGAATCGGCCCTGACGCGCGATACCGCCATCGTCATGACCGAACGCGGCCTGCCGAGCTCGTTCGTGCCCGGCCGCAACCTGGTGTTCTTTGTCTACGCGGCGGCCGTGGCCGACCGGCGCGGCATCGACAACCTGATCGGCGGCATGTGCGAGACCGACTTTTCCGGCTATCCCGACTGCCGCAACGACACGCTTCAGGCGATGCAGGAAACCCTGCGGCTCGGCGTCGAGCGGCCGTTCATGATCGAGACGCCGCTGATGTACCTCAACAAGGCGCAGACCTGGGCGCTGTCGCAGACCCTGGGCGGCGAGGCCCTGGTCAACCTGATCCTGGAAGAAACCCACACCTGCTATCTCGGCGAACGCGGCGCCCGCCACGCCTGGGGCTATGGCTGCGGCGACTGCCCGGCCTGCCAGCTGCGCAAGACCGGTTTCGAACACTTCCTCGAGATCAAGCAGTCGGTCGGTTCCTGAGTCATGTACAGTTTCAAGGAAATCTTCCTGACCTTGCAGGGCGAGGGCGGGCAGGCCGGGCGCGTCAGCGTGTTCGCCCGCTTTGTCGGCTGCAATCTGTGGAGCGGCCGGGAGCAGGACCGCGCCACGGCGGCCTGCGATTTCTGCGATACCGATTTTGTCGGCACGGACGGCGAGGGCGGCGGCAAGTTCGCGACGCCGGCCGAAGCGGTGGCGGCTCTGGATGCGGTCTGGGGGGCGATCGACGGTGCGGAAAAAGCGGTCGTGTTCACCGGCGGCGAACCCTTGCTGCAACTGGACGCGGAGCTGATCGCCGCGGTCAAGGCGGCTGGCTATTTCATCGCCGTTGAGACCAACGGCACGATCGCCGCGCCGGACGGCATCGACTGGATCTGCGTCAGCCCCAAAGGGGAAAACCGGCTCCTGCAGACGCACGGGCAGGAACTGAAACTCGTCTGGCCGCAAGCGGGCGTCGACCCGGCGGCGTTTACGAGTCTGGCGTTCGAACGCTTTTATCTACAACCGAAGGACCCGCTGGGGCCGGACAAGACGGACTCCGCGCGTCATACGCAGGCGGTGATCGACTACTGCCTGGCCCATCCGCAGTGGCGGATGAGCGTCCAGACGCACAAGCTGGTCGGATTGAAATAGCCCGTATACTTGCGATCCTTCCCGGTTGTTGTGATTGATTATGCTTGGCAATGATTGATTGTGAGTGCATATTGCCGCGAGACCAAAAATAAATACAGGTTTAGGGGGGCGGACACATGTCCATGGCAAGGCGCGGCTTTATCACCGCTTCGGCGGGTTTGTTGACGACAGCTCTTATTCCGGCGGGAGGACGGGCGGCCATCGCGCCGAGCGGTCAGATTCCGCCGACGCAGGCGGGCAAGGCATTTGCCGTCAGTATCGGGGCGGACAGATGGGCCGCGCTGCCGTCACGCCTGCAGGCGGTAAATGCCGACATTCGGTCCAATGGCCTGAGGACCATTCCGGGCGTCAAGGCGACGCTTTTGACCGGTTATCCCTATAACGAGTTCTACGACTGGGATCTGTATTTTGAAAACCTGTACTTGTCCTACTATGGCATATCGCAATACTGCTTCACCAATTTGCGCGAATTTCTCGATCGCGAGCAGCCTGACGGCTATGTCAATCGTAGCCTGATCAAGCAGCGCGATCGCCAGCAATTCAAGCCCTTTCTGGCCCAGCTGGTGGTTCTGGGCTGCCGTCAGACCAAGGACTACGAATGGCTGCGGGGCAACTATTACGACCGCCTGGGCAAGTACCTGACCAAGTGGTTTTCGTACGATAGCGACGGCAATGGGTTGCCCGTATGGAATTCCGCCGACGCGGCCGGCACCGACAATCAGTGGAGCCGCGGTGGGGCCCTGGCGTCCTTCACCATCGAAGGGGTCGATCTGGCGTCCTATCTCGTCCGGGAACTGCGTGCCATGGCGGTCATCGCCGGTCATTTGGGGCAGGCGGCGGATGTGAAAGCCTATAACGGCCGCGCCGAGGAACTGATCCGGCATATGAATGCGGTCTTCTGGGACGAAGCCGACGGCATGTACTATGACCGCAATGAGAAAACCGGTCAGTTGGTCAAAGTGAAGTCGGCGACCTGCTTCATGCCGTTGTTTGCCGGCGCCGCCACACCTGAACGGGCGAAGCGCATCATCCACGAGCATCTGCTCAATGAGAAGGAGTTCTGGTTGGCCTATCCGGTCGCCAGCTACGCCAAGACCGAGCCGGACTACTATCAGGGTTCGCACAAGCTGCCCAACGGCAGCAACGAATGCAATTGGCGTGGCCCGACCTGGGCGCCGACCAACTACATGATCTTTCAGGGATTGATGCGGTATGGCTATCGCGCAGAAGCCAAGGTGCTGGCGGATCGGTTGCTCGAGATGGCCTTGGTGCGCAACCTGGTTCTGCGTGAATATTACGATGCGGAGACCGGCTTCGGCCTGGGGCAAAAGCGCTTCTGGGGCTTCACGGCACTTTATTACGGCATGCGGCTGGAATGGCAGCTGGGTTATGACGCCTCCAGCCTCGACAAGCCGTTTGAAGCCATTATTCCGAAGGAACTGGGCGTTCCGTTCGGTGCTTAGGGCTTAATATCGAGGCTGCGGAAGCATTGCTTCCGCTGCCTCGTGAAAATCACGCCGCGTCGAGCAGCACCACCTCGGCGTCTTCCAGCGCCTTGATCTCCAGCGCCGCTTCATCCTTGATCGCCGCGCCGTCGCGTGCGTCCAGTTCGACGCCGTTGACGCTGACCTTGCCCTTGGCGACGACCAGGTAGAGGTGCCGGCTTTGGCCGTCCGGCGCGGCCACCGGCGTATAGGTGTCCGCCTGGTCCTTCAGAAGCGTCGCGCCAAGCAATCGGGCAGGCGTATGAATCTTCAACGCGTCGCCATCCGCATCGAACCCCGAAGCCAGGGCGACGAACTTGCCGGCGCGGTCGCCCTTGGGGAACGGCTTGGCGCCCCACGACGGCTTATGCCCGCGTTCGGAAGGCTGTACCCAGATCTGGAACAGGGTTGTTTGCACGTTTTCAACATTGTACTCGGCGTGGCGGATGCCCGTGCCGGCCGACATCACTTGCACATCGCCAGCCTCAGTGCGCCCTTGGTTGCCCAGCGAATCCTGATGCGTGATTGCGCCTTCGCGGACATAGGTGATGATCTCCATATTGTCGTGCGGGTGCGGCGGAAAGCCTGACTGCGGCGCGATTTCATCGTCGTTCCAGACGCGGATCGACCCCCAGCCCATCTTGTTGGGATCGTAGTAGCTTGCGAAGGAAAAGTGATGCTTGGCGTTCAGCCAGCCATGATTGGCGCCGCCCAGATCCTTGTAAGGTCGCTTGTCGATCATCGTGTCCTCCTTGGCGATATAACGCCGTTCGATGGCTTCTATATAATTGTAACTGTATTAATTACAATAGGCTCCAGCCCCGACTTATAATCGTTTACCAATCGGCTCCTAAAATTCCAAAAGCGAATCAAAAAGGGGAACGCTCATGCCGAAAGCCGTCGTCGCCGACCTGTCGCACTATTCCTGGAACGGCACCACGCCGCCGGATTTCGCCAAGGCCAAGGCCGCTGGCACACTGGGCATCATCTACAAGGCCACCGAAGGCGCCACCGTCGCCGACACCACCTATGCCCAGAGCCGTAAGCTGGCGGAAAAGGCCGGCCTGCTGTGGGGCGCCTATCACTTCGGCACGGCCGCCGACGCCAAATTGCAGGCCAATGCCTTCCTCAAGGCGGCCAATCCGGCGGAAAACACCCTGGTCGCGCTCGATTTCGAGAAGAACGGCGGCAACAGCATGACCTCGGCCATCGCGCTCGACTTCCTGCACGAGGTCGAAAAGCGCCTGGGCCGCAAGCCGAAGCTCTATACCGGCCCCTACATGTACGAACTCTACGGCAAGACGCCGGTAAAGGAGTTCAAGCCCTACAGCCTGTGGTGGGCGCGTTACGCCGACGCGCCGGACGTCCACCCGACCTGGAGCAAGTACTGGCTGTGGCAATATACCGACGGCCACAACGGCCCGAAGCCGCATGACGTACCGGGTCTGGGCTTCTGCGATTGCAGCACCTTCGACGGCGACCCCTTCAGTCTGATTACTTCCTGGACGACCTAGGCCGGAATCAACTGCATGTCATCAGGTCGGTCGTAAAGTGGAAATGCCTGATAACGATCGACGCGTTGGGATTGCTCCAGGCGATGGCGCCGTAGCTGTGCGCCTGGACGGCACAGGTATCGCGGTGCTTCGGGTCGTAACCGGTGCCTACGGTCTTGAGCATGTTCAAGGTGGCGTCGAACTTCAACATCTTGGGAAGCGTGCTACCAACCTCCAGAGATGTGCCGGTACCCATGCCTTTTTTCATGTCGTCCAGATTGTCGTACGATATGAGGATCGTATTCGGTGGCAGCTCCGTGACGTCCGGGCGAGGGGGCAATTGGGCGTCATCCGGATTGGCCGACAATTTGCCATCGACGTAAACCTGAGCGGCGTGACGAGGCGCAAATCGTTGCACAAACTTCGGCGGGCTAAGCGTGTCTCCGTCGACGGAGAATTGAAAAGCGAGCGTTTCGCCCGGATAAATAATGATGCTGCCATCATCAAGGACGTAAGGGGAATGGGGGACCGGCACGCCGACGTAATTGCCGTCTTCCCATAGAACCGCGATGTTGAAGCCGCCCTTGCGGCAGGCTGTATGGGCGCAAATATCTTCAGACGGCGGCGATGCGGATGAAGCAACCGCCGGAGCCTCCGCCCGGGCACAAGGCGCGCCGGCCATTAGCGTCAGTGACAATGTCATAAGACAAGTCAGTAGATGTGTTCGCATAAGTCTCCCCTTAGACAAGTCTGCAAATTACCGGCAGGTCGTATCGCCATCGGCGGCGAAGCGCGTATTGGCCAGCACCATTGGCCCCAACGGCTGCTGCCAGGTCTCGAAAGCCAGCAGCTTGGCCTTGACCGGGCAGGTCGCAGCCGGCTTCTGCACATAGGCGCCTTGCTGGATCACAGCCATGAGGGCGTCGAGCTTCACTGTGCGCGGCATGTTGTGCTCGACTTCCAGCACCATGCCGGCTTGGCCTTTGAACTGGCCGTAGGACAGCAGCACCGTGTTCGGCGGCAGGGAACCGGCATCGTCCTTGCCCAAGCCGGCCGTATCCGGATCGGACATCTTGCCGCCGCTGGTGACCTGGGCGGGCAAGCGCGGGGCGTAAGCCTTGTAGAACTTCGGCGCCGTCAGCTTGTCGCCATCCAGGGTGAACTGCACGGCGATGGTCTCGCCCGGGAAAATCATGATGCTGCCGTTGGGCAGGATGTAGGGCGAGTGGCTGACCGGGACGGTGGCGTATTTCTTGGCATCGACGCGCAGGGCGACATTATAGCCGCCCTTGCGGCAGGCCTGGCTGGCGCAGGGATCGGGCTTGGTATCGGCCTTGGCGGACAGGGCGGACAGCAACGCCACCGATGCCAGGGCTGAAACGGCAAAAGCCTTCAACATATAAATCCCCCTCAATGGGGGTTACGCCCCCGGTTGGTGCAATGCGCCTCCCGTTTGCCCGCGATGGCGCAGGAAGGCGTCGAGCAGTACGCAACTCATCATCGCCTCGGCCACCGGCACGGCGCGGATGCCGACGCACGGGTCGTGGCGCCCCTTGGTCAGCAAATCGACGTCGTGGCCTGCGACATCGACCGACCGGCGCGGCGTCAGGATCGACGAGGTCGGCTTGAGCGCCAGCCGCGCCACCACCGTCTGGCAGGTCGAGATTCCGCCCAGGATCCCACCGGCGTGGTTGGAAAGGAACACGGGTTGGCCGTTTTCCATGCGCATCTCGTCAGCGTTTTCCTCGCCCTACAGCGTCGCGGCATTGAAGCCTTCGCCGATTTCCA